>CAZEAA010000023.1:0-30150 GCA_964510015.1 uncultured Sandaracinaceae bacterium
GCGGGTGTTGGCCGGCGCTCTCGGGCTGGAACTGGCTCATGGCGCGGGAGCGTAGCAGGCCTCGCCCAACCGGCAGCTGCCCGCGCTGGGGCCCATGCATCCCGAGTGGTAGGCTGCGCCCCGTGAAGAGCCGCTACACCGACACCGACGCCAACGACTACATCGCGCGCTACGCGCACACCCCCGGCTGCAACGAGGACATCGCCCTGCGGGTGTACACGTCGCGCCTGTTGGGGAGCGACGGCTCGCTGGTGCTGCACGGCGGCGGCAACACGTCGGTGAAGACGCTGCTGCGCGACGACACCGGGGCGTTGGTGGACGTGCTGTGCGTGAAGGGCCGCGGCTGGGACCTCGACACGCTCGAGCCACGCGGGCTGCCTGCCGTGCGCCTGGACTCGCTGGCGCGCCTGCGCGAACGCGACGCGCTGAGCGACGAGGACATGGTGAACGCGCAGCGCACGCGGCTGCTGGACGCGAGCGCGCCGAACCCGTCCGTGGAGACGCTGCTGCACGCCTTCCTGCCGGCCACCTTCATCGACCACTCGCACGCCGACGCGGTGCTGGCCATCGCCAACCAGCCCAACTCCGCGGACCTGTGCCGCGAGGTGTTCGGCGACACGCTGGCCATCGTCCCTTATGTGATGCCTGGCTTCGCGCTGGCCAAGCTGGCCGCCGACGTGGCCGCGGCGCACCCGCACGCCGAGGGTCTGGTGCTGCTGAACCACGGGCTCTTCACCTACGGCGCCTCCGCGCGCGAGAGCTACGAGCGGCACATCGCCGCCGTGGACAAGGCCGAGCGCTTCCTCGCCACGCGGGTTGCGGCGCTGGGCGACAACGTGGCGCGCAAGGTTCCGAAGCCGCTCGACTACGTCGCCCTCGCGCCCATCCTGCGAGGCGAGCTGTCGGGTGTCCAAGGATCTCGTGAGCGGGGCAGCGCGCCGCGCTTCGTGCTGCAGCGGCGCACGTCACCCGCCATCGAGAGCCTGCTCTCGCGCGCAGACCTCGAAGACCTGGCCACGCGCGGTGTGCCGACGCCGGACCACGTGATTCGCACGAAGCGCACGCCGCTGGTGCTGCGCCTCACGCCCGACATGGACGAGGCTGCCGTGCGCGCCGTGCTGCGCAGCGCCCTCGACGAGTACCGCACGCGCTACCGCGAGTACGTGGCGCGCGAGTCGGCGGCGAAGCAGCGCACCGTGAAGGCGCTGGACCCGGATCCGCGCGTGCTGCTGATCCCCGGCGTGGGCGTGGTGACCGCGGGGGCGACGCCCAGCGCCGCACGAATCGCGGCCGATCTCTACGAGCACACCGCCGAGATCCTCGAGAACGCCGAGGCGCTGGGCCACTACCAGCCGCTCCCCGAAGCGGACCTGTTCGACATGGAGTACTGGTCACTCGAGCAAGCGAAGCTCGGGAAGGCGGCCGGACGCCCGCTCGACGCGCGGGTGGTGTTCATCACCGGCGCGGCCAGCGGAATCGGCGCTGCGTGCGCGAAGCGCTTCCAGAGCCTGGGAGCCAACGTGTTCCTCACGGATCGCGATGCCGCTGCACTCACCGCACTGGCCACCACGCTGAAGGTCCCGCACCAGGCGTGCGACGTGACCGACCCCGCCGCCGTGGCCGCCGCCCTGGACGCGTGCGTCGGCACGTTCGGAGGCGTGGACGTGGTGGTCAGCAACGCGGGGGTGGCTCCGCAGGGGCGCATGCACGAGGTGGGGCTCGACACCCTGCGCCAGAGCTTCGAGGTGAACTTCTTCGCGCACCAGCACGTGGCCGCGCTCGCCACGCGCGTGATGCGCCGTCAGTGCACGGGTGGCGCCCTGCTCTTCAACGCCAGCAAGGCGGCCTTCAACCCCGGCCCCGACTTCGGCCCGTATGCCGTGCCCAAGGCGGCTGTCGTCGCCCTCATGAAGCAGTACGCGCTCGAGAACGGTGACGCGGGCATCCGCAGCAACGCCGTCAACGCCGACCGCGTGCTCACGGGTCTCTTGCCGGCCGACTTCGTGGCCGAGCGGGCCAAGGCGCGCGGGCTCTCCGAGGACGCCTACTTCGTGAGCAACCTGCTGGGCGTCGAGGTGCGCGCGGACGACGTGGCGCAGGTCTTCACCGACCTCGCCCTGGCCGAGAAGACCACGGGCTGTGTGGTCACCGTGGACGGAGGGAACATCGCGGCGGCCCCGCGTTGAGATGGCTCGGGTCGGGGCCCCTCGCTGAGAGAAGGCCCGCCCGGTCTCACATCGCCACCATCGCGCTCATCAGCGTGGGCAACACGTGGCGGCCGAAGTCGATCTCCGGCTCGTAGTGCGTGAACAGCCCGCCGATGGTGCCGAACACGCGCGCGATCATCACGAACTCTTCCGGCAAGCGCTCGACCGGGTCGGCCTCGGCCTGCGCCAGCACGCGCTTGGCCTCTTCCAGCATGTCCTCCGGCCGCTTGAAGCGCATACCGCCGCCGCTGGCCTGCGCGTCGCGGAACTCCTTGAGCAGCGTGTCGGCGAACACCAGCAGCGTGTCCGGGCTTCCACTCCGGGTACGGAACCCGAGCACCTCGAGCTGCGCCACCAGCGTCTCGCGGTCCGACACCACGAAGGCCTGCACCAGCTTCAGGTACGCGCGCCGCGTGTCCGCGTCGATGCTCTTGGAGCAGCCGAAGTCGAGCAGCGTGAGCCCGTGCTCGCTGTCGTACAGCAGGTTGCCCGGGTGCGGGTCCGCCTGGAAGTGACCGGCCACGAGGATCTGCCGCACGTACGCCTGGAGCAGCAGCCCCAGCGACTCGGCCAGCTCGCTCTCGGCCTGCTCGTCGCCGCCCTGGGCCCGTGCCTGCAGCGCGTCGAGCGCGGTGGTGAGCTTGATGCCGGGCGCCATCTCGGTGGTGAGCACGCGAGCGCTCGAGTGCGAGGGCACCGGCCGCGGCGCGTGGATGCGCGCGTCGTTGGCGAAGAACTCCGCCGCCCGAGCCGTGTGATGCAGCTCCTGCGCGTAGTCCAGCTCGCCACGAATCAGCGCGCGCACCTCGCCGACGATGGTGTCGTAGTCGGTGGGCGGCAGCATGCTCTTCATGCCGTCGAGGAACATCACCAAAAGGTCCATGTCGAGTTCCACGGTGGCGTCCACGCCGGGGCGCTGCACCTTCACGGCCACCGCGCGACCGTCACGCAGCACGGCGCGGTGCACCTGCCCGATGCTGGCTGCGGCGAGGGGCTCGCGCTCGAAGCTGGCGAACAGCTCGTCCACCGGGGCGCCGAGCTCACGCTCCACCAGCGCGAGGATCTCTTCGCTGGGCACCGGCGGCGCCGCGTCCTGCAAGCAGGCGAGCGTGTCCACCCACACGCTGGGCAAGAGATCCGGGCGCGCCGAGAGCAGCTGGCCCACCTTCAAGAAGGCGCCGCCCTGCGCCATGCACAGGTCACGGAAGCGGACGGCGTTCTTGCCGTGCAGCTTCTCGAGCGCCTTCGCGGCGCTGGTGCGGGTGGTGAACGCGGCCCGGGTGAGGTGCCAGCGATAGCCCGACGCGATCTTCGTGAGCACCCAGCCACACTGCGTGGCGCGCGCGAGGCGGGCGTGCAGGGAGGCCAGCTCGTCGCGGCGCTCCTGCATGGCCAGCAGGTCTTGGCGGGCTGCGGCGGCCCACTCGGCGGCGAGGCCGCGCGCCTCCCAGGCGGTCTGCTCCACCACGCGGAGCACGGCATCCATCACGGTCAGCCAGGCGCGGAGCTCTTGCGCGGCGACAGCGGAAGCCGACGGCGACGGCGACGCGAAGGGGCTGCTGGAGCGAGGCGAGCGGGGGCGGGCGGGGGCTTCCGATGAGGTCTGGGTCTGCATGACGTTCTCCGTGTTACAACGTGTGACACAACGAATGTGCTACAGCGTGATACGGACGCAAGAACTTTTTGTATCACATTGGCGATTTTGTAACACAGCGTGTCTCGATGACTGTCTCGCCGTCTCGGCGAAGCCCTCTCCCCGTTCCAGGCGCAGATCCGATAGGCTGGTGAGCACGTGACTGAAGCAACGCCCGCCCGCCCCCTGATCCTCGTCGTCGACGATGACCGCGTCACACGCGAGTTCGTCGGCGGCCTTCTGCGGGGCAACGGCTACACGGTCGAGATCGCCGAGCACGGGCAAGCCGCCGTGGACCGCTTGGCTCGCGGTGGCGTGGACCTGATCCTGCTGGACATCATCATGCCCGGCCTGTCGGGCGTGGACACCTGCCGCTTGCTGAAGACCATGACGCAAGAGGCCTTCGTCCCGGTGATGCTGGTGACCGCGAAGTCGGACCTCGACAGCCGCGTGGAGGGGCTGCGCATCGGCGCCGACGACTACGTGTGCAAGCCCTTCGACGAGCGCGAGCTGCTGGCGCGCGTGAGCAACATGCTGCGCCTGAAGCAGATGCACGACGACGTGACCACGGCGAAGGCGCGCCTCGAGAAGCTGGCCGTGCAGGACGAGCTGACCGGGCTCTACAACTACCGGTACCTGCACACGCGCCTGAACGAAGAGTTCAAGCGGGCCGAGCGCTATCGCGATCCCCTGGCCTGCGCCATGATCGACATCGACCACTTCAAGGGCTTCAACGACAGCTTCGGCCACCACGTGGGCGACCGCGTGCTGGCCGAGGTGGCCTCGCGCCTGCGCAAGGCCGTGCGCGAGATCGACGTGGTGGCCCGCTACGGTGGGGAGGAGTTCCTGCTGGTGCTGCCGAGCACCCACTTCACCGGGGCGCTCACGGTGGCCGACCGCGTGTGGCGCAGCGTGGGCACCGACCCCGTGATGGTGGACGGTCAGGCCTATCCGGTGACCATCTCGGTGGGCGTGGCGCTGTACCCGAGCCGCGACGTGAAGAGCAAGGACCAGCTCATCAAGGCGGCCGACCGAGCCCTGTACCAAGCCAAGGAAGACGGACGGGATCGCATTTGCGTGTTCCAGCACCAAGGCTACATCTACCGACCAGCGTCTCCTCCCGAGGCGTGACACGGAGAACGACTGTGCCGAAGGAAATGTACGAACGGGTCTTTGCGCAGAATCGCGCGTGGGTCGAAGCGATGCGGGCGGAGCAGCCCGACTACTTCGAGAAGCTCGCCAAGGACCAGACCCCCGAGTTCTTGTACATCGGGTGCTCGGACAGCCGCGTGCCGGCGAACCAGATCATGGGCCTCGAGCCCGGTGAGGTCTTCGTCCACCGCAACATCGCGAACTGCGTCCCCAACACCGACGTCAACTCGCACTCGGTGATCCAATACGCGGTCGAGGCGCTGAACGTGAAGCACATCATCGTGTGCGGCCACTACGGGTGTGGCGGCGTGAAGGCGGCCATGCAGCCCAAGGACCTCGGCCTGATGAACGGCTGGCTGCGCGAGATCCGGGACGTGTACCGCATCCATCGCTCCGAGCTGACCAACATCAAGGACGATGAGGCGCGCTTCCGTCGCTTGGTGGAGCTGAACGTCCAAGAGCAGTGCATCCACGTCATCAAGACGGCGTGCGTGCAGAAGGCCTACAAGAGCACCGGCCTGCCCATCGTCCACGGCTGGGTCTTCGACTTGAAGAACGGGCTGCTCAAGGACCTCGACATCCCGTTCGAGAAGATCCTCGACGACATCCGCGAGATCTACCGTCTCGTCTGAGGCGCTCAGCCGGAGACCTTCGTCCAGGGCACCGTGCGCCGGCGCTCCACGGCACTGACGGCCAGCGTGTCGGCGGCTTCGTTGAGCGGGATGCCCGCGTGCCCCTTCACGTAGTGCAGGGAGACGGTCCGGAGCTGCGCGAGCGCCTTCTTGCAGTCGGCCACCAGCTGCTGATTGGCCTTGGCCTTCCAGCCCTTCTGCAGGATGCCGATGGAGTACGTGGAGTCCGTGTAGATGCGCAGCGGGCGCGTCTTGTCGGGTGTCTGCTCGCACGCGCGCAGGATGCCCATCAGCTCGCCGATGTTGTTGGTGCCCTGCCCGAGGTACTCGCTGAGCTCCCAGCGAGCGTCGTCGTAGATCAGGACCACGCCCACTCCCGCGGGGCCGGGGTTCCCGCTGCACGCGCCGTCGCAGTAGGCCAGCACCTCACCGGGCTGGGGGCGCGTGGGCGGGGCGCCAGTCGACGAGCCGCTGCTCTTCGCCGCCGGGCGTGGCGCGCTCGCGGGTTTCTTCGCGGCGGGCCCCGACGCCGCTGCCCCGGGCGACGTGGGCGCGAGCGCGGTGCAGTGGTCGTCGGGCAGCAGCCCCGTGTCCCCCGGGATGGCCTCGAGGTTGCGCACCGAGGCGTGGTAGGCCTTGCCATCGCGCGGGCTGTAGCGGATCTCCACGCGGCCGCCCTCGTCCGCGAAGGAGCCGTCTGCCTTGCACCGGGCCAGCACACGCTTGCCGCGCAGATTCATGGGGATGAAGGGCATGGCGCGCTGATAGCACGGACGGCTCGCCAAGCCTTGCGGGACCCACTACCCTGCGCGCCGTGACCCTCATTGGACAACGAGCAGCGCTCGCCTCGCTCGCCGTGCTCGCTATCGCGGGCGGGGCGATCTACTACACGTCGCGTGACCTCTCGCTCCCCGAGCGAACCATGGACACCGCCCCCGCCGGGACGCGCGCGCTGCTGCGCATGGACGTGCCCGCGGTGCGTCGCTCCATCTTCTATCAGAAGCTGATCGTCGAAGCGGGCCGAGACTCCGGGCACCGCGCGCTGGTGGAGCGCTGCGGCTTCGACCCGCTGGACCAGCTCGAAGACCTGGTCATCTTCGTGGCGGGAGACAGCGCCGAGCTCGAGCGCACGGGCGTGATCGGCCGCGGCCCTTTCGAGCACGAGCGCGTGGCGGAGTGCCTGCGCCAGGCGGCCGCGGAGAGCGAGTCCACGCTCGAGCGCACCGAGGTGGAGGAGCTGCCGGCCGTGAAGATCGGTCGCGGCGAAGGGGTGATGGCGTTCATCGGGCGACGTGGGCTGGCCTGGGGTCAGCGCGAGACGGTCGTCTCCGTCATTCGAGCCGTTCGCGGCGAAGGGGGGCGCGCGTCGGACGACGAGCTCCTGAACCGCCTGTACACGACCATCGGTCGCGACCGCGAGGTGGTGATCGTCACGCACATCCCGGAGCCGTGGATCCCGGCGCTGCGGCAGCTGGCCCAGAGTCAGGGCGCGGAGATCGCTCGCATCGCCGAGCCGTTCTTCGCCACCAAGGCGATCGGTCTCGGGGCGCGCGTGAGCGTGGGCTTGGCCATCGGCGCGCTCTTCAACATGCGTGACGCGGAGGCCGCCGAGCTGCTCACGCGCTCGCTGCGCACCGAGCTCGACGGGCTGGTGCAGAACCCGATGATCTCCATCAGCCCCATCGGCCCGGCGCTGCGTCGCGTCAACGTGAACCAGGCGGGCAACGACGTGAACATCGCGTTCGACCTGCAGCAAGACCGCGTGGAGAACCTCTTCAGCCTGGCCGAGAGCTTCGGCGTGACGGGCGGCGCGCCGCCTCCGCCTCCAGGGGCGCCTCCGGGCCTGCCGCCAGGCGTGCAGCTGATCTCGCCGGGCACCCTCCCCCCACCGGCGGCCCCCGAGCCGGGCACGGCCGCGCCGGCGCCCGCGGCTTCGACCGACGGCAGCGAAGCTCCTCCGGCGCCCTGACAGGCTCCCCGCGGGTGCTATCACCCTCGCCGTCATGACCACGCTCGACAAGATCGCCGAAGAAGTGCGCGCCCACGCGCAGCGACCCGCGCTGGCCGCGCTGGCTGCCACGCTGCTGGCTCGGATGGCCGAGTCCGAGGTGCGCCACTTGAGCCCTGAGGCGGTGGGGCAGCGCATCCGTGAGCTGGGCATTGCCCGCGACGACGCGGCCTTCCCGTCGGGCAACCTGTTCGAGATCCTCGAGCGCGGCCCCGAGTCGGAGGTGGACCACGCGCTCGTGGCCGCGCTGGCCGTGTCGCACTGGGTGGATCTGCCCGGCCCCCGCCGCGCCGAGGTGATGGAGGCCTGGACCGAGCGCGCGCTGTGGCTGGCCACGCACACCCGCTACCCCGTGTTCGCGTGCGTGGACCGGCTGCTGGATGCTCACGCGGCGGATGCCTACTGGGAGAAGATCGGCACGCGGCTGCTGAGCGCTCGCGCCGAGACGCCCGCCGACGCCGCGCGCGCCGCGGCGTGGTGTGCTGCCCTGCGGGGGTCCACGTCCATCGAGTCGAGCCGCATCCTCGGGCGCGTGGGCGAAGACGCGGCCGACGCCGTGGTCCGCGCGATGGCGGCCCCGCACGTGTCGGGCGGTGGCGGTGCCCATGCCGTGACGGGCCGCGCAGGGCACGCCCCTCCCGGCGGCTTCCGGGGCGTGCTGCGCCTGGTCAGCGGGTGGGCGCTGGTGCAGTGGCTGCTGCGCGCGCTGGCCTTCGTGGTGACCCTCCGTCGCGAGGTGACGCTGCAGTTCGGCGGCGCCGGCCTCGAGGTGCTGGGCAGCACGCGGCTCTTCGGCCGTGAGGTGCGTCACTCGCGCGCCACCTACCCGTTCCGCGCCGTGCGTGCCGCGTCGCGCGAAGTGCGCTTTCCGCGCGTGCACCTGCTGGTGGGCGCGCTGGCCCTCGGCGTGAGCTTGCTGCTGGGCGGCCTGTGGGTGGCCGAAGGGGTGCGCACCGGCGAGACCTACCTGCTGATGGCGGGCGGCGCCCTGATCCTCGGCGGCGCGCTGCTCGACCTGGCGGTCTCCGTGCTGCCGCTCGGTCGGCGCGGGCGCGTGGCCGTGCAGCTCCACGACGACGAGGCCCGCATCGCGCTGGTGGGGGTGGACGAGGCCCGTGTCGACGCGTTCCTGCGCGAGCTGGAGCGGCGTCTGGTGGGCAGCGGAGAGTAGCGGGTGCCCCGGCGTCCGCGCGTTCTTGGCCCGCCCATGTTCGCTCTGACGTTGCCGCCGTTGGCCCGGACGCTGCCGTTGGCCTGGACGCTGGTCCTGACGCTGCCGCTGGTCCTGACGCTGCCGCTGCTTGCCTGCGTTCCGCCCAGCGTGCCCGTGGACGAGAGCTACTCGTTCGGCACCACGTCGAACGGTGTCCTGGTGCATGGTCCGTCGCTCCCGGACAGGGGACCCGGCTTCGTGCGCGCCCGGCCGGGGGAGTCCACGCGAGCGGGCACGCGCGAGCTGATCGCCGCCCTCACCCGCGCGGCAGCCCACGTGGACAGCGCGCACCCGGGCGGGGCTCCGCTGCGGATCGGCGACCTCTCGGCGCCTCGCGGGGGGCGTCACGACCGGCACGGCAGCCACCGCGCGGGGCGCGACGCGGACGTCATCTTCTATGCGACCGACGCGGCCGGGACACCCACGCGAGGGCGCGGCTGGCTGGCCTACGACCGCTTCGGCACGGCGCGCGAGACCACCGAGAGCGGCGCTCCGGGCCGGGTCTTCTTCTTCGACGACGCGCGCAACTGGGCCTTCGTGCGGGCGCTGCTGCTGGACCCGGACGCCCGTGTGCAGTGGCTCTTCGTGTCGAACGGGATCAAGGCGCGCCTGCTGCGCTACGCCGCCGCGCACGAGCCCGAGCGGGAAGCGGTGTACCGCGCACGTCACGTGCTGCATCAACCCACCAGCGGGAACCCCCACGCCGACCACTTCCACGTGCGCATCGCCTGTGCCCTGCGAGAGCGCGCGCTGGGCTGCGAAGACTGGGGCCCGGAGTGGCCCTGGATTCGCCAGGGCCAGCTCCACGACGCCGAGGAGGCCAGGGACGGGTGGACCGACGAGGCGCTCACGGACGCCCTGATGGGCGAGGTGGACTCCTCCACCGAGGCACCCCACACGGAATGACCCAGTCGCAGGGTCTGCGCTCAGCGGCGAGCAGCGCGCCTTCGGAAGCGGCCCAACGCGCGGGCCAACACGTCGCCGGGCCACGGCGCGGGCGCGCTTGGTGGCCGACGTTGCGCGTAGGCCCACGGCTCGTTTCGCGCGGGAACGCACCTCGCACGCTCTCGCTCGAGGACTCGGAGCAGGTGCTCGCGAACGGCCGCAGCGCTGGGGTCCTCCCACCGGTTGCTGCGCTCGATGGGGTCGTCACCGAGGTCGTAGAGCTCCCACTGGTCTGCCAGCTGCGCGGTGCGGTGAGTCTCACCGCCAAAGCCGGAGGAGCACAGCTGGCGAGCGCCCGGCTCGGTCCAGGTCGCGGGATCGTCGAAGGTGCGGACCAGCTTCCACAGGTGGTCTCTGCCGCCGGAGGCCACGGCCTCGGGTACGGCGGTCACCACACCTTCGAGGTTCGTCGCGACGCCGAGGAGGACCCGGATCCGCAGCGCGGCAGGTGGGTTCACGCCGAGTCCGACCAGCTGCGCCGCGACCGAGGCCAGCGTGTCGCCCTCGAGAATGTTGTCGCGGGTCTGGAGGTAGACGGCGCGCGCCTCGTCCGTCGCGCCGCCATCGAGCAGTGAGCCGAGGTCCCGGCCGGGCAGCGCGTGGACTTCGCGGAAGTCTCGAGCGAGGCGCGCGGCCAGCTCGCGCTCGGCGATGCCGGCGAGACCGAGCAGGGTGGGCACCACGTCGATGTGCGAGGTGGGGAGGTTCACGGTGCGAGCCGCGCTGCTCCGCGCCCCGACACGAGCGACTTGGAACGGGACGCGCACAGCCTCGTCGTAGAGCGTGCACCACTTCTGGTGCAGTCCCCCGTGAACGCCTCTCGCAGCCGCGTGAGCGCCGCCTCGCAGCTGTTCGCCGTCCGGTCGCCCAAGGTCGCGTTGATGTCGCACGGCGCGCCCAGGGTCTCCTCCGCGGCGATGCAGCAGCGCGCGGCGGCCCCGCAGGCGCTGGTCTGGGCCGCGTGGGCCGCCACGGTGGCATCGAACTCCGCCGCTTGCTCGGCGCTGGCGGGCCCGAGGGTCAGCACGAGCGGGCCCTGGGTGGCTTCGAGCGTTCCGTCTTCGCGCGCCGCGACGCGCAGCTCCGCGCCCGGCACCGCGCAGTCCACGGCGCCGGAGCTGAGCACGCACGGGCCCGGCATGGTCTGGCCGCGGCCGCCGCTGGACACGTCATAGCCGGCGGCCCGCAAGCGCAGACCGCTGCCCACCGGGAGAGCGCGCGCATCCGTGCTCGCCACCACGTACCAGGCGTCCAGCGCGAGCACCGCGCCCTCCGCAGGGGCCTGCTGGGCTGAGGGCGCCGAGCCCCCGCAGCCACAGAGACCCAACCCCACCAGGACCGCCAGCATGCACGAATACAGCGAGTTCATCCGCCGGAGTGTGGGGCGGGCGCGACACGTCGTCGAGCCGCTCCGCGGAACCGCGGGCGCGCCGGAAGGGGGCTAGGAGAGTCCTACCGAATCACCCCACACAGAATGACACGTAGTTTTTTTGCGCACATGTGTCCATGTGTCTTACATCATCTCCCACAGCACCACATGGGGCCGGAGAAGGCAGGCAAAACATGGACACCGCGATGCGCAACCTCGAGCAGATTCAAGAGAGCGAGCCGGACGACGGCTCGAGCCGACGCCTTGGGATGCTGGCGATGGCAGCCCTGGCCACGGTCATGTTGGTCTTCGCCATGGGCACCATGCTCCAGGCGGGCGCCGAGGATCCGGCCGAAGCCGAGGACCCGCTGGCGGCTCTCGACCGCGCCGCGGGCATGCAGCTGCGCGCCGAGGACGCCCCGGAAGAGGACCTCAACGTGGACACCCGCGCCCTCCGCTTCCACGAGACGCTGAGCGCCACGCCCACCGGCGCCGACGAGCGCCCCGAGGTGGAGGCCACGCTGGCCGCCGCCGCCGCCGAGCTCAACCACCCCGAGCCCCTGCCGATGGGCCTTGCCGGGATGGGCGCGGACGCGGTCATGCACGCGCTGCCCGCCGCGGTGGCCGCGAGCCCCGACAACGGTGACCTCAGCCTGGCACTGCCGGGTGACCCGATGGTCGCCGCGGCGCTCCCCGAGGTGGCTCGTCAGCGCGAGCCGCGGGCCCGCGCCACCGTGGGCGAAGAGGGTCTCTACACCCTGCAGGTCATCAGCTACCGCACCCGCGAAGAGGCCGAGATCTTCGCCGAGGCGCTGCGCGGCCGCGGGCACCAGGCGTTCGTCACCGAGGCCGAGCTGGGTGAGCGCGGCGTCTTCTTCCGCGTTCGCATCGGGCCCTTCGAGCACGCTCGCGACGCCGAGCGCTACCGCACCACGTTCGAGCAGGAAGAGCAGATGAACACGTACGTCGTGCGCCGCCGCGACGAGGTGTGAGCAACTCGAGCGTCGACCCGTCATAGTGCAGGCATGCCTGCCCCACGCACCATGCGCCCCCTTGACGTCTTCCTCGTGCTGGGGGCTTCGCTCTTTCTGGGCTGCTCGGATTCGCCCGCGCCGCCGCGTTCCCCGAGCCACCCCATCGACCCGAACGTCGCGCAGCCCGCGGAGCGTCTCGAGACCCCCGCAGGCGGCACCGTGCTGGCCGAGGCCCCTCCCCCCAACCTGCGCGTGGCCATCGTGGCGGGTGGCTGCTTCTGGTGCTTGGAAGGCCCGTTCGAGCGCATCCCCGGCGTGGGCGACGTGCTCGCGGGCTACACCGGCGGCGAGGAACGGCACGTCACCTACCGGCAGATCGGGCGCGGCGACACGGGCCACGTCGAGGCTGTCCGCATCGTGTACGACCCCGCGCAGGTGACCTACGCGCAGATCGTCGACACGTTCCTGCGCAACATCGACCCCACCCAGAACGACGGGCAGTTCTGCGACCGCGGCACGCAGTACCGCTCCATCATCTTCGTGGCGAACGCCGAGGAGCGCGCCGTGGCCGAAGCCGCTTTGGCCGCGGCGAGTCAGACGCTGAGGCGCACGCTGTCCACCGAGATCCGCGACGCGGGCCCCTTCTGGATCGCGGAGGACTACCACCAGGACTACTACCGAACGCACGCAGCGCAGTACAACCAGTACCGCGCGGCGTGCGGCCGAGACGAGCGCCTCGAGCAGCTCTGGGGGCCATCGGAGTCGCACTGACTCGCGCGCGTCGCGTCAAAACCGAGGCGCACTTCGTCGTCCGCTCGCCCGCGCGTAGGGTCCGTCAGCCCTCTTCGCCGCGCTTGAGCAAGCGATAGAGGGTGGTGCGTTCGATCCCGAGCAGGCGGGCCGCCTCGTGCTTGGCGCCCGCCGTGCGCGTGAGGGCGTCGGCGACGTGCTCGCGCGTGGCGTGCTCCAGGTGCTCGGTCAGCGTCGGGAACGCGGCACTCCCGGGTTGGCCACTCGTCGCCTCGGCGCCCGCACGCTTCTCGGGCTGGGCGAGCGAGGGCGCTGCCGGCGCCAGCATCAAGTCCTCCACTTGTACCTCGCTGCCACGTGCCAGCACCGCGCCGCGCTCCACCGCGTTCTGGAGCTCGCGCACGTTGCCAGGGAACGGGTACGCCTCGAGGGCTTGCATGGCCGGAACGCTGAACGTCAGGCGACGCGCTCCGTCGTCGTGGGAGGCCAGAAAGTGCTCCGCCAACGGGGCGATGTCGGCGCGCCGCTCGCGCAGGGGCGGGACCCGCAGCGGGATCACCGCGAGCCGGAAGAAGAGGTCCTCGCGAAAGCGCCCCGCCGCCACGTCGTCGCTCAGGTTGCGGTGGGTGGCCGTGAGCACGCGCACGTCCACGCGCAGCGGCCTGTCGCCACCCACCCTCGTGACCTCGCGCTCTTGCAGCACACGCAGCAGCTTGGCCTGGAAGTCGGGGCTGATCTCGCCAATCTCGTCGAGGAACAGCGTGCCCCCCGCGGCGCGCTCGAAGAGGCCCGGCTTGCGCGCGTGCGCCCCGGTGAAGGCCCCGCGCTCGTGCCCGAAGAGCTCGCTCTCGAGCACCGACTCCGCCAGCGACTTCGCGTTCACCGCCACGAAGGGCCCCTCCGCGCGCGGGCTCCCCAGGTGCAGCGCGCGCGCCACCACCTCCTTGCCTACGCCGCTCTCGCCGCCGATCATGACCGTGGCCTCGCTGGCCGCGATGCGCCCCACCATCTCCAGCACCGCGCGCATGGCGTCGCTCTCGGCGATGATCTGCTGCGGCCCTTGCTCACGCCGCAGCGCTCCGCGCAGGTAGCGGTTCTGCCGGGTGAGGGCCCGAAAGGCGAGGCCTCGCTCCACCCGCGACACCAGCTCGGCGTTCTCGAAGGGCTTGCGCACGTAGTCGTAGGCGCCGAGACGCAGCGCCTCGATGGCGTTCTCGAGGGTGGCGTGCGCGGTCATCAGGATCACCGGCAGGTCTCGGTCGAGGGCGCGCGCGCGCTCCATCAGCGCGAGGCCATCCACACCCGGCATGCGCAGGTCGGTCAGCAGCAGGTCCGGCACGCCCGCGGCCAGCTGCTCGAGGGCCGCCTCGCCGCCGAGCGCCACGTCCGCCGAGATGCCCGCGCGGCGGAGCACCATGCGCACCACCTCTGCCATGCGCGGCTCGTCGTCCACGATGAGCACACGTCCGCTCACGATGCCTCCGCCTCCGGCAGTGCGACGCGGAAGCAGGCCCCTGCGCCGCCGGCCCCGAGCCCCGCGCCCGCCACGTAGTCGAGCGACCCGCCGTGCGAAGCCACGAGCTTGCGCGCCATGGCGAGACCGAGGCCCGTGCCCGTGCGCTTGGTGCTGAAGAACGGCTCGAAGAGATGCTCGCGGTCCGCCTCGGCCACCCCCGCACCGTCATCCCGCACATCGATGACCAGCGCGGTGCCCTGCGCCCGGGCCTCCACGAGCACGCGGCCCTTGCTGGCTTGCTGTGCGTTCTGCAGCAGGTTCACCAAGGCGGGCAGCAGCACCTCGCTGTCCAGCGTGGCGGTGCTGACCTGGACCGAGAGCTCCGGCTCGGGCTCGCCCACCAGCAGCGCGCGCGCACGCTCGAGCAGCGCCCACGGGTCCATGCGTTGGCCGTCGAGCCCCGTGGGGCGCGCGTACCCGAGCAGCTTGCTCACGAAGGCGTCGAGGCGCTCCACCTCCTCGCGGATGAAGACGCACGACTGCGCCACGTCGGGGCTGCCGCCGCGCAGCTCCTCCTCCAGCACGGCGGCCGATGCCCGGATCACGCCGAGGGGATTGCGCACCTCGTGGGCCACGCTGGCGGCCATGCGCCCCACGCTGGCCAGCACCTCGCTCTCCCGCACGCGTGACAGCGAAGAGCGCAGCGCCACCAGCTGCTGGTGAATGGTCTCGGCGTCGGCCACGGCGCGCAGGCGGGCCTCACGCAGGTGACCGACCACCCAGCCCAAAGATGCGAACGTGCTCGCGAAGAGCAGCACCACGGCCACCCGCACGTCGGTGCCCTGGTAGCTCATGCGCACGTCGAGCCACGCCAGCACGCCCAGGTCCGCCAGGCCGAGCGCGAAGCCCAAGGCGGCGAAGAGCGCGGGGGTGGTGACGCGAGGGCGCTGGACGGCGGCGATGGTGTGGGTGGAGTTGGACAGGGACATGGAGCGGCGCCTTGCGAAGAGCGTACCGCTGCCGCGCGCCACGACGCGAACGCGAAACGTGCGCAGGACGAGGGCCGCCCGGATGCTGCGCGAGAGTCCACGTTGCGCGGGCGCCACATGCCCACGTTGCAGCGCTGCAAGGTCGCCTCGACCTGCCCGACGGCGCCCACGAGAGCCGCTTGTTTCATGGGGTTCGCTATCACCGAGCGGGCTGGCACAGCGCGTGCTCTGTCCCCCTCCGAGCCTGCTCACGGGCTCCCTCACCAAGGCCAGACCATGAACCTCAAGAAGCTCCTCCTCGGTTTCCTCTTCGTCGACTTCGCCGCCTTCAACGCCTATGTGGTCTACACCCTCGGCTACGACGGCTTCGTCCGGGAGGCCATCGCCAGCCTCGGCTCCATCGCCGTGCTGGTGGACCTGAGCATCGCGCTCAGCCTCGTCTTCTACTGGATGGTGCGCGACGCCCGGCGCCGCGGCATCAGCGTGCTCCCCTATGTGCCGCTGCTGGTGGCCTTCGGTTCCGTGAGCCCGCTGCTCTATCTGCTGCGTCGTCCCGACGGCGAGCCGCAGGCGTGAGCACCTACTGGATGGACTGCCAGGTCACCTCGGGGCGCACCTCGAGGTGAACGTGGTTCGCGTGCGCGTCGTTGTGATGCGGCGACACCACCACCTGGAACAGCTCCGCCTCGATGGCGCGGCACACGATGCGGCGCATGACGGCGCTGGGCCCCGCTTCGTCGGGCGGATGCGTGCACGGCGGCGCGCCCCGCTCGCGCGAGGACCAGTCGTGGAGCACGTCGAGGCGCGTGCCGTCCTCGAACTCGAGGTAGCGCAGGTCGATGGCCAGCGCGCGCGCGTGGCCGCTGGCCCGAGCCGTCCCCGCCACCCGGGAATTGGGCCGGAACGTGCTCATGTGCTGCACGCGCGTGACTCCGAACTCGCGCAGCGTGGGCGTCCACGCCAGCAGCGCGAGCGCCAAGCGGCAGTCCACGGCCGAGTGCAGCGGGCTGTGCCCCGCGTGCTCGAAGGTCACGCCGTTGAGCGGCCCCTCCAGCAGCAGACCACCGCTGCGCATGTCGGCCTGGTGGTCGCCCGCGTAGGCGGTGAAGCGGACGCCGTGCGACCGCAGCGTGGCTCGGCACGCCTGCTCCTCGAGGTTGGCGATGCGCCCGCCCTCGGGTACGTCCGAGAGCGGCGGCGCGTCGGGGAAGTCCACCTGGCCTTGGGCCTGGGCCTGCGGGCCGCGCCCTCGCCCGACGTTGGCCTTCACGACGGACACCGCCCCGGTGCCCACCAACGCCATCACCACGAGGACCACGAGCCCCGTGCACCCCAGCTGGGCGAGCGTCGCCGGGGTCACCGTCGTCGGCTCGCGGCGCACGTTCAGCGCTCCCCACCGGACGCGCGAGCCAACCTCGGCGCCTCGATCAGGTAGTAGCGCAGGGTCTCGCGGGCCATGTAGCTGGCCTTCACGCGCCACTCGGGGTTGTTCACGACCAGCGCCGCCACGGCGATGGTGGGCGCGTCGGCCGGCGCGAAGCCCACCCACCAGGTGTAGCCGCGGTAGGGGTTGCTGCCGGTGAGCGTGCCGGTCTTCCCCGCGATGGCGATGCCCGGCAGGAACGGGTTTCCCTGCGGGTCGTAGAACGCGCTGCGCGCCGTCCCGTGGGTCACCGTGCGCTCCATCATGTCGCCCGTTCGGCGCGCGGTGCGCCGCGTGAGCACCGAGCGGTACATGGCCGGGGTGTGCTGATAGACGCGCTCTCCACGGGCGGAGAGGACCTCGGCCACGATGGCGGCGCGCGGCATCTGGCCATCGTTCGCGATGGTGGCGGCCAAGAGGCCCGCGTGCAGCGGCGAGATGTGCGTGTGCCAGAACCCGGCCGACGTGCGCGCGAACTCCAGGCGGTCCCCGGGCACCTCGGCGGGGCTGGGCCGCACGGCGATGTCGAAGGGCACGCGCTGACCCCACGCGAACGCGGAGGCATAGCGCGAGATGGTGGCGGGGTTCAGGTGACGGTCAGCCAGCTTGGCGAAGACGCTGTTGATGGAGCCGCCCATGGCCTCGGTGAGCGTGGCACACCAGCGGTCGCGCGCGCGGTCGTCCTCGAGGTCGCTCACGTCGAGGCGGTCGGCGCCGCCGTGGTAGCAGACCCGGGTGTCTTCGGCGACGCCGGCGTCCAAGAGCGCCGCGCCGGTGATCACCTTGAAGACCGACGCCGTGGGGGGCGTGGGGTCCAACACCAGGTCGCTCGCGCGCGGGTTGGCGCTGCTGTGGCTTACGTAGGCCAGCACGCGCCCCGTGCTCGGCTCGATGGCCACCACGGCACCGTAGGGCACGTCATGAGAGGCGAAGCGAGCCGCCACGTGCGCCTGCAAGCCGGGATGCAGCGTGAGGACCGCCCGCGCACCGCCATCGAGGGGCGAGACCAGGTGGTCACCGTCCAGCGTGTGAACGCGCGGGTCGAAGCCGTCGAGGTGCGCCGCGAGGCCCGCCGGTACGCTGTCGTCGGCGCCTTCGCCATAGCTCTCGGCAGGGAATTCGGGGGCGCCCTCCGGTGCGGGAGCGTTCGCTGCGGACGGCGCGGCAGGCTCGGCCGGAGCAGGCCCCGCGCTCGCAGCCGGAGCGGCGGGTGTGGCGGCTGCCGTGACGGCCAACGGGGCCACCGCCGCGCTTGGCGTGCTCTCCGACGTGACCTGCGACGCGTTCGCGTCCCCTACGCCCGAGAGGATCACGAACAGGCCACCCGCGCAGCAGCACGCGGCCAGGATCTCCGCTACTCGTCGGGCCGAAAAACGCATCACCCTGGAACTTAAGGACCCGGATCCCGAACGTCAAAAAAGCGTTCCCGTGGCCGTCCCCATGCCGGGGCTCATCCGCGGGGGTGATACGTCGCGTGAACGTGCCGCAAGTGGGCCCCCGTCACGTGCGTATAGACCTCCGTGGTGGAGATGTCGGCGTGGCCCAGCATGGCCTGGACGGAGCGCAGATCCGCTCCTCCCACGAGCAGGTGCGTGGCGAAGCTGTGGCGCAGCTTGTGGGGCGAGATCTCCTTCTCGATGCCGGCCACCCGCGTGTAGGCGCGCACGTACTTCCAGAACGCTTGCCGCGTGAGCGGGGTCCCGCGGGACGTCAGGAACACGTGCGAAGCCGCAGCTCCGGAGCGCAGCGCCCACATGGGCCGCACCTCCCGCAGGTAGGCGAACAAGTACTCGATGGCCACGTCGCCGAGCGGCACGATGCGGCGCTTGCTGCCCTTGCCGAAGGCATTCAGGAAGCGCCCCTCGAGGTGCAGGTCGCCCAGCTGCAGGCGCACCAGCTCGGACACGCGCAGGCCCGCCGCGTACATGGTGTGCAGCATGGCTCGGTCGCGCACGGCGTTGGGCTTCTTGCCGCGCGGCGCCGCCAAGAGCCGCAGGACCTCGTCCTCGCTCATCACCACCGGGAGCCGCTTGGCCAGGCGCGGCCCCTCCATCTGCTGCGTGGGGTCGTGGCGCACCTCACGCTCGCGCAGCAGGTACTTGAAGAACCCGCGCAGCGCGCTGAGTACGCGGGCCTGCGAGCGCGCGGACAGCCCCTGCTTGCCCACGTGCGCGAGGTAGCGCGCCATGTCGCCCTCGCCGGCGTCCGAGATCGGGGTGCCGCGCTCCTCGAGCCAGGTCGCGAAGCGCGCGAGGTCGCTTCCGTAGGCGCTCAGCGTGTTCTTCGCGAGGCCCCGCTCCACCTTCAGGTGGGCCAGGTACGAGTCGAAGAGCTGGTCGTCCGCGGACATGCGTGCAGTCTCACCAAACGTCCGCGAGCCGGCAATTTTCTCGGTGTCCGGGCCAGCGTCGTTGCGGGCGAGTGGTAGGCTGCGCAGCGACATGAGCGTCAACTTCCGCCACTACGCCTGGCCCGTCTCGCCCTACTCGGCCAAGACGCGCGCGTACCTGACCTTCAAGCGCATCCCCTTCGTGGAGGTCCAGCCCAGCGCCATCCAGCTCTTCGGCGACATCCGTCGCGCGGTCGGCTCCGCCGTCATGCCCACGGTGGTCACGCCCGAGGGCAAGTGGATGCAGGACAGCACCGAGATCATCGACGCGCTCGAGCAGCGCTTCCCGCGCGCGCCGGTGACCCCCGAGACCCCCAAGCAGCGCATCGCCGCGCTCTTGCTGGAGCTCCACGCGGACGAGTGGCTGCCGAGCGTGGCCCTGCACTACCGCTGGAACCGCCACGAGAACCGGGAGTTCGCGATCAGCGAGTTCGGGCGCTCGGCGTTCCCGCGCCTGCCAGCGGCGCTGCAGAAGCTGGCCGTCCGCCCGGTGGCCAACAAGATGGCGGGCTATCGCGCCGTGGTGGGCGTCACGCACGCGACCATCCCCGGTGTGGAGGCCTTCACGCAGGCGCTCATCGTCCAGCTGGAGGCCCACTTCCGGGCCTACCCGTTCTTGTTCGGCACGCGTCCCTCCATCGCCGACTTCGCGCTGTACGGCCCGCTGTGGGCACACCTCTATCGCGACGTGGGGTCCACGTATCTCTTCCGCGATGCGCCGCACGTCGTCGCCTGGTTCGAGCGCCTCATGAACCCCATCGGCCGCGACGGCGCGTTCCTGCCCGACGACCAGGTGCCGGCCACGCTCGAGCCGGTGCTGGCCACGCTGTTCGCGGAGCAGATGCCGTTCGTCATGGCGTTGATGGACGCCATCGACGTGTGGTGTGCCGCGAACCCCAGCGCCACGCGCGCGCCGCGCAGCCTCGGCGACCACGCCTTCGTCATCGGTGGCGCGCCGGGGAAGCGTCGCATGCTCACGTACACGCAGTGGATGGCGCAGCGGCCGCTCGGCGCCTACGCGTCGCTCTCGGCGGATCAGCGCGAAGACGTGGACGCATGGCTGCGACGTCTCGGCGGGGAAGACGCCGTCCGCGCGCTCGGGCGCCCGGTGCGGCACCCCTTCGAGCGGCACGCCTTCCAGATGCGGCTCGCGCGCTAGCCAACGAGGTCTGTGGTGGCGCCGCGCAGGCGCTGCTAGAGTCCGCCACCCTCAGACTGGGACGACGACATGTCACACGGCTCCAAGAAGGTGATCCTCCTCGCGCTCGGTGCCAACTTCGGCATCGCGGTGGCCAAGTTCGTGGCGTTCCTGCTCACGCAGTCGTCGTCCATGCTCGCCGAGTCCATCCACTCGGTGGCCGACACGGGCAACCAGCTGCTCCTGCTACTGGGCATGAACAAGGCCTCGCGCGCGCCCGACGAGGACCACCCCTTCGGCTACAAGATGGAGAGCTACTTCTGGAGCTTCATCGTGGCGCTGATGCTCTTCAGCCTGGGTGGCCTCTTCGCCATCTACGAGGCGTTCCACAAGCTGCACGAGGTCCACGCGGCGCTCGCTGCGGGTCAGACGCCCACGCTGCACCACCCCAGCGTCGCCATCGGTGTGCTCTGCGTGAGCATCGCGCTCGAGGGCTACTCGTGGTTCGCCGCCACGCGTGAGGTGAACCGCACGCGCGGCAACAAGACCATGCTGCAGTTCATCAAGCACTCGAAGTCCACCGAGATCATCGTGATCTGGATGGAGGACACGGGCGCGCTCGTGGGCCTCCTGCTGGCGCTCGGCGGCGTGGGCCTCACGCTCGCCACCGGCAACCCCTACTGGGACGTGTACGCCACCTTCGCCATCGGCGGCCTGCTCGTGGTCATCGCCTTCATGGTCAGCCGGGAGACCAAGTCGCTCTTGATCGGCGAGGCGGCCGACAAGGAGTACCTCAAGGACATCGAGAAGCAGGTGGAGCTCACCCCCGGCGTGGTCAGCCTCATGAACATGCGCTCCATGCAGCTGGGCGACGACGAGTTCCTGGTGACCCTCAAAATCCAGTGGGAGGGCGACCTGCTGATCAGCGAGGTGGCCGCGCGCACCAACGACCTCGAGGACCGCATCCGCGCCCAGAGCCCGTGGGCCCGCTACATCATCGTGGAGCCGGACGTGTTCGACCCGGTGAAGGCCGCCACACACCGCGTGTGATCGGGCCTCGCCAAATCGTCTGATCGCGGTGCTCAGAAGTACTGCTCGAAGGTCAGCACCGTGGTCACGGGCACGATACGCCCGAACTGCGGCGCTTCGATCAACGGCACGCCCAGGTCCAGGCTGAGCAGCGAGGGCTGGATGCCGCCGTACTCGAAGTGCAGGCGCAGCCCCACGCCCACCTCGGCGGCGGGCGCCACGTCGCGTCCGTCGTCGGACTTGAGGATCACGCCCACGCCGCTGAAGAGCGCCAGCTGCACCTCGCGCAGGAAGATCGCGTGGAAGAGGTCCACGTGCAGGTCGGCCAGCGCCGTGACCCGGTACTCGGCCACGACCATCAGGCGCCCGAGCCCCAGCAGTTCGGTGTACTCGTAGGAGCGCAGCAGACCCGGCCCGCCGATGCCCTGCTGCTGGCCCTCGAGCGTGGTGCCGACCACACCGGCCACGTCGGCCACGAAGACGAACGCGTGCCGCCAGCTGGGGCTGCGCGTCACGTTGCCGCGCAGCACGAAGGACACCGCCAGGCCGGAGGTGCCCCGGTCGCCTTCGGCCCAGGCCAGGCGCAGCCCCGCGCTGACCGACTGGCCGTGACGTGGGTCCAAGTAATAGCGACGGTCGTTGTAGGCGATGCCGCCGAAGACGCTGTAGCGCGTGCCGTCTTCGCCGCCGGTGCGCAGGGCCAGGACCCGCTCGACCCCCACGCCGACCGACCCGGACGCCACCCGATGGTTCAGGTCGCGCGTGCGCCCGAAGCCCCGCACGTAGCGCAGCGAGCCACCGTAGGAGCGCGGGAAGAGCGTGGCGTCCACCACCGCGCTGTTCTCGAGGTCGAACTTGCGGAAGACCCCGAAGCTGATGGCCACGCCGAACCCGCCCGCATAGGACGGCTCGAAGCGCTGGAGTATCGGTGGCCGCAGCGGCAGCCGGTTGGTGTTGTCCCGCGTGGGGTGCCCCGCCGCCACCGCCGCGCTCTCGGGGCGCCGGCCGCGCGGGTCGATCCACACCGCGCGCAGGGGGCCCGGCGTGACGAGCTCCACCACGCCGCGCTCCTCCCGACCATCCCACACGCCGTCCGCCACGTTCCCGCGGCGGTCGCTCACGCGCAGCTCCACGCTCTCGGGCCGCTCGGCGCCGCTCCGCACGATGGTGACGCGGTGCACGTAGTGCTCGCCGCGCTGCTCGCTGTGGATCTCGCCCAAGTGGTAGTTCACCGGGAGGTTCGGGTTCTCGAGCAGCTGGTCGAGCGCTTCGTCGCCGACGCCCGCGCGGGCGAACAGCGCGCGCGCCGGGGCTTCTTCGCGCAGCAGCCCGAGACCCAGCGCCGCGAAGCGTTCGCCGCTCATTCCATCGCGCGCGTACTCGAGCACGAGGCGGCCACGCGCGTGGACCCGGCGGGCCTGCACGGGGTCCTCGCGGAAGAGGTCTGGCTCGGCCACCCGGCCGAAGTAGGTGTCCACGAAGGCCACCTGCGGCGCGTACAGCAGCTGGTCCACGGCAGGGTTGAACGCCATCACGGCGAGGAGCTCCTGCGGCGTGGCGACCTCCACGTCGCGCCGTCGCGAGTCGAAGTCGGTGAGCAGCACGGCGCGCAGATCGGCCGTCCACCCCGCGTCGCTCGGCCCGTCCACCAGCCGCGCCCGCGCGCTGACGCTCTCTCGCAGGAAGGCTCGCTTCACGGCGCGCTCTTGGAAGTTGCGGATCGCGTCGATGGGCAGCACCTCGAACGCCCGGTCCGACACGAGGACCATGCCCGGCGCGTTGCCCGCGAGCTCCGTGCGCGAGGGCACCAGCAGCACACCGGGCGGTGGACGGGCCCCTGGCACGCCGGCGAGCGCCAGCGTGTCGAGCGCCTCGTGCACGGAGCGCCGGAGCGGGCCGAGACGATCCGGGCGAGCGAGGTCCGACAGCGCAGCGAGACCCTGCGCGCTCTCGGACGGGGCCACGTACCAGGCGTCGGGGGAGTAGAGCGTCACCGTCACGCCGCGGTGCTCCACCACCACCGAGTGCAGTCGTGGTGCGCCGAAGACGGGCGCGTAGGGGCCATGCAGCACGTGCACACCATCCGCATCCCCATCCACAAGGCGCTCGCCCCCCACCAGCCACTCTCGTCCCGCGCTGCCGTCGATGCGCACGCGGTGCTCGGCCGTGTGCTGCCAGCCCTCGCCGTCTGCTCCCGTGACCACCAGCGGGTACCACGGCGCCAGCAGGCTGAAGCGCGAGCCCACGCGTCCGAGCCGCCCGAAGCGTCGCGGCACCTGCACCTCGAAGTGCCCCGTGAGGATCACGCGCAGCGACCCCGCCGGGATGGGCACGAGCAGATCCACGCCGGCCGCGTCGGGCGCGTGCTGGTCACCGCGCGCGTGCGGCACGAGCGTGGCCGAGACGGGCACCCCGTTGACGTGCAGGTTCGCGAGCTGCGCGCCGCCGAGATCGGGCCGCCTCGGATAGATCCAGCGCGCGCTCTGCTCGTCCATCGCGGCCGGCGCGTGCGAGAGCTTGTCGGCCAGCATCCACAGCCTCAGCTCGATCTCGTTGGGCGCGACGTCCACGACCACTCGAAACGCCCCGCGCACCAGCCCGGTGTCCGCGTCGATGCGCGCGTTCACGTCGTAGATGCGCGGGGTTGCAGCCGACGCCCAGCCCCCGAGGGGCCCCGCGAGGACGGCCGTCGCAATCGACGCGACCACCACAAAAAGCCCCAAGCGGGCGCAAGGCTTTGGGGTCGGATCCACCGCGTGGTATGTAGAAGACAAGCCTGGATGATGCACTTCGAAGGAGCCCGATGGGACGCCTCGTAGCCTACACCGCCAATCGGATGGACGGCCTGCTCGCGGCGCTGCGCGTCGAGCGCGAGGCTCTTCAGCCGCCCACGGCCTCGAGCGAAGCCGCCTGGGGCATCGCCTTCTATCAGGGCGACGAAGTGCTCCACAAGAAGCGGCCTCTCTCCGCGGGCACCGCGCCCGACTGGAGCGAGCTGGCCGCGGGCGTGGTCACCGACTGCGCGCTCATGCACATGCGCGAGCCCACCGTGGGTGACTTTCGCACCGAGAACACGCATCCCTTTCGCTTCCGTCGCTGGACGTTCGCCCACCAAGGCACCGTGGCGGCGTTCTCGGCGTTGCGCGAAGGCCTCGTGGAAGGCTTGCCCGACTTCCTGCGGCGCAACCTCTCGGGCGAGACCGACAGCGAGGTGTTCTTCCATCAAGTGCTGAGCGGGCTGCACCGCCGAGGCGTGCTGGACTCGCAGGCCCCGCCGCGCGACGCCGTGGTCTCCGCGCTGATGGAGACAGTGCTCACCCTGGGCGAGCTGTCCAAGGCGCACGCGGACACGCCGGGCGGTCTCAGCTGCGTGCTGACCGACGGCTACCTCACCACGGCCGTCTGCCAAGGCGTCCCGCTCTCCTTCGTGGAGCGCCGCGATCCGCTGCCCAACGACGCGGACGCTGCAGGGCCACAGCGTCCGCACGGGGCGGTGCTTCGCTACGTGATGCTGACCAGCGGGGACAGCACGCCGCCGGGCTACACCGCCATCCCGCAAGGGTGCGTGGCCGTGGTGGGGCGCGATCTGAACGTCGAACTGCTCCCCTGCCATGGACAGCATGGATAGGTCGGCAACCGTCGCGCTGCTGCTGGCGCTGGGTTCGGCGCTGACTTCGCCGGGCTGCGCCTCCTGCAGCCACCCCAGCCGCTCGGCGGACACCGCGCGTGCCCCGCTGACCGACCGGGATCCCGCGCCCCACCAGCCCCTGCCCAGTCGCGGCGAGGACGCCAGCGGCGTGCGCGCGCTCGCGGTCTCGTCCCACGTGGACAGCGCCGTTCAGCTGGCCCTCGAGTTCGTGGCGGCCGTGCGCGACGCCGACGTCACGCGCATCCGCTCGCTGGTGGCCGACGAGATGTTTCGCCTGGGCGAGCGGGACTTCTATCGCCCCACGACCGCGGTGGCGGCGGTGAGGACCCTGAACTCGGCGGCGACCCGCACCAGCACGGGCGGCGCCCACCCAGCTCCCCTCTCGCGGCTCCTGCAGGTGCAGCGCGCGGAGGTCAGCGCCCCGCGGCCTTCCTCCCCCGAGATGGCGCGCGGGCTCCTGCCGAGCGACACGCTGGTCACGTTCCCGGTCACGCCCGAGGGCCGCGCGGAGCTGGCCCGCTGGTATCCCGGCTGGAGCGCTCGCGTGCGCATCCTGGTCCGCACGTCAGGTGTGCCGCGGGTGATCGGCTTCTGAGGGCAGCATGAGCGACCACGACGACGTCATCGTCCTGCTCTGCACGGCACCGTCGCTGGCCGTCGCCGAGGCGCTCGCCCACAGCGCCGTCTCCGCCCGCGTGGCCGCCTGCGTGAACCTCATCGACGGGGTGCGGTCGGTCTACCGCTGGGAGGGCGCGGTGTGCAACGAGCTCGAGGTGCAGCTGGTGTTCAAGACCACGCGCCAGCAAGTCCCCGCGCTGCGTGAGCTGATCGCACGCGAGCACCCTTACGAGGTGCCCGAGCTGCTGGCGCTGCCGGTGGACGCCGCGCTCAGCGGCAGCAGCTACCTGCGCTTCGTCCGCGACAGCGTGTGACCCGGATCAGGCCTCGCCGATGGTGTGGACGTTGGAGGCCACGTCGAACATGCCGCGACGCTTGGCGGCGGCCAGCACGCGCAGCGCCTCGCGATAGCCGCGCGACATGAGCAGCTTCGCGTTGCCGCGCGAGGTGAAGGAGAAGCGACCCAGGTCGGCGGACACGTTCAGCACCGTGACGTGCGGATACAGCCGGTTGATCAGGTCGATGCCGCGCTTCTCTTTCTCGCTGATCACGATGTTCACGGCCTGCCGCCCGATGGCGAAGCCCCCGGAGTGCACCAGCGAGCGCTGCCCCGGCCGGATGACGTGCGGACGGTAGACGTTCGAGATGATCACCACGTCGGCGCCGGCCTCCACGGCCAGGTCGATGCTGAGCGTGCGCACCAGCTCGCCGTCCATGTAGTAGCGGTCACCGATGCGGTAGGGCCGGAACAAGAGCGGCACGCACGAGGACGCCGCGACGGCCTGGCTGATGGGCACGTCGTCGCGATAGCCGCGCCCGAACACCACGCGCCCGCGCCCGTCGATGTCCGACGCGGTCACGAACACGTCCTTGTTCAGGGCGCGAAAGTCGTTCTGCGGCAGCTTCTCGGCCATGAAGCGCTCGAAGCGGTCGATGGAGAACAGGCCACTGGTGAGGTAGCCCGGCTGGCTGAGCTGCTCCATGGTGGGCGCGCCCAGGAAGTAGCGGCCGCGCATGGGGTTGGTCTCGTCGCGGCGGGTGTAGAAGGGGCGCACCCACTCGGCCAGCTGTGACGCCGTGAAGCCCTGCGAGAAGAAGGCCGACGCGATGGCCCCCGCCGAGGCGCCCACGTAGATGTCCGGCTCGAGGGCCAGCTCTTCCATCGCCTTGAGGACACCCAAGTGAGCCACGCCCTTGGTGGCTCCACCCGACCCGACGAAAGCGATGCGCGGTTTACCCATGGGAGGATGGTTTCGTGCCGGGGTCATCGGGTCAAGTACAGGCTGCGGCGTCCGGTTCCGGCTCAGGCCGGGTCGGCCAGCGGCATGAAGGACCGGCCGCCCGAGAGCCCACGCCAGATCGCCTTCCCCGCAGCGTCGAAGTCCCGAACCGTGGCCACGAAGCGAGCACGCGCCTCCGTGTCCACCAGCTCGGCGGGCAGCCACGGGTCGAACACCACCTGACGGATCGCCGCGCCCCCGAGGAGATAGGACTCGCGCGCCGCCACGTCGTCTTCGAGGTCCGCGCTGCGCGCCAGCCAAGCGGTGAGCAGCTCGCGCTGCGCCACGTACTCTTCGCGGAGCGCGGCGCCGTCCCACAGCCGCGAGATGCGGGCCTGGCGCTCGTCGTCGAAGTGGTCCGCACCGAGTACGACCGCGTCGGCGTCGAGCCCCACGCCGTGTAGCCGCGCGCGCAGGTCGGCCACGCCGCCGAGGAGGTTGTCCGGCCGCACGAAGAGCCCGCGCTCCAGCTCCCGCAGCCCGAAGAGGTGCAGGGCCTGCTCACGCCGCTGCACGGTTCTGCGGTCGCTGCGCGAGAGGTTCCCCGTGTGCACCAGCACGTAGCGCCCTTCCCACGCGCCCACGCGCTGCTCCGCCGTCCGCCACTGCGAGACGGCCGCGTTCAGCCCCTCGGCGCTTGGCCCGATCACGTACGCCCCACGCCCGCTCGCGCGGATCAACCCGTCGGACGACAGGCGCACCAGCGTGACGCGCACGTTGTTCTCGGTGATGTCGAAGAGCGAGCACGCGTTGATCGCGTCGCGCACGTTGAGCGGCGCGCCATCCGTGGCCAGCAAGAGCCCCAGGATGAGCTTCCGGGCGTTGGGCTTCATGGCGTCACCCCGTGATGGACGGGTCCGCGCGCTCCAAGATGACCCGCGTGTCCGTGCCCTTCGGCAGCGCACCGTAGTGGTGGTGCCCTTGCGCCGCGAGTCGCGACGCGCAGAAGGCCTCGCTCACGGCGCTGGGCGCGTGCCGTACCAGCAACGACGCCTGGAACGCGAGCGCCAGCTGGTCCACGAGGTGACGCGACTGGAACTGGACGTCGGCCGTGTCCGTGAAGTCGAGCTTCGCGAAGTGGCCCTTCACGGCGCGCACGTAGGTGTCGAGGTGCGCGTTGCCGCCGGCCGCGAGCTCCACCTCGTTTAGGAAGCTGCTCACCACCTCGGGGTTCTTGCCGATGGCGCGCAGCACGTCGAGGCACTGCACGTTGCCGCTGCCCTCCCAGATGGGGTTGATCACCGACTCGCGATACAGGCGCGGGTAGATGCTGTTCTCCATCACGCCGCTGCCGCCGATGCACTCCATGATCTCGTAGGTGTGCTGCGGGGCCCGCTTGCAGACCCAGTACTTGCCCACGGCGATGGCCAGGCGCTGCAGGTGCCCCTCGTGCGCATCCGTGTCGCGGCTGTCGAGCGCGCGCGCCATACGCATGGCGAAGGCGATGGCCCCCTCGTACTCGAGCGCCAGGTCCGCCAGCACGTTCTGCATCAGGGGCTGGTCGCGCAGCCGGGTCCCGAAGGCCGCGCGCTGGTTGCAGTGATGAATGGCGTTCGCGAGCCCCGCGCGCATCAGCGCCGCCGACCCCCCCATGCAGTCGAAGCGCGTGAGCCCCACCATCTCGATGATGGTGGGCACGCCGCGCCCCTCGTCGCCCACGAGCCAGCCTTGCGCGCCGCGCAGCTCCACCTCGCTCGACGCGTTCGAGCGGTTGGCCATCTTGTCCTTGAGGCGAATGACGTTGAGCGCGTTCTTGCTCCCGTCGGGCAGGAAGCGCGGCACCAAGAAGCACGACACGCCCGCGTCGGTCTGCGCCAGGATCAGGAACACGTCGCACATCGGCGCCGAGAGGAACCACTTGTGGCCCACCAGCGAGTACAGCTCGCCAGGCCCGGCGGCCCCTACCGCGGTCGCACGCGTGGTGTTCGAGCGCACGTCCGAGCCGCCCTGCTTCTCGGTCATGCCCATGCCCACGGTGACCGCGCGCTTCTCGCTGGCTGGCACGTTGCGGGGGTCGTACTCGCGCGCGAGGATCTTGGGCTCCCACAGCGCAGCGAGCGAGGGCTGCTGCCGGATGCTCGGGATGGACGCGAAGGTCATGGTGACCGGGCAGCCGTGGCCCGCCTCCACCTGCCCCTGGAGCGCCGACTTGGCCGCGCGCACCACATGGGCACCCGGCCGCGGGTCGGTCCACGGTGACGCGTGCAGCCCGTGCTGGAGCGACGTGGCCATCAGCCGGTGGTAGGCGTCGTGGTAGCGCACCACGTCCACGCGCCGCCCGAAGCGGTCATGGGTGTCGAGCTCCGGCGTGTAGCGGTTGGCCAGGTGCCCGAGCTCCAGGTGCGCCGCGCTGCCGGACAGCTCCCCGAACGCCGTGACCTCCGCGACACCCCAGGCGCCGCCTTCGCGGACGGTAGCGTCGAGCAGCGGTTGGTCGCTGGTGAAGAGGTTGTAGTCCACCAGGTCGGAGGCGACGTTGGTGACCGCGTGGGTCTCACCGAGGGCGGGGGGCTGCAGGTCGGGCATGGGGAGAATCATTACACTCTCGCCATACCAACCGCAAATGCGTAATATCGCGCAGCGCGCACTCGTGCGTCGACGGACGTTGACGCCATCGCCGTCAAACCCCACGTGGGAGGGGCGTTCGGATCCCCTGGCTCAGTTGCCGCGGCCGCGAACGACGTTCTGGCGGGCTTCGCGCAGCATCGGGCGGGCCTCGTGGGCCAGGCTCGAGCGGGGCCAGCGACGGATCAGCGTGAGGTAGCCCTCGATGGCGTTGTCGAGGTCCCCCAGCTCTTCGGCGCAGAGCGCGGCGAGGAACACGGCGTCGTCCTGGAGCTCGGGCGAGGTGGTCTGCTCCGCCACGGACCGCGCGTGGATGATGGCCTCGGCCTGGCGACCCAAGCGCCGCAGCGCGCGCGCCAGCTCGTACTTCATGGCCGGCACGTGCGGGGCGTCTTCCTTGAGACGGATGGCCTCCTCGAGCTTGTCGGCGGCCTCGGCGTAGCGGCCAGTGCGCACCAGATCGAGACCCACCTGGTAGGCCTCGATGCTGAGGTCCAGACGGAAGCGCTCGTAGAAGTCGCGGAAGAACTGCGCCTCGGCCCGCGAGATGTGCGTGTCCTCGGCGATGGCGTCGTAGCGCGTGACCACCTCGCGCCGCTTCTCCTGGCGGATGAGGTCGTAGAAGCGGGCCGCGCGCGCCTCGGCGGCGCTGCGGTCGTCGGCGCGCTGACGTTCCTCCAAGAGGGCCCGCCGCAGGTCGGTGTTGCGCGCCTCGAGGGCCAGCTTCTCGG
>CAZEAA010000024.1:0-30032 GCA_964510015.1 uncultured Sandaracinaceae bacterium
CAGCAGCTCGCTGCGCTTGCTCGGCGCGGCGGCCACCTTGATGAGCGCCAGCGCGATGTCGATGGTGGCCAGGTCCGTGATGTCGTCCACCCACAAGACGTTGACCAGCTTGTAGAGGTTCGACTCGATGCGCTTGGCCTTGTCGAGATCGGACTCGATCACGATGGTCATGCGTGAGACACCCGCTTCGTTGGTGTTGCCCACGTTCAGCGAGTGGATGTTGAAGTTGCGCCGGCGGAAGAGGGAAGCCACGCGGTTGAGAACACCCGGCTTGTCTTCGACGTACACGACGAACGTGCGGTAGCTTGCTTCGCTCATCTCAGTCGTCCTTTCCCGTCTCGTAGATCGGGTTGTGTTTCTCGGGCTTGTCGCGGCGGATCATGTCGCCCAGGTCGGCGCCCGCGGGGACCATCGGGTAGACGGCGTCCACCTGCTCCACCACGAACTCCACCACGCAGGTGCCGGGGTGGGCGTGGGCGTCACGCACGGCCTGCTCCACCTGGTCACGCTGAGTCACGCGGATGCCCTTCGCGCCGCAGGCCTCGGCCAGCATCACGAAGTTGGGGCTCAGCATGGGCGTGGACACGTAGCGCCCGCCGTAGAAGAACTGCTGCCACTGGCGCACCATGCCCAGGTAGCCGTTGTTGATGATGGCCACGTTGACCTTGATGCCCTCCTGCAAGCAGGTGGTCAGTTCGGTCATGGTCATCTGGAAGCCGCCGTCGCCCACCACCACCCAGACGTTCTCGTCCGGGCACGCGAACTTGGCGCCAATCGCGGCGGGCAGCGCGAAGCCCATGGTGCCGAGGCCACCCGAGGTGACCAGGCGCCGCGGGTAGTCGTGCTTGTAGTACTGCGCCTCCCACATCTGGTGCTGACCCACGTCGGTCACCACCAGGGCCTTGCCCTCGGTGTGGCGGTAGAGGTCGTGGATGACGTGCGCCGCGAACAGCTTGCCGTTGTCCGGCATGTCCTTGATGTCGCGCACCGCGGAGTCGCCGCGCTCTTCGTCGATCTGCGCGAGCCACTCGGGGCGCTCGCGCTTCTCCACCAGCGGCAGGAGGCGCGTCAGCACGTCGCGCGCGTCGCCCACAATGGGCAGGTCCACGCGCACGTTCTTGTTGATCTCCGCGGGGTCCAGCTCGATGTGGATCTTGCGCGCCTTCTTGGCGTACGTGGCGAGGTTGCCCGTGACGCGGTCGTCGAAGCGCATGCCCACCGCGATGATCAGGTCGGCGTCCTGGATGGCCGAGTTGACCCACGACTCGCCGTGCATGCCCATCATGCCGAGGTTGCGCGGGTGCGTGGCCGGGAAGCCGCCGAGGCCGAGCAGGGTGCAAGCCGCCGGGATGTCCGTCTTCTCCACGAACTGCCGGAACACCTCGCCGGCGCCCGACATGACCACGCCCTGGCCCGCGAACAGGATGGGGCGCTTGGCGTCGCGGATCATGCGCGCGGCCTCGCGGAGGTCGCTCTCGTGCGGCGCGAAGTCCGGACGGTAGCCACGCAGCACGATGGGCTCGTCGCTCCACTGGAACACGCAGCTGCTCTGCTGGGCGTCCTTCGTGATGTCCACCAGCACGGGGCCCGGGCGGCCCGAGCGCGCGATGTAGAAGGCCTCTCGGATGGTGGGCGCGATGTCCTCGGCCTTGTCCACCAGGTAGTTGTGCTTGGTGACCGGGAGCGTCACGCCCGCGATGTCGGTCTCCTGGAACGCGTCCGAGCCGATCAGGTAGCTCGGCACCTGACCCGTGATGGCCACGAAGGGGATGCTGTCCAGCATGGCGGTGGCGAGGCCGGTCACCAGGTTGGTGGCACCCGGGCCCGACGTCGCGATGCACACACCCACCTGGCCCGAGGCGCGCGCGTAGCCGTCGGCCATGTGCGCGGCGCCCTGCTCGTGGCGCGTGAGCACGTGGTGGATGGGGTACTGAATCATCGCGTCGTAGGCCGGCATGATCGCGCCGCCCGGGTACCCGAAGATGACCTTTACACCCTCGCGAACGAGCGATTCCCAGATGATCTGGGCGCCGTTGAGGGTGGTTCCGGTACGATCGGGGAACTCGTTCTGGGTCATGACTGGTCCTGGGGGCTCGGAGACAAGACGCGGATGAAAAAAAACCCTCGCGGGGAGGCGAGGGTCATCAGGGGCTAGCCGGGGAAAATCAGGCTTCCTGGTGGTCCTCGCCGCGACAGCTGCCAATTAGCAGCAGGCCGCGGAGGCCAATAACGACGCCGAGCCCTACTACGACCTCGCCACGCACGCCAGCCACGCCAGAGGCGGTGGAGGCGGGACGCGCGGAGAAGGAGGGGGCGGACATCTGAGAAGGAGTGTGGAGCGGGCCGGGGAGGGCGTCAAGGGAACGACGTGAGTAGCAGGAGGATGGTCCCGCGCTGCCGGTGCCGAAGCGCCATAGGGCGCCCACGGCTTCGTGGCGGTCTCGCGAAGCCCCTTGGCGCGATCCCCGAAGAGGGGCGTACGTTCCTGGGGTGACCTCCCGCCCCGAACCCCGAGACTGGCTGCCCGAGCACAGCCCCCCGTCCACACTTGCCACTGGGCTGACGCACTCCGAGGCCGCGGCGCGCCTCGCCAGCGAAGGCCCCAACGCGCTGCCCAGCGACGGCGCCTCCACCTTCTGGGGCACGGTGTGGCACCTGCTGCGCGAGCCCATGCTGCTGCTGCTGCTCGCGGCGGCCGGCATCTACCTGGTGCTGGGAGACCGCTTCGAGGCGATCATGCTCTCCCTCTCCGTGTGCTTCGTGATCAGCATCGAGCTGGTTCAGGAGCGCAAGACGGCGCGCGCGCTCGACGCCCTGCGCGACCTGGCCAGCCCGCGGGCGCTGGTGGTGCGTGACGGAAAGCCGCAGCGCGTGGCGGGCCAGGACGTGGTGCGCGGGGACCGCATCCTCGTCGCGGAGGGGGACCGCGTCCCGGCCGACGCGCGCTTGATCGAGGCCTCGGGCGTGAGCGTGGACGAGTCGCTGCTGACCGGCGAGTCGGTGCCCGTGCGCAAGCGGGTGGCGCTCCCCACCGACACGGAGGCGCGCCCGGGCGGCGACGACCTGCCCTTTCTGTACTCGGGCACGCTGGTGGTGAAGGGACGCGGCGTGGCCGAGGTGTTCGCCACGGGCCCCCGCTCGGAGCTCGGCCGGATCGGGTCGGCGCTGAGGGGTGTCAGCGCCGAGCGCTCGCCCCTGCAGCGGGAGGTCGCGGGCCTCGTGCGCATCATGGCGCTCGCGGCCGCGGTGCTCAGCATTGGGCTCGCGGCGCTGTACGCGGTGCAGTCGGGCAGCGTGGTGGAAGGGTTGCTGGTGGGCATCGCGCTGGCCATGGGCTTGCTGCCGGAGGAGCTGCCCATCGTGCTGGCGGTGTTCTTCGCGCTCGGCGCCCTGCGGCTCTCGAAGCACCGCGTGCTCACCCGGAACCTGGCTGCGCTCGAGACGCTGGGCGCCACCAGCGTGCTCTGCACGGACAAGACCGGCACCCTCACCGAGAACCGCATGCGCATCGCCGCGCTCTATGCGGGGGGCGAGGTGCACCGCGTGGGCGACGCGCCGCTGCCCGAGTTCGTCCACGAGGTGGTGGAGCACGGCATCCTGGCGAGCCAGCGTGACCCGTTCGACCCCATGGAGGTGGCCTTCCACCAGCTGGGGCAAACGGCGCTGCGCGGCACCGATCACCTGCACGCGTCGTGGTCGCTGGTGCGGGAGTACCCCTTGTCCCCCCAGCTGCTGAGCATGGCGCACGTCTGGCGCTCTCCCGACGAGAGCAGCCTGATCGTGTCGGCAAAGGGCGCGCCCGAGGCCATCGTGGACCTGTGTCACCTCACCGAGGCGCAGGCCGAGGCCGTGCGCGCCGCGGTGACCGCTCTCGGCAGCGATGGGCTGCGCGTGCTGGGCGTGGCGAGCGTGCGCTTCGACGATGGCGCGCTGCCGAGCGAGCAGCACGACTATGCCTTCACGTTCGTGGGCCTCGTCGGGCTCGAGGATCCCGTTCGCGCCTCCGTGCCGGCCGCGATCGCCGACTGCCGCGCCGCGGGCATCCGCGTGGTGATGATCACGGGGGACTACCCGGCCACCGCCAGCGCCATCGGTCGCAAAGCCGGGCTCGCGTGCCCGGACGACGTGCTCACCGGCGCCGAGATCGAGCTGCTGGACGACGACGCGCTGGCCAGCCGCCTGCGCAGCGCCGACGTGGTGGCGCGCGCCGTGCCGGAGCAGAAGCTCCGCATCGTGCGGGCGCTGGCGCGCGACGGCGGCGTGGTGGCCATGACAGGCGACGGCGTCAACGACGCGCCCGCGCTCGAGGCCGCCCACATCGGCATCGCGATGGGCGGCCGCGGCACGGACGTCGCGCGCGAGGCGGCCGATCTGGTGATCACGGACGACGACTTCGCCTCCATCGTGGCGGGGGTGCGTCTCGGACGGCGCATCTTCGACAACCTCCGCAAGGCGGTGACCTACATCGTGGCGGTTCACGTGCCCGTGGCGGGGCTGTCGCTCATCCCCGCGCTGCTCGGCTGGCCCCTCGCGTTGCTGCCGTTGCACATCGTGTTCCTCGAGCTGATCATCGACCCAGCGTGCTCGGTGGCCTTCGAGGCCGAGGGCGACGAGGCGGACCTCATGTCGCGCCCGCCCCGCGCCGCGAGCTCACGCTTGGCGGACCGCGGGCTGTTCCTGCTCGGGCTCGCGCAGGGCGTCTCGGTGCTGCTGGGCTGCCTGGCCGTGCTCTTCGTGGCGCGCCAGCAGGGCCTGGCCGAGGGCGCCACCCGTGCGCTCGCGTTCACCGCGCTGCTCGGCGGAAACGTCGCGCTGATCGCCGTCAACCTCTCGCGGTCGAAGGGGGCCGCCCGCAAGGGCCGCTCCACCAACCGTGTGGCGTTCCTGGTGGCGGGCCTGGCCACGGCCGCGCTCGTGGTTTCGCTCGTCTTCGCGCCCGCCCGAGACGTGCTCCACTTCAGTCCGGTGGCGCCGCTGCACGCCCTCGGCGCGTTCGCCATCGGGGCGGTCTCCGTGGCGTGGTTCCAGGTGTGGAAACGGGTTCGACGGTAGGTCCTCGCGCGCCGCGCCGCGCGCCAAGCCAATCCAGCGGAATCTGCTCGCTCGAGTACTGGCGCGAAGGCACCCTGCGCGCATGCGACTCTACGGATTCTGGCGGAGCACGGCGACCTGGCGCGTGCGCATCGCGCTCGCCCACAAGGGCGTGGCGTACGAGTACGTTCCCGTGCATCTCACGAAGGACGGCGGCGAGCAGCATCGGCCCGAGTTCGCGGCGCGCAACCCGATGCGGCACGTGCCGGTGCTCGAGCTCGAGCTGAATGGAACCGTGCGACAGCTCGCCGAGTCGATGGCGATCCTCGAGCACCTCGAGGAGGCGTTCCCCTCACCCAGCCTGCTGCCGAAGGACCCGTTCCTGCGCGCGCGGGCTCGACAGCTCGCGATGCTGGTGGTGTCCGGGATTCAGCCCCTCCAGAACACGAAGGTGCAGCGGCACGTCGCGAACGATCTCTCCCAGGACGGGCACGCGTGGCTCGAGCGCTGGGTGGTGCCTGGGCTCGAAGCGCTCGAGACGCTCACGCGAGAGACGGCGGGTACGTACTCGGTGGGTGACGAGGTGAGCTTCGCGGATGTGTGTCTGGTGCCCCAGCTCAACGCCGCGCGGCGCATCGGCATCGATGTCGAGCGCTTCGAGACCCTCACGCGCGTCGAGCGCGCGTGCGCGAGCCTCGACGCCTTCGCGCAGGCGCATGCCGACAGACAGGTCGACGCCGAGCCCGCGTGACGGTTCACCCGATTCCGGAGAGGGCGACGCATGGGTCGACGCCTTGCCCCAGCCGCATCCCGGCCTAGCCTGTGCGGATGACCACCAGCACCTTCAAGCTCTACTACACCCCCACCAGCTGCGGCGCGGCCAACTTCCTCGCGGCGAGCATCGGCGGCCTCGAGTTCGACTCGGAGACCGTGGACCTCGGGAAGCACCAGACCAAGTCCGGGAAGGACTTCTACGCCATCAATCCAAAGGGCAACGTGCCGGCCATCGTGTTCCCCGATGGGTCGCTGCTCAACGAGAACGTGGCCACGCTGACGTTCCTCGCCGACCGAGGCAACGCGGGTCTCGCTCCGAAGGAAGGCACCGCGGAGCGGTACGCGTACCTCAACGACCTCGGCTTCGTGGCGAGTGAGCTGCACCCGGCGTTCGGCGCGCTGTTCAACCCGAAGCTGAGCACCGAGGCCCGCGAGGCGGCCGTTGCCAATGCGCTCCGGCGTGTGGACAAGTTCGTCACCATGCTCGACGGCGGGAAGAAGCCGTTCCTCAACGGCACGTCGCTGAGCGCCGCGGATCTCTACGCGTTCATCGTGCTCGGCTGGAGTGGCTTCCTGAAGGTCACGCTTCCGACGGCCGCGCAGGCGTACGTGGAGGCTCTCCGCGCGGACGCCCGGATCCAAACGGCACAGGCCGCGTTGGCCGCCGCCTGAGCGAGCGCGCGCTGCGCGCCATCTTCTTCACGTTCTTGGTGGGGGTCGTGCTCGCGTCGGCCGACGGCACCAAGGTGGACCTGCGCGTGGTGAGTCACCACGCGCTCTGGCACATCGTCAGCGCCTTCGGCTTCGTGCTGTTCTGGGCGTTCAACGACCTCTGCCTGCACGGCGCCGTGCCGGCTACGGCAGCAGAATCGGCGCGGCCTCCGAGCGGTACCCGGTGACGTACCCGAGCTGTCCGAGGATGTTGTCCCCCCAGCAGCTCAGCGCGCCGTCCGTCGCGACCGCGCACACGTGAGCGCCGCCCACGTCCAGCGACACGGGGACCTGGGGTCCGATGAACGAGGGGAGCTGCGTGGGGCTGAGCGCGTCGGTGAACGTCCCCACCCCGAGCTGGCCCGAGTCGTTGCGCCCGAAGCAGTACGTGCGTCCGTCGGCCTTGATGGGGCAGGTGCTCTCGCCCGTGCCGGCCGACACGCTCACCCAGTCGGCGTCGCTCCCCACGCGAGTCGGAGTGGCCCGCTCGGTCGTGGTTCCATCACCCAGTTGCCCACGTCCGTTGGAGCCGAAGCAGTAGAGCTCACCGGCGGTGGTCACGGCGCAGGTGTGGTTGAAGCCGCAGCTCACATCCACGAAAGACGCCGCGAGACTGACCTCGGTGGGCGCGGTGCGGTGTCCCGTGCCGCCCCAGCCCAGCTGGCCCAACACGCCCTGGCCCCAGCAGAACAGCCGCTGATCGTCCGTGATGCCGCACGTGTGGCTGCCGCCCGATGAGAGGTGAGTCCAGCGAAGGGTGTCCGACACGAGGGTCAGGGACAGCTGGGGCGTCACGAAGTCGCCAGACCCTACTTGCCCGTACCCGTTGTACCCGACGCAGTAGGCGTCGCCGGCCGCGTTGCGCATGCAGGTGTGCTGCCCACCCGTCGCGACCTGCACCCAGTTCGTCGCTGACCCCACCTGCGTCGGCGCGGTGCGGTTCGTGGTGGTGCCGTCGCCAACACCTCCGTTCGAGTTCTCACCCCAGCAGAACACCCGGCCGCTCTCGATGCCACAGCCCGCGTACGGGGCGACGCTCACGTCGGTCCAGCCGCTCAGGCTGCCCACTCGAGTCGGCGTCGCGTACTGCCGCGCGAAGAACTCGGGGTCCCCATCGGGCACGTTGGCCCCCCAGCAGTGGAGCGCGCCGCCGCGCAGCGCGCAGGACGAGTTGCCCTCCGCCGACACCCGGTCCCAGGTCTCGGCGTCCACTCCCATCGGGTTCGGTTGGTCCGCGCGGGTCCCGTCGCCCAGCTGGCCGTTCGAGCGGCCACCGAAGCACGACACGACCCCCTGTTGTGAGACACACGTGTGCTCACCGCCTGCCCACACGGCTTCGTAGTCGCTCAGCGAGCCCACGCGGGTGGGGACGAACGCGTCACCGCTGGCCATGCCACGCCGTCCCGAGCTGCCCTCGCCCCAGCAGTAGAGCTCACCGCTGCGCTTGACCGCGCACGTGTGGATCAGGCCCGCCGACACCATCGCCCAGTCGGCGTCCGGGCCGCTCGCGACCGGCAACGTGCTGCCTGAGGCCACGGTGTCGTCACCGAGCTGCCCGTCTTGGTTGCTCCCCATGCAGACCACGACCCCGCTCGCGCGCAGGGCGCACGTGTGCAGCGCCCCCGCGTCCACGTCCACGTAGTCGCTTGGCCCGGCCACCTGCGTGGGTGTCAGCGCGTCATCGGTGTCGCCTTGGCCGGTGGCGCCCTCGCTCCCGTCGCCGAAGCAGAAGAGTCGTCCGTCACGCTTGAGCGCGCACGTGTGGCGCGAGCCCACGCTCACGTCGGCCCAGTCGAGGTCCGTTCCCACCCGCACCGGCACGGTCGAGTCCATGTCGTTGCCGTCGCCGAGCTGCCCCTCGGTGCCCCAGCCCCAGCAGTAGAGCGCGCCGGTGGTCTTGATGGCGCAGGCGTGAAACCCGAACGACTCGACGGCGCCCCAGTCGGAGTCGACGCCCACGCGAGCGGGCAAGCCGGCCGTGCTGCTGCTCCAGCAGAAGAGCCCCCCTTCGCTGACACCACACGACTCCACGGTGCCGGCGCTCGCCATGCTCCATGCGCGGGAGGGGTCCACGGGGGTAGGCAGGCTCACGTCGACGTTGCCACCCACCCCCACGGCGCCGCTGGTGTTGTCGCCCCAGCAGAGGAGGCGGGATGACGCATCCACCAGACAGTTCGCGCGGGCACCCGCGGAGTACACGAAGCTCTTGCTCTCGAACGAGGCGCTGGCCTCTGCCGTCACCGGTCCGATCGCGGCCTCGACCACCACCTCGTGCTCGCCCGCGGCGAGGCCGTCCAACATCCACGGCGAGGTACAGGCCGAGGGCGCCGCGCCATCGACGCTGCAGGTGGTCGCGCACGGCGCCGGGGAGCAGGAGAACGCGACCTCCGCGTGGTCGCCTGCGAACGGCATGCGCGCCACCGGCGCACGCTCGATGGTCACGCTCAGGGGCGCGGTCACTACCGTCGGGTCGGGGTCGTCGTCATTGGGATAGCCGTCCCCGTCGATGTCGTCATCGCACGCGTCGCCCGCATCATCGGTGTCGAGGTCCTCTTGGCCGGCGTTCGTCAGCTCGGGGCAGTTGTCGACGTCGTCCAGCACGCCGTCGCCGTCCGCGTCGAGGTCCATCACCGGGGGGTCGTCGGACGTGCAGCCCATCAGGCCGGCACAGAGGCATGCCTGTAGCAACAGGAGCCGGAGGAAGGTCGCTTGGGAAGGGTATCGGTGCATCGTGTCCTCGTGTGGGAAGGGGGTCTTCGATCGCGCGCGTCGGTCGGAGACGGCTACGGCGCGCACAGCCACCCCGTGCCGTAGAACCGGCAAACGAAGGGACCGCAGTTCCGGCCGCAACGACCGCAGTTGGAGTGCGTGTTGATGAGCGTCTCGCAGCCGGGCGCCGCGTCGCAGTCACCCCACAGACCCGAGGTGCACTCGTACGTGCACTCTCCGGCGACGCAGCTCGCGGTGCTGTTGGGCGCCATGGAGCAGGTCATCGGGTTGGTGATGTCGGCCGAGCACGCGGGGGCCGAACCGCTGCAGGTCTCCGCCACGTCGCACGCGCCGGCCGCCGGGCGACACAGCGTCCCTTCGGGTTCGAACGTGTCTACGGGGCAGTCCGGCGCGCCACCGCTGCACGACTCGGGAACGTCGCAAGCGCCTGCCGCAGGGCGACACGTCGAGCCGAGCGGCGCGAGCGCATCCACCGGGCACGCGGCGCTGTCGCCGTCGCAGAACTCCTCGAGGTCACAGCCCCCTGCCGATTCGCGGCAACGCACGGTCGCGTCGGAGAACGCATCCAGCGGGCACGCCGCGCTGTCCCCGTCGCACTGCTCCGCGACGTCGCACGGGCCGTCGGCGGCACGGCACTCGAGGCCTTCCGGCTCCACCGCGTCGGGGGGACAGACGCCCCCCGCGCAGATCTCGGCGACGTCGCACGACCCTTGCTCTGGACGACACACCGAGCCCTCGGCGCCGAGGGCACAAGCGCCCGCTCCGTCGCACGTCCCGGGTGCGCACGAAGCTTCGTCGAGCGCGCACTCGCCGGCCGGGTCGGTCAGCGCCGCGACGGGTTGGCAGACGCCGTCGTCTGCGCCGGTCTCTGCGCCACGACACGACCGACAGAGACCCTCGCATGCCGTCTCGCAGCACACCCCGTCCACGCAGTAGCCACTCGCGCACGCCTCCGGTCCGCTGCAGGGTGCACCGTCGACGGCCGGACCCGCGTCCGGATCCGTCGCGCCATCGAGGGTCCCATGGTCCGCCGTGCTCCCGTCGGCGAGCCCCGCGTCCACGTGGGCGTCCGGGCCCAGGGAGGCACCTCCGCAGCCCGCCAAGAAGGTCAGCCCCACGAAGAAGGCGGTCGAACACGCGCATGTTTTGGTCATGCGCGAATCTACGTCGCGGTCCCTGGGGGCACGTCACACGCGGATCCCACGTGCGACGGACTCGGCTCGCTCGGCCTCGCGCACCGCTCGGGAATCGCCTTACAGTGCGCCATGCGCGCGTTCGTTCGCTTCCAAGCCCCCGACGGGAGGCTCGTCGACGTGGATCCCGGCGGCCTGATCGGGCGTCTCCCCACGGCGGCCTTCAGCGTCGATGATCCCCGGATCTCCGAGGCGCACGCGCTCGTCAGCGTGCGGCGTGGCGAGGTCATGCTGCTCTCCTTGCGACGGCTCTTCGCGGTGCGGGGCAAGCCCATGGCCGAGGTCGCCTTGGAACCCGGGATGGACGTGGAGCTGGCGCCCGGTCTGTTGGTCCGCGTGCAGGAGGTCCATGGCCCGCGCACCGTGCTCGCCATCGAGGCGGCGACGCTGGGCCGGCGAGTCTTGCCCGGGACCGCGAGCCTCATGGCGGGCAAGCCTCCCCAGCTCGTGCCGCGCTTCGAGCCTGCGGCTGCGCTTCACATCTGGTGGAACGGCGACGGCTGGCGCGCCTGCGCAGGCGAGCTGGTGCCCTCTGCGGCGAGGACGGTCACGGACGGAACGCGCGTGCGGGTGGCCGGGCTCGACGTGCGTTTCGTGACGGTCGCGCTGACCGGCACCGTGACGACCTCGGGCGGACTGATGGACGAACCCCTGCGCATGGTCGCCTGGTACGACAGCGTCGAGATCCACCGCCAAGGGCAAGCGGAGATCGTGGTCATCGCAGGGCTCGGAGCCCGCATCCTCAGCGAGCTGATCGGCTTCGAGGGGCCGGTCGAGTGGCAGGTGCTCGCGAAAGAGGTGTGGAGCGACACGGGCGGCGACCCGGCGGAGGTTCGCCGTCGCTGGGACGCTGCCCTCGCGCGGCTCCGCGCGAAGCTCAAGGAGTCTGGCGTGCGTCCGGACTTGGTCCGCTCGACGGGGGCTGGCTTCGTTCAGCTCGTTCGCCGCCCCGAGGACGTGTTCGAGAACCGCAGCTGAAGGGACCCGGTGTCAGTACACCGGCGTCAGGATGACCAGCGCCGGGTCCCACGTGGAGAGGCGCGGTGGCCACCGGGAGGCGAGGAGCACCCGCTCGATGCACGCGGACTCCTCGGATGACGCGACGCCGTACATGCGCTGGAGGCGGCTCGGGGTTCCGTCCGCGTTGATGTAGATGGCGTAGGTGATCCCCTGCCCGAGCGGCCGTGTGCGGAGGTCGATGCAGGCGCGCAGGAGCGGGTCGAGCGTCGGCGCCAGCTGCCGATTCGTCTCGAACGCGTCCGCGCCGCTGTGGATGATGTCGAGACGGCTCGGCATCGGTATGCCTGCGGGTGCGGGCGCGGGCGCGGGGGTCGTGGGCGCGGGCGAGAGAGGGGCCGCCGCGCGTTCGGCCACGAGCACCAGGGCGACGCCCGCGACACCCAGCGCCGCGAGCGCCAGCACCCCCACGAGGACCATCGCCGCCACCGGGAAGCGCGGGCTGCGCGTCCAAGACGGCGAGGACGGCGAGGACGGCGAGGATGACGGGGACGACGGCAACGTCGAGGATGGACGGTGCATCGGCGGCGTGGCGGCCGGGGCGGGGGTGGCGTGGAACTCGGCCGCTCCCACCGAGAGATCCCAGCGCGCCGGCGACGCCGCGTCCTGCGTGACGACCTCGGGAGTGCGCGCATCGAGCAAGCGGGAGAGCGTCCTCTGCACCACGGCCGCGCTGACCGGACGCAGCGCCGGGTCCTTCGCCAGCAGGCTCATCACGAGCGCCTCGAGCGGCTCGGGGGTCTCCGGGGCCACCGCGCAAAGCGGCGTCGGCGCCTCGTGGGCGATCAGGAAGAGCAGGCGCGAGAGGTCGGCCGCTGCGAACGGGCGTTGCCCCGACAACACGTAGTACAGCAGTACACCAAGCGCCCAGAGGTCGGTGCGCTCGGTGATGGCGCCGCCGCCTAGCTGCTCGGGTGCCATGTACCCGGGAGTGCCGACGATGGCCCCGCTGTGCGTGAGGCGCTCGTAGCTCCTGCCCGTGCGCAGCTGCGCCACACCGAGATCGATCAGCTTCGTTCGACCGCTCGTCTCCACGAGCACGTTGGAGGGCTTGAGGTCGCGGTGCACGATCCCCGCCCCGTGGAGGCACGAGAGGGCGGCGCTGATCTCGGCCCCGATGCGCGTCGCGACGCGCCACGGCAGCCGCCCTTCGCGAGCCAAGGTGGCCTCCAGGGTCACCCCATCGAGGAGCTCCATCACCAGGTAGGCGGGCGTTGCGTCCAGCGCGAGGTCATAGAGCGCGACGAGGTTCGCGTGCGTCGTGCGCGCCGCCGCTTCGGCTTCTCGACGGAAACGCTCCCGACAGCTCGTGTCGTTGGCGAGGTCATCGAGGAGCACCTTGACCGCGACGCGGCGCCCTAGCCGCAGGTCTTCGGCTTCGTAGACCGTGCCCATGCCCCCACGAGCGATCGACCCCACGATGCGGTAGCGCTCATCAAGTAGCTGGCCGCTGGCGATCGCCATTCAGGAATCGGGACTCTCCCCGTGGCGCCCGCGGACGTCAAGCGGGAGCGGGGCACGGGGCCGTGTACGCACCTCGTGGCGTGGCCGACGCGACCACCGCGTTGGAGTATTCTGATGCGGACACATGCGCCCGTAGCATTAGCGCCAAAGGGGGGTTGGGTGCTTGGCGCAAGCCTCGCGAGTGGTGAGAATCCGCGCCATGACTCGTTCCATTCGCGCGCTCTTCCTCTCCTCAGTGGTGCTCGCGGCCTTCGGGTGCGGGGGCGGAGACGAGACCGGTCCCGGCTCCGACGGCGGCACCGTCTCACCGTCGGGCGTCCCGCTGCACATCGCCGCCGGAGGCCGCCACACGTGCGTGGTGATGCCCGACCGCACCGTGCGCTGCTGGGGCGCGGGCAACGCGAGCCAGCTCGGCCAAGGCCGCTCGGGAGACCTCTCCATCGCCACGGCCGTCCCCGGTCTCACGGGCGTGAGCGACATCGCCATGGGCTACGAGTTCTCGTGCGCCCGCATGGAGAGCGGCGCGGCCAGCTGCTGGGGCGCGAACCCCGGCGGCGCGCTCGGGAACGGCGGCAGCGACATCATGGTGTCGCCCACCCCCGTGATGCTCGACGACGTGGAGCGCTTCGGCGCCTTCACGCAGGGTCACTACAGCAGCTGCGCCATCCACGACGGGGGCACGCTCTCTTGCTGGGGCGACGCGTCGCGCGGGCAGCTCGGCATCGGGGTGGTGGACATGGAAGACCACGCGCTCCCGGTGGAGGTGAACGTGGGTGCCGCCGAGCACTTGGCCCTTGGTTACTTCCACGTGTGCGTGGCGCTCGCGAGCGGCAGCGTCTCGTGCTTCGGCTCCAACGGCTGGGGCGAGCTGGGCAACGACGACCTCGGCAACGAGCCCGAGCCCAGCCCGGTCACCGCGATGGGCATCGAGGACACCCGGCAGCTCGCGGCGGGACAGCAGTTCACGTGCGCCATCCTCGCGGACGGTGGCGTCTCGTGCTGGGGGGACAACCGCAACGGGCAGCTCGGCGACGGCACCACCAACTTCAGCACCACGCCGAAGACCATCGTGGGGTTCGGGGACGTCGCGCAGATCGCCACGGGGCGTAAGCACACCTGTGCCGTGACCGAGGGCGGCGAGCTCTACTGCTGGGGTCGCAACGAAGAAGGGCAGCTCGGCGACGGGACCACCACGGAGCGTCACGTGCCCACGCTCGTCGAGGGGCTGTCGGGGGTGCGCGAGGTGGCGCTCGGCGACCTGCACACGTGCGCGCTGCTCGGCTCCGGCGCGGTGCGCTGCTTCGGCTCCAACAGCAACGGTCAGCTGGGCGACGGAACCACGCGCGACTCGGACGAGCCGACCTACGTCTTGTGGGAGTGAGCACCGCTTCGGCGGTTGCGTTGCGCGAGCTCCGAAACTGGCGAGAATCCGCCCATGACTCCTGGCGGCAGCGGGGACTGGCAGCTCGCGGTGGGCGACCCCACCTGGCTCGGCTGGTTCACGGCAGCGGCCTACGTCGCCGCCGCGTGCCTGTGCGTGCGCGCGGCGCGTGCTCCCGGTGACGCGGAACTCGGCTCGCGCAGGCTCGCGGGCTTCTGGCTCTTGCTCGCGCTCCTGCTGCTGGCGCTCGGCGTGAACAAGCAGCTCGACGTCCAGACGTTCGTGATCGAGCGGCTGCGTGATCTCGCTCGTGCGGAGGGCTGGTACGCGCAGCGTCGGCGCTACCAGCGCTTGTTCGTAGCGGTGTGCGGGGGGGCCAGCATCGCGGCCTTGTGTGTGCTTGGCGTCGCCCTGCGGCCCGTGTGGCCCCGCGTGCGGCTCGGGCTCTTGGGGCTCGCCGTGCTGCTGGGGTTCGTGCTGCTGCGTGCGGCGGTGTTCCAGCGCGTTGGTCCCGTGTGGTTGGCACACAGCGAGCCGCTCCACGCGTGGCTCGAGCTGCTCGGCATCGGCGTGCTGGGCTGGGCTGCGCTGCGTGCGGTGGTGCGCCAGCCCGAGGCGCCGGGCTGACATCGCTCGATGGTTCGCGATGGTCACGTTCTCACCCCATCCCGTAGGATGCGCGGACCGTGCTCGCCTGCCTCGACGTCGACTACAGCCCCGTGCGCACCTGCGCGTCGTGCGTGCTCTTCGCGCAGTGGGACAGCAAGCAGCCCACCGCCGAGCTGCTGGCGCGGCTCACCGGCGACGCGGCTGGCTACGTCCCCGGTGCCTTCTACGAGCGCGAGCTCCCGGCGCTCCTGGCCGTGCTCGACAAGCTGCCCTTCACCGTGGACGTGCTCGATGCGCTGGTGATCGACGGCTACGTGTGGCTCGGACGTGAGCGCCCCGGAATGGGGCACTATCTGTACGAGGCGACGGGGCGTCGAGTCCCCGTAATCGGCGTCGCCAAGAACGAGTTCGCCGGCAACGACGTGGCGCTGCCGCTGCTGCGAGGCGAGAGCCAGAAGCCGCTGTACGTCACGGCCGTGGGCCTCGACCCGGTGGACGCGCGTCGCGCCATCGCCTGGATGCACGGCTCGAGTCGCATCCCCACGCTGCTGAACTGGGTCGACCGGGCGTGCCGTCGGGGTTGACCACGCGTCAGAACGGGCGCCGTCGAAGCTGCCCGCGCGTCTGGATGCGGCTGTTCCGGTCCAGCAGCACCAGCGCTTGCAGCCGGTCACGCACCCACCGGTCGGCGGTCCAATGCTCGCGCGGCTGGGCGGCGAGGGTGTAGCGGCGCCGCGCCAGATGCCCGCTCGCGCCTTCGCGGGTGTCGGTGCGCGCGGGAGGCACGTCCAGCGTGATGGGGTTGGTCACCAGCGCGAAGGGCGGCGTGCTGTAGTCGAAGGCGCCGTAGGCCACGCGCAGCCAGAGCGGCGTGTCGTGGTCCGGCATGGTCACGCGGAGCCGGTGCTGGCTGCGCAGCTCGGTCAGTGGCCGCGTCTCGACCACGTCGTTGCCCACCAGCACCTCCAGCGCAGGCTGCCCCTGTGTGTCGCGCAGCTGCACGTCGATGGCCACCTCGATGGCTGCTCCTCGCTCACGGACGATGCGCTCTCCCGCGACGCGTCCGTTCGCGGACCACGCGATGGCGGGTCCCTGGGACAGATACGACCGCCCGCGGCGCGCGGCGTCGAGCACGCACGCGCTGCTCAGCGCTGGCGCGCCATCGAGTGCGGGGCAGAGCACGAACGTGCGCGGGGTGCCGAGGTGATGGCGCGCGCGTGTGTGGAAGTCGCTGTTCCCCACGATGGGGATCTCGTTTCCGGCTTCCCACAAGGCCACCCAGTCACGCAGCAGCGCCTCCGTGTAGCGCGGATAGACGCCGTTCCACAGCTCGAGCGCGTCGAGGCCTTCTGCGATGCCACCGTGTCGCAGGGCGTCGCGATCCATCCACATCCGCGGGTCGTGCGGATGGCGGCTGATCCACCACCCCGGATGAGCCAGGGCGATGACGCCCCCGTCCGCGTGCGCGAGGGCTGCCGCGGCTGCCAGATCCACGTCGGATGCCTTGCGGTACTCGCGTGCGTGCGTGCGGGCGCCCCAGACCACCGCGTGCCCGAACTCGCCTCCAATCTCGACACCTGCCATCACGAGCAAGCCCGGTCGTTGCGCGACCTCGGCGCCATGCGTACCTCCGTGGTCCGTCAGCACGAGCGCGTCGAGGCCCACGTGCTCGGCCAGCTCGGCCACCTCGGCGGGAGGATGGCGAGCGTCGCGGGAGATGCGAGAGTGCACGTGGCCGTCGACACCGAAGGCGTCGTAGGACCCACCCGGCACCACGGTGCGGAGGCGCGGCCACTCTTCCTGGGCCGTCGGCGCCCCGCGGCGTGTTGTGTTTCCAGCCTGGCCGCTCGAGCCGCTCGCGCTCACCACGAGCATGGCGAACAGCACCCCGAGGATGGCGGTGGCGAACCTAGGGCGTCTCACTCGCGCCTCCCGGCGAAGGCGGCAGCTGGACCCCGAGCGCGCGCGTGATCGCTGCGCCCACGCGCACCCAGTAGCGCTGCGCACCGGCGCGGTTGAGGTGGATGCCATCGCGGCTCTCGCTCGCGCCGAACGGGGCTGCTGGATCGTCCCCGTCGATGACCACGGCCGCGACGTCCCCAGCGCAGCGAATGGTACTGGCAGCCTCGCGCTGCACGGTCCTCACGCGCGCGAGCTTCTCGGCCCAGCTGCCGCGTCCTGGATTGGGAGGCAGCAACCACACCACGCGCTGCGCGCCGCGCTCGCACAGCTCTCGGCCGAACGCCTGCACCGCGCCGGCATAGGCTGCGTTCCACGCGGTGTCGTGCTCCCAGCGCACCGTGCCCGTACGCCGCTGGCCCTGCATGAGCCGCATGGGCTGCGTGTCGTTGCCGCCCATGAGCACCATCACGCCCTTGTGCCCCGCGAGCGATGGCCCACGCCGAACACTGCGCGGCCAGTCGTAGAAGTCGGGGCGCGCCAGCCCCGTGGAGGACCTGCGACGAAGCTCCACGTCCATGCCGAGCGTCGTGAGCTCCCGCGCAAGCGTGTGGCCGAGCGCACCGCCAACGGACGATGACCCCAGCAGCAACACGCTCTCGCGCGTGGCGGGCTCGTCGGCAGTGGCGCGAGCAGCCATGGATGATCCACTCCACGCGAGCAGCCAGAGGGCCGCGCCGATCACGACGCAGACGCTTCCCCAAGCGGCGCCCCCCTGTGTGCTCATCGATGTTCCATGTGCAGCATCAGCACGGTCGCGAGAACCCCTGGTAGACCTCGTAGTTGAGCCAGTTCGCGAAGAGCAGCCACGCATGCGAGCGCCAGCGCACCACCGGCGGCTGCGTGGGGTCGTCGTCGGGGTAGTAGTTGCACGGGATGGACGGGTTCTTGCCCGCTTTGAGGTCGCGCTCGTACTCCCGCTTCAGCGTGTCCGGGTCGTACTCCGCGTGGTTGAACGAGTAGAGCCGCCGCCGCTCACGGTCATGCACCAGGTAGAGCCCGCTGCCGGGTGACTCGGAGAGCACCTCGAGCACGCCAATCTTGGCGACGTCTTCTTTGCGCACCTCTGTGTAGCGACTGACCGGCACGAAGAATTCGTCGTCGATGCCGCGCACCACGGGCGCATACGGTCGCAGCAGCTTGTGCTTGAAGACGCCCGAGTGCTTGGCGACCAGCTCGTGCTTGGGTACGCCATGGAAGTGATGCAGCGCGGCCTGCGCGCCCCAGCAGATGAACAGCGACGCGTGTACGTTGGTGCGGCTCCACTCGAGGATGGAGACCAGCTCGGGCCAGTAGTCCACCGCGGTGAAGGGCAGCGTCTCGACCGGCGCGCCCGTGATGATGAGCCCGTCGAAGCGCTTCCCCTGGACCTGATCGAAGGTCTTGTAGAACTGGTTCAGGTGTCCCTCTGGCGTATTCGAGGGCTTGTGGGTGGCCGTCTGGAGCAGCGTGAGCTCCACCTGCAGCGGGGAGTTGGCGAGCAGCCGCGCGATCTGGGTCTCCGTCTCGACCTTGGTGGGCATGAGGTTGAGCAAGGCCACCTGCAGGGCACGGATGTCCTGGCGCGTCGCCTCGCTCTGCGGAATGGCGAAGATGCCCTCGGAGTCGAGGGTCCTCATGGCGGGCAAGTCGTTCGGGATGATGATGGGCATCGCGCGGCGCTCCCTCGGTCAGCCCTGGCTCGCTTCGAGGGCCTGCGCGATGTCCGCGATGATGTCGTCGATGTGCTCGATGCCGATGGACAGGCGCACGAAGTCGGGCGCCACGCCGGCTGCGCGCTGCTGCTCCTCGGTGAGCTGCTGGTGCGTGGTGGACGCGGGGTGGATCACCAGCGTCTTGGCGTCGAGCACGTTGGCGAGATGCGACGCGAGCTTGGTGGCTTCGATGAAGCGCTTGCCTGCCTCTAGCCCACCCTTGATCCCGAAGCCGAACACCGCGCCGGGGCCCAGCGGCAGGTACTTCACGCTGTTGGCGTGGTCCGGATGCCCCGGCAGCCCGGCGTACTGCACGCTGGTCACGAGCGGATGTGCGCTCAGGTACTTGGCCACCGCTGCGGCGTTCTCGGCGTGCTTGCGCGCACGCAGCGGGAGCGTCTCGACGCCCAGGATGATCTGCTGCGAGTTGAACGGGGAGAGGGCCGCGCCGATGTCACGCAGCAGCCCGGTGCGAATCTTCAGCACGTAGGCCAGGCCCGGTGCGACCGCGTTCGGGTGGTGGCCGAACGCGTCCCAGAAGTTCACGCCGTGGTAGGTCACGTCGGGCTCGGTGATCTCCGGGAACTTGCCGCTGGTCTTCCAGTCGAAGTCGCCCTTCTCGACGACGGCGCCACCGATGGACGTGCCATGCCCACCGATCATCTTGGTGAGCGAGTAGACAGCGATGTCCGCGCCATGCGCGAAGGGGTTGAAGAGCGGAGGCGGCGTGAAGGTGTTGTCCACCACCAGCGGGATGCCAGCAGCGTGGGCCACGGCGCCGAGCGCCTCGAAGTCGTCGACGTTGCCGCGCGGGTTGCCCACCGACTCGGTGAACACCAGGCGCGTGTTCGCGTCGATGGCAGCCTTCACGGCCTCGGGCTTGCTGCTGTCCACGAAGCGCACCTCGATACCAAAGCGCCGGAACGCGTGACGGAAGAGGTTCACCGTTCCGCCGTACAGGTTCGAGCTGGCCACGATGTTCTGGCCCGCCTGCGTGATGGCGGCGACAGCGTAGAAGATGGCCGCCTGGCCCGACGCTGTGGCGACCGCACCGGTGGCGCCGTGTAGCGCCGCGAGGCGCTTCTCCAGCACGTCCGTGGTGGGGTTCATCAAGCGCGTGTAGATGTTGCCGAAGGCGCGCAGGGCGAACAGGTCCGCGGCGTGCGCCGTATCCTTGAAGACGTAGCTGGTGGTCTGGTAGATGGGCACGGCTCGCGACCCGGTGGTGGGGTCGGCAACTTGACCGGCGTGGACAGCGAGAGTGTCGATGTGGTGCTTGTCTTGGCTCATTGAGGATCTCGTGGTGAAGGGGCGCATCAGTCTTCGAGGCGGACAGCCCGTAGAGCAAGGCAATTGATCTCGCGACGGCATCAAAGTGAAGCATCCAGGAGCGGTCACAGGCGCTTCCTGGCGTTTCCTTCATTCGTCACGGAATCACGGCCTCTCAGCCCGCTCTCACGGGCGATGCGTGGATCTCGACGATGGGCGTCGTCACGGCGCAGGAGCTGGCAGCACCGCGTCCACGAGGGTGCTCGCTCGGCTTGCTTCAACGCCCAGTCCAACCAGCGCCGTGAGGGCGGCCTCGCGCCGTGCGGGGAGCGTGGTCGAGCGCCAACCTGGGTGGACGGCATGGATGAGGGCGGCGTTGAGGGTTGCGACCTCGTTCGTCACGGCGCGGAGCGCGAGGATTCCGCTGGGTTCCGGGCCGTCCGCGACTCGCGCGAGCCGTCCGCGCGACGAGACCGAGAACATGCCGGCGTCCGATGCCAGCGCGACTCCTGACGACAGACGCACGGGGAGGGGGGGAACTGCGCTTCTCGTGGGAGGACGGCGAGTGGCCGGCTCAGGCTCGTCCCGAGGACGAGGTACTCCTTCAAGCCGTAGTTGGTGGTGAGCTCCCCGCGGCGCACCACGATCCACTCGTCGACCATGTCGCCGTTGAGCTCCGTCGCTGCGACGAACTCGAGCGTCTCGGCCGAGCTCGACTGGAGCAGGAGCCGCGCGCGCCGCGCGTCGACGACGAAGTACTTCGCGGTCTCTGTGCCATGCCAGAACCACACGAGGCGCCGACCGCGTGAGTCGGCGCACCCGATGTTCCAGCTCCGCGGCGCCGAGACGCCGTTGAACAGGCCGATGTTCCCGAAGGAGCGGTCGACGAGGGCCGCGGCGCTGCGCCGTGCTTCCTCGTCGGCGACACACCCGGATCCGGGAATCGGTGTGATGGCTGTCGGGCCCACGCGTGCACGTCCGGCCTCGGCGCCGGCCACGAGCATCTCGTCGGCCGACTCCGAGCAAGCGGTCGACGCCACGAGCCGACCGGGTAGCACGCACCTCGCAGGCGCTTGAGCCGTGGACGCAGCCATGGGGACGAGAGCGGCGAGGAGAGCGACGAGCCAGAGTGACCTACGCATTCGGAGACGGTACCAGCATGTCGCGTGGGGTTGGGGCGAGGTGAAGGGACCCTACACCCGCTGACTCAGCGCGTGACTACGCTGGCTCGATCCGGGTGTGTGGGTCGCCTTCTTCACGGCGCCAAGAACGCGGCGGAGATGCCCGCGCGCGCACGACCTCGCGCTCGGGAGAACTCCGCCGTCAGCACCGGCCCGGCCGCGCGCACGAGGTAGTGGCGTTCCAAGTCTTCGGTGCCTTCGAGGTGACCTTCCCGGTCCACGAGGACCAGCTTCGTGGTGCGGTCGCGCGTGGTGAAGGCATCCACCCGCAGCGAGACGCCATCGGCCAAGCGCACGATGCGGGCCGCGCCCACGTCGGTGAAGGCGAAGTGTGAGGGGCCAACGAGGGTGAAGTCGCTGGGGAGGCTGCACGTCCCGAGGGGGCGCGGTGGATTGACGGACGAGCGGACCGCGAGCGCGCCACCCGAACACTCCACCACCGAGAGCTCGGCACCCGCCGCGTTCGCACGCGGCGGGAGCACCAGTCGCGTGCTCGCCGCGGCGACCTGGCCGAGCAGCGTGCCCGTCTCGGCGTCGAAGAGCGCCACGTCGCTGTCGGTCTCGCGCACCAGCCAGTGCTCCCCAGCGGCCGAGAGTGACACGGTCCTCCCGGTGGCCTCGACGCGGCGGGCTCGGCCTCGGTCCGACAGGTCCAGGATGACCAGCGCGCCATCTTCGGTGTGAGCGTGGAAGCGCCCGTCGTTCGTGAACGCCATCTCGGACGCCTCCTGCATCGTCCCTTCGCCGCTGACACGGGTCCGAGCCACCGTCCGTAGGCCGTCCACCGCCAGGATCTCGAGCTGCATGTCGTCGCCCCACTGCCGGAGCCACCTGCCCGACGGGTCGATGGCGAAGGTGTGCCGATGGGTGCGGGCGCCAACCTGACGTTGCGCCACCACCGCGCCGCTCGTAGCGTCGAAGGCCCGCAGGCGCTGGTCCCGGAGCATCACCACGCGGGCCCCATTCGGGGTGATGGCGAGCGGCAACGGACACGCGCGACCACGGCACGGTACGGTCTCGTCCGCGTCGAGCGCCAGCGTGGCGCGCTCGGCGCCCGCGTCGTCACGCACCACCAGCGAGTCACCGCGGCGAAGGACGAAGGTGTGCCCATCGCTGGATTCCAGCACCAGCTGTTCTTCGGGGACCGGCAGCACCGAACTGCCATCGGTGTTCAGTACCTTGCCGTCGCCCAGGATGAAGCGCGCTCGATCGGTCATGAGGAGCGGCTCGCCGCCGCCGTCGCGGCCCACCATGACGAGCCCCTCGCTGCTGAAGCCGTACAGCCCGCTCGCGACGACGAAGGCAAAGGCGCGGTTCGGGTCGCCGAGCACCGTGGGGTGGCTCGGTGTGGGCCGAGCGATGGCGCTCACGGCCACCGCTCGGCTGACGACGGCGAGCTCCGCGTAGTGGATGTCGCCGTGGCTCGCGAACGCGGCGCGGGTCCCGCTCGGGTCGATGGCGACCACCGCTCGAGCGGGACCGGGCTCGCGGAGCTGGCGTGAGTCGCCCGTGCCGAGGTCGTACGCGCGCACCTCACCCTCCACGGCGCCCATCACCAGCCAGTGCCCGCCGGCGCCGACCTGCACCGAGCTGGCGTGGAGCTCCGTGGCGAGCGCGCGGTGGACGGCGCCGCGCACGGCGTCGTGAACCACCACGTGGCTGCCGCCTTGCTGCCAGGCGGCCACGAACGAGCCATCACTCGACCAAGCAAGGCGGTCTGGCTGTCCGTGCTCCGGCGCGGGTGCCGTGGCGCGGACCGCGAGGGTGCGCGCGTCCAGGAACACGATGGTGGCACCGGACGTGAGCACCGCGAGCGTGCCTCCCTGCGTTCGGAACGAGCAGGCCGCGACCGTCCCGGGCGTAGGGAGGTCGTACGCACCCGCCACGGCCCCGTCGTCGGCGTTGCGCAGCTCGACGCGCTGGGGGGAGCAGATGGCGAAGTGTCGACCGCTCGGTGCCCACGCGAGCGCGGGCGAGGCGGCGGTCGCGAGCGTCACCGAAGCCAGCTGTGCGCCTTCGGGGAAGGAGGCCAAGAGCACGCGTCCCTGCAGCGCCCCGACACCCAGCGTCACGAAGCGGTTGCCCCGGGGGGAGACCACCGCCGCGCCGGTCTCCGCGGCCCCTTGCACCCGAGGCAGCCAACTCTCGCCGCTGTTCAGCGTGGCCGCGAAGTTCGGCGCCGAGACCAGCCCACCGGCCAGCGACAGGGGCGGCTGCCCCGCTCCCGACCAGTGCGCGCGCGTGGGCCCCGACACATCCAGCAACGAGACGTCCCCGTCGTCGTCGAGCACTGCGAGGCCGTCGTGGCTGGTGAACAGCAGGTCCACCACGGTGGCTGGACGGCGCTGCGCCACGAGCGTCTCGGCGGCGGGCGGCCGCTCGGCCAGCGCCTCGCCCTGCGCAGGCGGGTCGTCGTCCGCGAAGTAGGTGCCGCTCGCCACGGGGCTCGGCACCTCGGGGGGCTGCACCGGGTCCACGGCGGGAGTGGGAGTCCGAGAGCACCCGAGGTGCAGTCCTACCAATACGAGCAGCCAGAGCCTCATGCGCGGACCATAGCGGACTATGGCCTCGGGCTACTACCACCGAACCGTCACGCCCGCGTGTTGGCGGAGGGCTCGCCGTCAGAGGCCGAGTCCCACTTCCATGCCGATGGACCCCGAGAGACCGGAGTAGTGGTCGGTGACCATCGTGTCGAAGCCCGGCACGAGCGTGACGTTGACCGCCACGTAGGGACGCAGCCAGGGCGTCCGCGGCAACACCGCCATGAGACGAATGCCTGCGTCGATCACCACGCCCAGGTGCGAGTCCCGGCCGTCGAAGAGCTCGTTCTCCCACTCGCTCACGCGGCGCCCATCGGGCGTGTTGCGGTCGTCGCCGTGCAGGTAGAAGCCGAAGCCGCCGTATCCGACGGTGAGCGGGAACGCGATGGCTAGCCAGGGAGCGCGCGGCACCTCGAACGCGAGCGCCACGTGAACTCCGAGCATCGCCCCGTCCGAGCGGAGCGAGAGCTCGCTCTGGCCGCGATACGTGGTGCCCTCGTCCAGCGTGACCGAGAAGGTGGCGGGGTTCCACGGGCCCGGTCGTCCGAGCCCTCCGATGCCGACACGGAGCAGCCCTCCGAAGAAGGTCGCGCCTGCCGCGAACGCCGGGCCGTGGGAGACGTGACCGCCGAGGCCCATGACGCGCCACTCGAGGTCGACGAAGCCGCCGACACGCGGGGTGTCGGACGGAGCGGAGGCCACGGCGGACTGGACCGGCTCCTCGGCGGCGGCGACGCCAGGGACCGCGAACGAGGTGAGTAGGAGAAAGGCAGAGACCGAAGCTGCGCGTGTGTTCATGGCTCGTTCATTCCTTCGATCAGAAAGGGGTGCGGGCGGATGCGCCGTCGCCGAGGGGGATGCGGAGTCCGAGCTCGGCGCGGACCACGACCTTCCCGTTGTCGCCGTCGAACCCGTATGACCCGCCGGCGTCGACCGTGCCGTACAAGAGGGCGCGCGGACCGAGCGCAGCACCCAGCCCGAGGGTGAGCAGCTGCATCTGGTCGGCGAGCGCCGTCGTCGGTCGGATCTCCAGCTCGATGACGATCACGGCTCCCACGCGCAGCAGCAGTCGCTCGCCGAGGGGGACGTGCGCGAGCAGCGCGAGCTCGGTCGACGAGCGCGTCGCGTCACGCCCGTTGGTGACCGGAGTGCCCACGTCGCGGAGGAAGCGGAAGCCGGACGAGAGCCGCAGATCGAGCTCGAGTCGAGGAGACCGAACGAGCGGGACGAGCGCCAAGAGCCGCACCTCGGCCGTCGCGGCCCCGTGCGTGACGAGGCCCCCCACGTGCGCCGTCTCGAGGTAGTCGCTCGCCACCACCACGCCCAGCTGGCTCCCTCGAGGAAGGCGCAGGCGCGCGTCCACGCCCAACCCGCCGCCTTCGTTCGAGACGCGCAGCGCCGCGCCCACGATGCCGCTGACGCCTGCCGTTTCGACCGCGGGTGACGGTGGGGGCCGCTCGTGGAGTGTTCCTTCGCCCTGTGCTGAGGCTCGAGCGGCGCTGAGAGCCAGCAGCGCCAACAGCGACAGGGATGCGCGCGCTCTCGGTGGGGTTCGTCTCGGTGGAGTCATGTCCGAACGATGCGGTGGCGCTCGGGGCGCAACAACGCATGAGTTCGTGTTGGATTCATGCCATAAACGTATGAATGGACCGCCTCCTCGCCCACACGCTCTTCTGTCGCGTCGTCGAGCTCGGGAGCTTCACCGCCGCGGCGCGAGAGGCTCGGCTGCCGCAGCCCACGGTCAGCCGCCACATCGCGTCGCTGGAGGAGTCGCTGGCCACGCGCCTGCTCGAGCGCACCACGCGTCGGGTGGTGCCCACGATCGAGGGCCGCGCGTACTACGCGCAGGTCGAGGACGCGGTCCGCACCATCGCTCAGGCGGAGCTCAGCGCGCGAGGCGGGTTCGCAGACCTCGCCGGTCGCGTGAAGATCGCGGTTCCTGGTGCCCTAGGCCGCCGGATCGTCGTGCCGCGCATCGTGTCGCTGCTGCTCGAAGCGCCGTCCCTCGAGATCGACGTGTCGGTGGCGGACCAGCCGGTGGACTTCGTCGGGGGTGGCTTCGACTTCGCCATCCGCGTGGGTGCGCAGGCCGGCAGCACGTTCGTGGCGCGCGAGCTCGCCCGCTCCACCCAGTGGATGGTGGCGAGCCCGGCGTACCTCGCCATCCGCGGTGCGCCCATGTCGTTCGAGGGACTACGCGGACACCACATCGCGATGCGGGGGCCGACCCCGCAGGTGCTGCTCCGTCACGACGTGGTGGAGCGCATCACCACCGACGAGATCGAGACGGCGCTCGTCGCGGTGCTCGGCGGGGTGGGCTTGTCGGTGCTGCCCCGCTGGCTGGTCGAGGCCGATGTCCGCGCCGGCCGGCTCGTGCACGTTCTCCCGCAAGCCGACCTCGGCGCGGTCCCCGTGGTGGCGACCTATCCCTCGGCGAAGCGGCTCCGAAAGGCCGCGCGGCTGGTGCTGGAGAGGCTCGGAGAAGGCGTCCGTGACGCGCTCGGGGGAGCGTGAGTGGTGGACCGGACGCGCAACGACCCGCCGTCGTCTCAGAGTGAGATGCCTTCGTGCTTCAGCAGGCCCTCGAGGGCGTCCTCCATGATGCGACGCGCCTCAGCCGTGCTTCGATAGAGGCTGGCGTGCACGAGGGCATCGGCCGGGCTCTTGTTCTCGCAGGTGGCGGAGTAGTCCTCGAACGCGCTGAGCGCCAACAGCAGCTCCGACAGGTGGTTCGGACACTCGCACTCCACCTGCGATTGGATCTCGCGCAGGCGCCCGAGTTGCGCACGGGTGAAGCGTCGGGGCGTCACCCCAGCGGTGAACCCAGGCATGGGGGTGGGGGGCTCCACGCGCGCGGCGCGTGCGATACGCGGCGCGTCGTCGACGCTTGCGCTGGCGTTGAGCATCTGCCGCACGATCACGCTGGTCATCTGCGCCTTGAGCCCGCTCAGGCTGATCGGGGAGCGCACCGTCCGCACGCCCGGACGGGCAACGTCGCGGAGCACCTCTCGGCGAGTGAAGCCGTGCATGACGATGGCGAGCTCCGCGCCCGTCGCCTCCACGAGGCGCCGGGTCTGCTCGGCGGCCTGCGCTTCGCCACCCAGCAGCTCGAAGTCCAGCGCCAGCACGGTGGGCTGAGTTTGCGCGGCCTCACGCACCAGCGCGTCGAGGTCGGTCCCCGACCAGACGACCTCGACGGGGCTGAGCTCCTGGGGGCGCTCTCGGAGCTGAGCGGGGAGTAGTTCATCGAGGATGGCGAGGCGCGTCATTCCGCGAATGTTGGGCTCCGCGGACAGCTTGTCAATGTCTTGTCTATATAAAACATGGACGGTCAGTTGAATGCCGAGGCTCCGCAGGGCCCGCTCCGTGATCAGCCGAGCGGTTGATCACTTCGGCGGCATGCGGATGCCCCCATCCACGCGGATGACCTCGCCGTTCATGTAAGCGTTGGTCAGACACTCCATCACCATGTACGCGAGCTCTTCGGCCGAGCCGAGGCGCTTCGGGAACAGCACGGACTCGCCGAGCTTCGCCTTGAACGCGTCGGCCTCGGGGCCCGAGCCGTAGATGGGCGTGTCGATCAAGCCCGGCGCGATGGTGTTCACGCGGATACCCAGCGCGGCGAGGTCGCGCGCGATGGGGAGCGTCATGCCGACGATGCCGCCCTTGGACGCCGAGTAGGCCGCCTGGCCGATCTGACCGTCGAATGCCGCGACTGACGCCATGTTCACGATGGCGCCACGCGCCCCGTCGGCGTCGAGGGGCGCCTGCGTGGCCATCGCCGCAGCGGCCTGGCTGAGCATGTTGAACGAGCCGAGCAGGTTGACCTTGATGATGAACGAGAACTTCTCGAGCGGCATCGGCGCGCCGTCACGTCCCACGGTGCGTGCGGGCCCCCCGAGCCCTGCAGAGTTCACGAGCGCGCGCAACGGAGCGAGCTTCAGTGCAGCCGCAACGGCGGCCTGCGCGTCCTCCACGCTCGATACATCACACTTCACGAACACGCCCCCCAAGTCCTTCGCGATGGCCTCGCCCTTCTCGGCGTTGAGGTCCGCGATCACCACCTTCGAGCCGGCGGCGGCCAGCTGGCGCGCGGCGCCCTCGCCGATGCCGGAGGCACCACCCGTGACGATCGAGGAGCTTCCTTCGAGATTCATGCGCGGCATTGCTTCTTCCTTTCGAGTGGTGTCGAGAGCAGCATCACGCGCCGCTCCATGGGCAGTTCACCCGTTGGTGAATAAGCACGCATCGCGGGTCGCGTCAACGCGAGCGCGCGCAGGCTCCTGGTCGGACCGCAGGATGCGCCGCTCAGAAGCTGGCGAGCACGAAGAGCGTGCCCGTGACGCCGGCGCCCGCCGTCCACACGAGGCTGCGGAGCGTGGAGAGGTCCGCCAGGTACAAGCCCACGTAAGCCACGCGCAGCACCACGGAGGCGACGGCCAGGTTGGTCAGCGTGGCGGGCGGGACCTGCGCGAGGTGCGCGCACAGCACCGCGGCCGCGAAGGGCGCGAAGCCCTCGAACGCGTTCGAGTGGGCCGCCACCGCGCGACGTGAGACACCCTCGAGCTTGGCCTGCTGATCCCGCGGATGCGCGTTGTCGTAGCCCTCGGGGCGAGCCGCTTGGCCCTTCGCCATCACCACCTTCGGGAGGTAGGCGAGCACGAACGAGAGGAAGATGCAGAAGAAGGGGATGTTCATCGTGGCCCAGCCTACGACGGGGAAGCCGCGCCTGGCGAATGTCGCGTGGTGTTCGCGGCGAAGCGCTGCGCGGTCAGCTCGGCTCGCGCTTCGCCGCGCCGCGGAACAGGTCGGCCAGCTCGCTCTCGGTGGCCTGGGTCGCGCGCGCCTGACGCTCGAGGATGGCCTCCACGCCCAGGCTCGAGTCCAGCTCATTGAGGAACTGATCCACCGCGAGGCGCGCCAACCCTTCGATGCGGTCGCCCCAGCGCTCCTTGAGGCGCGCCTTCGCGGCCTCCTCGAGCAGCGAGCGGAACGCGTCCTGCACCACGCGGTCGGCCTCGCCCTTGAGCATCTGGGTGGGCTCGAGGTCCAGAAAGCGGGCGTTCTTGGGGCTGGGCGGCGGGCCGCCTTCGGGGCGCTTTTCGTCGGTCATGGTGGTGCCTCTCGGGTCACTTCGTGGCGGGGTGCGGTCCTGCATTCTGCCGTGCGTGGCGTGGCGGCGAAAGGGCCTGCGACGAGACCTGCGACAAGGCGCTCGACTTGCGCGCGGTTGTTGGCGACGCTCATGGCGGTGCAACGCGACGAGTTGCTGGCGCACCTCGCGACCCTCGGGGTCGACGAACAGAGTGGCCTGGCTCACCGGCAACCCCGTCGGCGACCCACCCCCTGACAAGGGGATGAAAACCCTCCGTTGCAAGCTCGAGCGGACGTCCGTAGCATCTGGGTGTTTTCACCTATGCCGATCCACTTCAAGCCCCTGTCCGAGACCCGTTATTCGTTCGAGTACGTGGGCGCCGTGACCGACGAAGACGTGGACATGGCGCAGTCGCAGTGGCTGGGTGCCATGCGCAAGGCCGACATCGGGGGGAGGCGACTGGTGCTGTTCGTCGACGGCCTGCGCTCCGAGGGGCTCAGCGCCAAGCAACGCCAAGTGACGGCCGACTTCAGCATCCAGCACGAGGGGCTCATCCGCCGCGTGTGCGCCGCGCAGGCGGTGCTGCTCGAGAGCGCGCTACAGCGCGGGATTCTGACCGCCATCTTCTGGATCAAGCCGCCGCCCACCGACCTGCGCGTGTTCAAGACGCGCGCGGAGGGCGAGGCCTTCCTCGACGAGGTGGAGCGGAAGCAGCTGGTCCGCTCCGCCTGAAGGGCACCGCCAAATCGCCCAATCGCGGCGTACGTCCGCGCAGCCAGGCTCGAAATACAGGAGTTTTCCTTCGCCCGGCTGCTGTGGGCGCGCTCGCGCTCGGACGATTTTTCGGCGCCCTTCGCCTCAGCCGCCGACGGCGATCTGCTTCATGGCGGTCATGTGGCCGCGCAGCACGGCGCCGATCTTCTCCACCGGGTGCGCCTCGATGGCCTGGTTCACCTTGAGCAGCTTGAGGTTGTCCACCTGCTGCGTGCCCTTACCGTAGGCCTTGCCGATGACGTCGGTCTTCTGCTTGGCCATGAAGTCCGCGAGCAGCGGCACGGCGGCGTGGCTGAACAGGTAGCAGCCGTACTCGGCGGTGTCGCTGATGACCTTGTTCATCTCGTAGAGCTTCTTGCGCGCGATGGTGTTCGCGATCAGCGGCGTCTCGTGGAGCGACTCGTAGTAGGCCGACTCCGGCTTCATGCCCACGTCCACCATGCACTCGAACGCCAGCTCCACGCCGGCCTTGCACATGGCCACCATGAGCACCGCGTGGTCGAAGTACTCCTGCTCCGGGATGTCGAAGTTGCCCGCGGGGGTCTTCTCGAACGCGGACTCGTTGGTGGCCGCGCGCCAGCCCAGCAGGTTCTTGTCGTCGTTGTCCCAG
>CAZEAA010000025.1:0-29745 GCA_964510015.1 uncultured Sandaracinaceae bacterium
TGGTGGACGGCCTCGCGCGGGCGGTGGCCGCGCTGCGCGAAGCACGCGCCACGGACCACGAGCTGGTGGCCCAGATCGACAACCTGGACGGTGAGCTCCGCACGCGTCGTGCTCAGCTGGGGCGCGCCATCTCCACGCTGGCAGCCGACCTCAGCGCCGCGCGCTCCGAGTTCCGCGAGCGCTGCCAACACCCCGAGAACTGGCGCGCGCAGCTCGAGCGCGTCCAGGCGCTGCAGCAGGAGAACCCCCACGTGCCCGACGCCGAGGTGCTGGCCAGCATGCGTGAGGCCACGGCGTCGTACGGTGAGTGGATGCGCGCGTGGGAGGCCACGCCCATCAAGGACCTCATCTTCCAGCTGGAGCAGCTCCGCAGGCAGCAGGAGGACATCGAGACCAGCGCACGCGCGCAGCAATCCGAGGTAGCCCTGCGCGCGACCCACCGCAGCGTGGCGCGCACGGAGACCGAGGCCACGCTGCTTCGCATCTCGCACGACCTCAACACCCGACTACGGCCGCTCGAGGCGCTCCGGCCGCACTTCGAGCGGCTGATCTGAGCGCCATGGCACGCCCGAGCGCGATCTCATGAGCGCACCTCCCCCGCGTTGGTTGAGCAGCGCCCGCGGTCGGCGCTTCCGAAGCCCCGAGATCATCGGCTCGGGCGCAGGCGGGACCGTCTACCGGCTCTTCGACCAGGAGCGCAACGCGGTGATCGCCGTGAAGGCGCTGCGCAACCCCACCGCCGACTCCATCGCCGGGCTGAAGCGCGAGTTCCGAGCGCTCGCGCGCTTCGACCACCCGAACGTATTGCAGCTGCACGAGCTGCTGTGCTGGGACAGCGAGTGGCTCCTCACGATGGAGTACATCGACGGCATCAACTTCCTCGAGTGGGTGCGGCCGGGCTATCAACTGCGCCGCAGCGACACGCGCGACCCCGAGGGCAACGCCGCGCCGGACCCATCGCCGACCGGGTCGGGTTCGTCGCCCTTCGTGAACATCGACACCGGCACGCTCGAGGAGAGCCGGCTGCGTGACGCGCTCGGCCAGCTGGCCCTGGGTCTCGACGCCGTGCATCGCTCCGGGCGCCTGCACCGCGACATCAAGCCCAGCAACGTGCTGGTCACGCGCGGCGGACGCGTGGTGGTGTGCGACTTCGGGCTGGTGACGGACCTGCGTTCGGCCAGCCAAGGCAGCGCCGTCCTGGGCACGCCATCGTACATGTCCCCGGAGCAGGCCGCCGGTGCGCCCCTCGGGACGCCATCGGACCTCTACGGCGTGGGCGTGATGCTCTACGAGGCGCTCGCCGGAATGCGCCCCTTCGCCGGAGACTCCGAGGAGATCATGCTGCGCAAGCAGCGCGTGATCCCGGTGCCACCGAGCGAGCTGACGCAGGCGCCGGTGCCCCCGGACCTCGAGCAGCTAGCGATGCGCCTCTTGGCCATCGACCCCGCGCTGCGACCCAGCGCGCGCGAGGTGCGGAGCGTGCTCGGCGACACGTCCGTGGCGACGCCGTTGCTGACGAGCGTGCCGTTGCTGGCCCGCGAGGCTCCCATGGCGGCGCTGCGCGCGGCCCTCGACCACGTGGCCCGCAGCGGACGTGGGCACAGCGTGCTGCTGCAAGGGCCGCGGGGCGTGGGCAAGTCCGCCGTGCTGCGTCAGTTCGCTGACGAGGTGCAGGCCGGCGAGCAGGCCAACGTGCTGATCGGCGCTTGCTACGAGCACGAGTTCGTCCCGCATCGGGCGCTGGACGAGGTGATGGACGGCCTCGTCAGCTACCTGCGGTCGTCCGACGTTGACGTGGCGAGCGAGTTCACCCCGCAGGAGGTGCAGTCTCTGCTGGCGCTGTTCCCCATGTTGGCGCGGGCGCTGGCACCGGACCCAAACGCGCGCATCACGGCCCCCTCGTCGCTCGACCCCCGTGAGCTGCGCCGCTCGGCCCTCGACGCGCTCCGGCGCCTCGTGCACGCGGCGGGGCGCAACCGCCCGTGGCTCGTGATCGTGGACGACCTGCAGTGGGGCGACGAGGAAAGCCTGCCAATCCTGAGCGCGCTGTTGGGTCACCCCTCCGCGCCACCCATGCTGTTCGTGGGGGGCATCGAGGTGAGCGACACCCTCACCGACAACGCGCCCATCTACCACGAGATGCTGCGCCGGCCGGAGGCGTTCGGTGGCGTGACGCGCATGCCGCTCGAGCCGCTGTCCATGGAGGACACCCGGCGGCTCGCGTCCTCGTGGCTGGGCGATGGCGTGCACGACGAGTGGGCCGCCGAGATCGCCGCTCGCGCGCAGGGTCTCCCCGCGCAGGTCCGCAAGCTGGCCGAGCACCTCGAGAGCACGCCCCGCTCCCACGAAGGGTTCGGCGAGCGGCCCGTGGTGGACGTCCTGCAAGCGCGCATCGACGTGCTCCGAGGGAGCGCGCGTCAGCTGCTGGAGGTGGTCTCACTCGCCACGCACCGCGAGACGCTGTCTGTGCTGCTGAGCGCGCTCGGGGGTGTGCCCGACGAAGCGCAGGCGCTGGCTCTGCTGCGTCGACAGGAGCTGGTGCGCACCCTGCCCGCCGGGCGCGGGCAGCGGCTGGACGTGAACGAGGATCGCGTGCGCGTGCTGGTGCGCGGAGCGCTCGCGCCCGAGCGACGGGCCGCGCTGCACCTGGCCTTGCTGGAGGCGGTGCGCGCCGAGCGACCCGACGACCACGAGACGCAGCTCTTCCATGCGCGGGCGGCCGGACTGCACGAGCTGGCCGCGCAGCTGGCCCTGATGGCGGCGAACAGCGCCCGAGCCTCCTTGCGATTCGAGCGCGCCGCGCGCTTCGCCCAGATGGCGGTCCAGCTGCTCCCGCACGAGTCGGTGACCTTCGAGCACCGTCGCGGGCTCGCGGAGGCGCTGGCCCTCGCGGGACGCGGGGCCGAAGCCGGAAGGGCGTACGTGCGCGCCGCCGACTCGGCGCCCACCACCGCGCTCGCCCACGAGTGTCGGCGTATCGGCGCGGGTCACCTGCTGCGCAGCGGCTACTTGGAAGAGGGCGAGGCGGCGATGAACGCCCAGCTCACGCTGCTGGGCGCGGAGCTGCTGGACATCCCCAACTCGTTGGTGTCGCGCGTGGTCGCCGCCGCGGCCGAGCGGTCGCGGAGAGTCCTCGGGGAGGTGCGCCCGAACGTGGAGAACGTGGAGCTGCTGACCGAGCTGGTGGACACGCACTGGGAAGCCGTGACCGGCCTCGCGCTCATCGACCCCACGCGCGCCGGATGGTTGCAGCTGCGCCACCAGCGCTATGCCCGCAGGCTGAACGAGCCGCGGCGCATGGCCCGCTCGGTGTGGGCCGAGGCGTTCATGACCGGGCTGCGCGGGAAGGCGGCGCGCGGAGACGTCGACGCGCTCTTCGCGCGGGCCAGCAGCATCACGCCCGTGGACGCGGAGTCGCAGGCGCGCGCCGCCACGCTGCTCCCACTCCTGCGCGGCATCCTGAGCACGGCGGCTGGCGAGTATCCCGTGGGGCGTGGCCAGCTGGCGCGCGCGCTGCGCACCGCTCGGGAGCGCGGACGAGCCCAGGCCTGGGAGCTCGCCGTCGCCGAGACGTACATGCTGTGGGCCATGGTGCAGCTCGGTGAGCTGCGCGCCATGTCCACGCGCATCCAGGGCCTCTTGTCGGACGCGGAGCCGCGCGCCGACCGGTTCTTCGAAACGACCCTGACCACGGGCACCTGCGCCCTGGCCAAGCTCGGCGAGGGAGACGCGGCCGAGGTGCTGCGGCGCGCGGACCGGGTGCGCGCCGTGTGGGACCGCGCGTCGGCTCCGCTGCCTCATGCGCTGGCGGACCTCGCCACACTGTATGCGCATCTCTACGAGGGGGACGCCGAGCAGGCCGAGCGCTGCGTGCACGCCACGCTCGGGCCGGACGTACCGGGGTCGCACCTCGGCATCGAGCACCTGGACGTGGAGCTGTCCATGGGCCGCGCCCTCGCCGCCCTCGCGGTGGCGCGCCTCGGTCAGAGGCCGCTGCGCGCACGGCAGGCGCTGGCGCTCACGGAGCGCATCGCAGGGGGGATTCGTGCCGACACGCGCCCGGCGCACCACGTGCTGGCCAAGCTGCTGGACGGCCTGGTGTTGATCGAGAAGCGGCGCGAGCCGGACGCCATGGTGGCCCTGCACGAGGCCGAGTCGGAGCTCCGGCGACGGGGGATGGCCACCCTCGCCACGGTCACGCGCGCTGCCCATGGGGTGGCGCTGGGCGGCGACGCGGGCCGCGAGTTCGTGCAGCAGGCACGTCACGACTTGCGCGCCTTCGGGGTGCGCCACCCCGACGCGTTCCTCGGCATCTGGGTGGGCCTGCTGCGCACCGAGTGAGCCGTGCGCGGGCGGGTTGATCCGGGCGCGCCTCCGAGATAGAACACGTTCTACTAGGAGAGCACCGTGTTTACGTCTGACCAACTCAAGATCGATCGCGACGGACACGTCGTCACCCTGACGATGAACCGCCCCGAGAAGCGCAACGCCTTTGGCCTCGAGATGCTCATCGCGATGGCCGATGCCTACCAGATGTGTGACGACGACACGGACGTGCGCGCCATCATCCTCACGGGGGCCGGCGGCCACTTCTGCGCGGGGTCGGACCTCAAGGAGAACCAGCTTGGTCAGAAGGACGAGCGCACGCTCATGCTGCAAGAGCGCTTCAAGGACTCCCCGCGCATCCACTGGAAGGCGCTGCTGCGCGAGTACCGCCCAGCCGTGCCCGTGATCGCGGCCGTGGAGGGCTTCGCGGTCGCGGGGGGGACCGAGATCCTGCAGGGCACCGACCTGCGCGTGGCCGGCAAGAGCGCCACCTTCGGCGTGACCGAGGCGGCCCTCGGGCTGTTCCCGCTGGGGGGCTCCACCATCCGTCTGCGTCGCCAGATCGGCTACGCCCGCGCGGCCGAGATGCTGCTCGCGGCGCGCCGCATCGACGCCGAGACCGCCGAGCGCTGGGGCCTGATCAACTACGTGGTGGAGGACGGCACGGCGCTCGAGAAGGCGCGTGAGATTGCGGGCCGCGTGGCCGCCTGTGGCCCGCTCGCGGTGCGCGCCATCAAGCGCAGCCTGGTGGAGAGCGACGGCCTGACCGAGGCCGAGGCCCTCGCGCAGGAAGAGAAGCTAGGCGGCCCCGTGTTCCGCAGCGCCGACGCGAAGGAAGGCCCCACGGCGTTCTTCGAGAAGCGCAAGCCGGTCTTCACGGGCAAGTGAGCGCCTGACCGCACGCAGCGCGGTCAGGGCCATGGACGAGAGCGGCGGGGCTGATGCTCCGCCGTCCTGCGTTTGGGGCTCAGAGCGGCGTGACCGCGGTGGGCAGCGTGCACGTCCCGGCCACGATGGTGCCGACCGCCACGGGGGCCGCGCCGGTGACGGTGTTCATGCGCACGTTCAAGTTGGCCAGCAGCGCGAAGGCGCCGTTCCAGCCCGTGAACTGGAAGGTGCCGGCCGTCTGACCCATCGTGTAGCTGGACGTGACACCCGCCGCCGCGTTGTTCTCGGCGTTCACGCAGGTGAGCGCTCCGGCCGCGCGAGCGCGCGTGCGGATGCCCACGTCGGTGCCGCCGCCCGTGACGGTGTTGCCGTCCAGCGTGGCGTGCATGGTCGCCGTGGAACCGGTGGCCGTCTCGGCGTCGATGCCCACGAACGAAGCCGTGAGCGACGTGAGCGTGACGGGCGAGTCCACCATGCTCATGCGCACGTTCGAGTCCCCCGAGGCGACGGCCAGCACGCCGGTGGCGTTGACGGCCGTGACCGTGACGCCGTCGAGCAAGATGTCGGCCTCGCCCTCCTCCGCGAAGAGGTCGAGCGACGCGCGGCTCGGCCCGCCGTCGGCGATGGCCAGCGACCCGCCGGTCATGTCGAACGCGAGCGAAGCCCCTGGCGCGAGCACGTCCAAGAACGACGCGGCGCGCACCGCCGAGACCGCGGTCGCGTCCACGCGGATGAGCGTGCTGGCCACCGCGTCGGCGCTCGCCCAGATGCCGCGGTTCGTCGACGTCAGCGTGCTGCCGAGCACGTCCACCTGCACGGTGGAGGAGCCGATGGCGCTCGCGTCCAAGGCGGCGGAGAACGTGCCGCCGTGCGTGATGAGGGTGGCCCCCGTGAGGACCACCTCGAGGGTCTCGTCGTCGTCACCCACGAGCTCGAGCGCGGTGTGCTGGGGGTTCCCGGTCGGCACCGGATCGGTCTCGATGTCGAGGTCGTTGAACGTCAGCGTGGTGCTCGGGCTCGCGGTGAGGGCGGACACGAGCATGCCGCGCACCAGGTTGCCGCCGGAGATCGAGACCCCGTCGATGGCCAGGGTGCCGCTCAAGTCCACCACGCGGATGCCGGTCTGGTCGGTGCCCGTCTGGGTCACGTCCACGCCCGTGAGGGCGACCGTGCTGGCCCCGGTGATGGCGATGGCCGTGTCGGCGTCCGAGTCCACGTTCACATTGTCGAGGGTCACGCCCGCGGCGTCCTCGAGGTAGATGCCCTCGGCGCCCGGCGACGCAATGACGCCGCCGCTGCCTGCCGTGGTGCCCGTGCCCGTGACGTCGAACGTCCCGGTCGTGTTGGTGAGCGACACGCCCGTGGTGGCCGACGCGCTGGAAGCCACCGAGCGCAGCGTCACGTCCAGCGCGCTGTCTTCGGCCACGAAGGCCGGCCCTGCCGTGGCCGCGATGGTGGACGCCGCGCCCGACACGCCGAAGGTCAGCGGACCGTCGAGGAGCACCGCCGTCCCACCCGTGGTGGTGGCCGAGAGCACCGTGATGTCGACGTTGCTGCCGCCGGCTCCGGTCATGCTGATGGCGCCCGTGGCGGACCCCGTGACCGTCACGTCGTCGAGCGTGAGCGTCACCACCGAGCCGATCACCTCGAGCGCGCGCGCGCCCTGCGTGGTGAGCGAGCCGCCTGCGCCGCCCGCGTTGACCGTCAGACCCGCCGACGCGTTGGCGCGGATGCCGATGCCCCCGCGCGTGGTGATGTCGGCCGAGACGACGGTCACCGTGCCCGTCACGCTGTCGAGCGCGATGCCGCGGTTGGCCACCGCCAAGGCCGTGGCGTCCACGACCACCGAGGCGAGCGAGAACGAGCTGACCGCGGTGTTCGAGAGCACCACGCCCGAGGCCTCCGACGCGTCCACCGTGACGGTGCCGCCCAGGGTGACGGTGCCGCCCGAGGACAACAGCGCCGCCGAGGCTCCGCCGCCGTTGGTGCGGTCGATGGCCACGTCGGTGAGCACGCTGCTGCTGGTCGCGCCGCCGAGGTGCACCGCGTGGTACGTGCCCGCGCCCGTGCACGTGACGTCCACGTTGGTGAGCGTCACGCGGTCGTCCCGCGAGTCCACGCCTTCGCCGCCGCCGGCCACGATGTTCACGGCCGTGAGCGAGGCGCCCGTGGCACCCGCGTTGATCTCCACCGCGCGGCCCCCCGTGTTCTGGATGACCGGGTTCGTGGGCATGGGCACGCCCGTCACCGTCTGCCCCGCACGGAGGCTCCAGCCGTTGGCGTCGGTGGTGTAGGTGCCGGTGCCGAAGCGCAGCGAGAAGGCCGTGGCCCACTCCACCGCGTCGGCTTCGACGGCGTCGGTGCCCAGCGTCGGGAACGGCCTGAGGTCCGTGCCACAGACGCCCTGCTCGTTCGCCGGGAGCGCGGCGCACGACGCGTAGGCCACCGTGTTCTGGATGACCAGCTGCTGGACACCCGAGAGGTTGATGCTGGCCGTAGCCTCATCGCAGGTGGGGGCGTTGCACGGGTCGGCCCCCGTGTCGCCGCCGGTCACCGCGCGGAACGGGAACGTGTCCACGGTGCCGACGGGACCACCCACGGCGTAGATGGTGGGCGGCGCGTAGATGAACTGGCCATTGGCCAGCACCTGGTAGAACCCGCCGAGCGTGGTGGTGCCGCTGGTGGCGCGGTAGCTGACCGTGTCCACCGGATCCGGGTCGGCCGCCGTGAGGACGCGGGCCACCGCGGAAGGGAGATGCACGCCCCACGTGGTCGCGAAGGTGCTGTTGGCCGCCACGACGTTGTCGTCGGTGTTCTGGACGTCGAGCGCGAACGTCATGGGCAGCGAGTTGGACGTGCCGTCGTTCGCCGTGACGGTGATGTCGAGCGTGTTGCCCACCGGCGGACTCGTGAAGCGATCGGCCGCCGGGTCGATGGTCAGCACGTAGGTGGGGCACATGGTGCCGTCGGTGATGCCCGCGTTGGGGACCACGGTCGGGTCGCTGCTGGTGCCGCTCAAGGTGATCGCGGTGCACGGCGAGTCGATGTCGGTGACCGTCAGCGTGATCAGCGCCGTGGTGTCCTCGTCCATCACCTGCGTGCCGATCTGCGTGATGACCGGGCGGTCGTCCACCGGCGTGACGGTCACGGTGAAGGGCTCGTCCGTCTGGTTGGCGTCGCCCGGCAGCACGCGCACGGTGACCGTCACGGGCACACCGCTGGTGAACGTGTTGGGCAGCGGCGTGGCCTGCACGGTCCAGTTGGTGACGCTGCCCGAGCCGCCCGTGCTCGCCACCACGATGTTGCTGGTGGGGATGATGGCGCCGTTGCTGGTGAGCACCTGGATGCTCCCGAGGGTGATGGTGGTGTCCACGTCGGTGACCGTGAAGGCCAGCGCGCCGGTCATGCCGTCTTCGGCGATGGTCTGGTTGGCGATGGCCGAGATCACGGGCGGGTCGTCCACCGGGTTGATCTCCACGTCGAACGCATCGGTGTCCGTGAGCGTGTCGGAGCTGGTGGCCGTGAGCGTGACGGTCACGTTGGGCGGCGAGACCTGGTTGGTGCCACCCGTGGCCGTGAGGTTGAACGTGCGCGTGCACGTGCCGCCGGTGGGCGCCACCACGAGGTTGCCGTCGGGCAGGACGGTGGTGTTGCTCGAGGCCGCCGTGAGCGTGATGCTCTCGGCGCCGTTGACCGCGCCCGCCGCGTTGCACAGGTCGGGGTCTTGCACCGTGACCGCGATGACACTGGGCAGGTCCTCGGTCAGCGCGGCGCCTCCGGTGCGGTCGGCCACCGCGACGATCACGGGCGCGTCGGCCACGTTGGTGACGGTGAGCTGGAAGCTCGCGCTGGCCGTCCCGAGCGGGACGCCTCCGTCGGTCACCGTGAGCGTGATGGTCGCCACGCCGAACGCGTTGGGCTGCGGGGTGATGGTGAGCGTGCACGCGCCGAGCGCGTTGCACGTGGGAACGAGGTTCGCGTTGGTCACCAGCGCGGGCAGGGGCGAGGAGCCGGTCACCGTCAGTGACGTGAGCGCGGTGTCGATGTCGTTGACGTCGAAGCTGAGGACCGCCGTGCCGACGGTGTCCTCCGGCATCGTGACGTTGGTGACGTTGGCGATGGTGGGCGCGTCGTTCGCGGGCGCCACGGTGTACGTGAAGGTGACCGTGTCACGCGACAGCGGGTCCGCGACGCCCAGCGGGTCGCGCACCACGAAGGTGATCTGCGTGGAGCCGCTGGCGTTCGGGACGGGCGTGAGCGTCAGCTGCCAGCTGCCCTCGTTGACCCCCGCGGCGCCCACGTACGCCACGCTGAAGCCCTGCAGGATGCCGGGCGTGGCGGCGGTCAGCGTGAAGCCGGTCGATGGCCCCGTGGGCGGGAAGTCCGCGGGCTGCGGGTTGTCGATGTCGAACACCCGGAAGGGGACGAGGGACGCGGTGTCCTCGGTCCCGTTGACCGTGGGGAACGCGGTCGTGAACTCGGGCGGGTCGTTGACCGGCACCACGGTGACGGGGATGGGGAACGTGGTCACGGCAGGCCCGGTGACGCCACCCGCGCCGTTGTCGGTCACGCTGATGGTGATGGTCTCGCTGCCGGAGATGAAGTCGAGGCTCGACGCCCCGAGCTCGAACACCCCGCCCCCCTGCGGCGTGAAGGTGACCGTGTCGATGACGGTACCGTTGGCGCGCGTGGCCGTGATGGTCAGCGTGCCGAGCGGGGTCTCCACGTCGGCGATGGTGAACGTGAGCGGGCCGATGTTGGGAGGCGCGCCAGTACCGCGCTCCTCGACGAACAGCGGGTTGGGCACGGGCGCCGACGGGTCTATGGTGGGCGGGTCGTTGATGGCCACCACCGTGATGTCGAACTCCTGGGACACGCTGAGCGGCGTGGGCGTGCTGCCCCCCGAGTCGGTGGCCACGAGGCGGAAGCGCACGACGCCGTTCTGGTTCAGTGCGGGCGAGAGCTGCACGGTGCGCGTTCCGCCCGCGCCACTCAGCACCACGCTCCCCATGGGGAACAGGTTCGCGTTGCCGCTCACGAACTCGAGCGCGTACGTGACCTGCGTGTCCAGGTTGTCGTCGATCTCGCTGATGCCGTACGTGAACATGAACGGCGTGTCTTCGTTGGTGGACCGGTTCGGGATCACCGCGGTGAGCACGGGCGCGTCGTTCACGGGGGTCACCGTGAAGACGAAGCTCGAGGTCACGGGCGGGTTCACACCGTCGTTCGACGAGATGACGATGGTGGCCATCCCGAACGCGTTCGGGAGGGGCGGCATGGACAGCGTGTAGCCGTTGCCGCCGTTGCTCACGACGGTGAGCGAGCCCGAGGGCACCAGCGCGGGGTTGTCGCTGGTGGCCGTGACCGTGGGCGTGGGCGAGTCCACGTCGACGACGGTGAACGCGAGGGTCGGCGTGACGGCCGGGTCTTCCATCACCGTCACATCGGTCACTCCCGTGATGACGGGCGGGTCGTCGAGGACGTTGACCGTGAGCACGAAGGTGGTGCTGCCGGTGAGCGAGCCGTCGCTGACGCTGACGGTGACCATGCTGGTCCCGTTCTCGTTCAGCGCGGGCAGGATGGTGAGGGTGCGCGCCCCGCCGGTCCCCCCGAGGGTGAAGCTCCCGGGCGGGAGCAGGGTGGCGTTGTCGGACGTGACGCTCACCAGCAGGTCCGTGACCGGCGTGTCCACGTCGGCGATGGTAAAGGGCAGCGCGGCGGTGGCCGTGTCTTCGTCGGTGGCCACGTCGCTGATCGGCGTGATGGTGGGCGCGTCGTTGACGTTGGTGACCGTCAGCGTGAACGTCGACGTGGTGGTGGCCGCTCCGTCGCTGGCGGTGACCGTGATCACCACCGTCCCGAACGCGTCGGGGAGCGGGGACAGGGTCACGGTGAACGACCCGGCGCTGCCCGCGACCATGACCCCGGCCGGGGCCACGAGGGTGGGGTCACCCGACGCCGCCGTGAGGCTCAGATCCCCCGGCGGGTTGTCGATGTCGGTGACGGTGATGCGGATGGGGCCGACGGGCACCTCTTCGGTCGTGGTCTCGTTCGCGATGGTGGCGATGACGGGGGGGTCGTTGACCGGTAGCACCGTGACGGTGAACGTGGCGGTGGCCGAGTACTCTCCGTCGGTGACCGTGACGGTGAGGACCGCGACACCGCTGGCGTTGGCCTCCGGAAGGATGCTGATGGTTCGGTCCGCTCCAGCCCCGGCGAAGAGCACCCCTGCCGGCGTGATCACGGTGGAGTCCGACGACCGCACCGTGAACGTGAGGGTGTCGAGGTCTTCGGCGTCGGCCACCGCGAACGTTCCCACGACGAGCACGTCTTCGTCGGTCGTCAGGTCGTCGAACTCGCCGAGGGTGGGAGCGGTGTTGCGCAGCTCGGATCCCCCGACCACGGGCTCACCGCAGCCTACGATGAACGAGCCTGCCAGCAGTGCTAATGCGAGTTGGGTCGAGGGGTTGCGCGAACTGGTCATGCGTCCTGCGTTCATGGCGTTGCTCCTCGGCTTCATCAGTCGCCTCGCACCACGCCGTCGGCGGGATCGAGGATCTCGAACTCCACGCGGCGGTTCGGACCGAGGTCCTCTGGCGTGGTGGCCTGCACCGCGGGGTCGGTGTCGCCCACTCCGTCTACGACGAAGCGGTTGCGTGAGATGCCCTGGCGCACCAGCCAGCTCACGACGGCATGCGCGCGCTCGCGGCTCAGCCAGCGGTTGAACGCCGCGTCGCCCAGGTGATCCGAGTGCCCGATCACGCGCACGCGGCGGATGTCGCGGTGGTCACGCATCAGGCGCGCGACGGAGCGCAGCACGGTCATGGCGTCCTCGTCGAGCGTGGCGCTCTGGAACTCGAAGAACACGATCATGTCGAGCGACACCGGGGTCTGCGTGCGGCTGGGGCAGCCACGACGGCGCGCGTCACCGGGCTCGTCGGGGCAACGATCCTGCGAGTCGCGCACGCCGTCACCGTCACGGTCACGCACCGTCGGGCCAGGCTCCGGCTCCGGCTCCGGCTGCGGTTCCGGCTCCAGCTCGAACTCGGGTTCGGGTTCGGGCTCCGGTTCCGGTTCGGGGATGGGCTCGGGCTCCGGCTCCGGCTCGGGCTCGGGGATGGGTTCTGGCTCCGGCTCGGGCTCCGGCACCACCTCGGGCTCCGGCGCCACCTCGGGCTCCGGCTCGGGCTCGGGCTCGGTCTCTACGACAGGCTCGTCGGAGCACGCAGGGTCGCTCCCCCACGTGAACGCGAGACCCGCCTGGACGATGCGGCCGTCGTTGCCTCCCTGCGGCGCCCCGTTCGGTTGGAACACGTGGTTGTAGCGCGCGAACGGCCCAACCCCCACGGCCCCACAGCCCACGCGCAGGTCGAGCCCCACGCCGGCGTGGATGCCAGGCCGCACCAGCGACCCGGTCAGCACCGCGTCAGCACCACCCTGCACCCAGAGGTCCACGCGCGACGCCTGCGGCAGCACGTGCAGCTTCGCGCCCACGCCGAGCCCGAAGTACGTGGCCCAGCCGCTGCCCGTGTAGAGCTCGTTGTCGTAGGGGAAGAAGACCCCATTGAGCAAGCCCTCGAGGCCGAGCCAGCGCGACAGGCGATACTCGTAGCCGACGCCCACGCCGAAGCCCCACTTGTCGCGGTCGTCGTCGCGGCGCAGCGAGACCGCGAACGTGCCTTCCACGCGCACCACGTGCGGCCCGCGACCGGCCTCTGCGGGGTCCTGTGCGCTCACCGACGAGGACGCCAAAGCGGTCACGAGCACCCCCGCCAAGATGGCGGGCCAGACACCGAGACTCACGAGCCGAGCAAGGCGGAGTGCAGAGCGAGACGAGGCGTTCGAGCGCATATGAGCGCACAAGGTACCACGTTGTCGGTCGCTGCCGCGCCTTTGCGACAGCCTTTCGCATAGGGGTTTTTGCCCACTTCGCACCTGCCACGCGCTGGGCGCACGGCGTTTCCTCTGGGTTTCACGCAGGCAGCCCAAAAGCCAGAAGAAAATCAGAGTGAAAGGTGGTCAACCAACGCCGCTTCGGCGTATGCTCACGTACAGTATCCGTATGGGCGAAGCCGACTTCAGCACCGACCACCTCGACGAGCTCGAGGAGTTCTCGCGACCCGACCGCTACGTCGGGACGGTGCTGGCGGATCGCTACCGAGTGCTCCGCCTGTTGGGCGAAGGCGGCATGGGCGCCGTCTACGAAGCCGAGCACACGGTCATCGGTCGGCGCGTCGCCGTGAAGGTGCTGCACGCGCAGTTCGCGTCCGAGAGCAAGGTCGTCAAGCGCTTCGTGAACGAGGCCCGCGCGGCGGCCATGATCGGCCATCCGAACATCCTGGACTGCACCGACCTCGGCCAGGCCGAAGACGGGTCGCCGTTCCTGGTGCTCGAGCTGCTCACGGGCCGAGACCTGGACGAAGAGATCGAGCACGGCGGTCCCATGCAGGTCGGCCGCTTGGTCGACATCATGTTGCAGGCTTCGAGCGCCCTCGCCGCGGCTCACAAGAAGGGCATCGTCCACCGCGACATGAAGCCCGACAACATCTACCTCGTGGAGGGCGGCCCGCGCGATCCCCACGTGAAGGTGCTGGACTTCGGCATCTCCAAGTTCGCGTCGCACATGGCCACCAGCCCCGGGACCGCCGTGGGCTCCGCCATGGGCACGCCGTACTACATGGCGCCCGAGCAGCTGCGTGACGCGTCCGCCGTGGACGCACGCGCCGACATCTACGCCATGGGCGTGATCATGTACCAAGCGCTCACGGGGCGCGTGCCGTACATGGCGGACTCGCTCGCGGGCCTCGCGCTGCAGATCACGACGGGAGACGCACCGCCCCTCGGGATGCTGCGCAGCAACCTGCCGGAGGGCCTCGAGCAGGTCATCGCCACCGCGATGGAGCGCGACCTCAGCGAGCGCTACGCGTCCATGGACGAGTTCGCCGAGGCGCTGCGCCCCTACCAGAGCGTGACCGAGGCCGAGATCTCGGTGCGCTCGGACCTGCCCTCGGGCTCGGCGCTGATCAGCGACGGCACCCGCTCGCACATCCGCACGGGTCCGGGCGGTCGCAAGAAGACGCCGGCCCCTGCCGAAGCGGCCGCCGGGGGCAATCGCACGCTGGTGATCGCGCTGGCCGTGGTCACCGTGCTCGCGCTGGGCGGTGGTGCCGCCGCCATCGCCATCTCTCAGTCGGAGCGGGACGCCGTTCCGCCCGTCGCCGCCGTGGCCGTCTCACCGGTGGTTCCCGTTGCGTCCGACGCCGTGGGCACGGACACCGATGGCAACCGCCCCGAGACCCCGGTCGTCGACGCGCCGCCAGCCGTCCGCATGGTCAGCCTGCACATCGAGAGCGACGCCGAGGGCGGCCGCGCCGTGGTGCGTGGCCGCATCCTGGACCTGCCGTACGACGCCGAGATCGAGGCCCGCGACGAAGCCGAGCTGGTGGAAGTCAGCGGCGACCGGCGCCAGAGCCTGCGCTTCTTGGTCACGCTGGACCAGGCTCGCAGCCTGCGCGTGAACCTGCCGCGTGGCAGCGGTCTTCGTGACGCCACGCAAGACGAGCTGAACGCCGCGCTGAACGGCGGCGCCGTGGAAGACACCAGCGGCAGCAGCTCGTCGCGGCCGCGCACGGGCACGCGTCCGGGCACCGACACACCGGCGGCGGCCGAGACCCCGCCCGCGCCCATGGCCGATCCGCCTCCGTCGCAGATGACGCAGAGCCCGCGCGTCTACAGCGGCCCGTCCGGCGACCTGCCCACCCTCTGAGCGGCGGCAGGCTCGGCCCCACCGGGCACGAGCCAGCTCGCTCAGGCTGGTCAGGCAGCCGCTGCGCTCACGACGCCACGAACATGGGCGCCGTCTCGTGGAAGGTCCACGAGGGGTTGTCACGCGCGATGCGGTCGAGCTCCCACTGGTCGCGGAACAGCGCCACCGGCTGACCGTCGATGTCCATGACGGCGAGCGGCACGCGACGCTTGTCGAGCTCTTCGCAGTCAGCGACGCCTTCCACCCAGCGCGCGTAGGTGTAGGGCAGCGCGTCGAACACGATCTTGGCGCCGTACTCGTGCTGGATGCGGAAGGTGAGCACCTCGAACTGCAGGCGACCGACCACGCCGCAGATGGGGTCCTTCTCACGGCCCGGCTGGGTGAAGAGCTGCACGGTGCCCTCCTCGGCCAGCTCCTGGATGCCCTTCTGCAGCTGCTTGCGCTTGAGCGGGTCCAGCAGCTGGATGCGGCCGAAGTGCTCGGGCGAGAAGCGCGGCACGGCGTCGAAGGCCAGCGGGCTGCCGCTGCTGAGCGTGTCGCCGATGCGGAAGATGCCCGGGTCGTAGATGCCGAGGATGTCGCCCGCGAAGGCCTCCATCACGGTCTCGCGGTCCTGCGCGAAGAACTGCTCGGCGCGGTTGAGGCGGATCTCCTTCTTCAGGCGGAAGTGGTTCACGCGCATGCCGCCCTCGAACTTGCCCGAGCAGATGCGCGCGAAGGCCACGCGGTCACGGTGCGACGGGTCCATGTTGGCCTGCACCTTGAAGATGAATGCGCTGAAGCGGTCGTCGGTGGGCTCCACCACCACGTCGCCCGCCAAGCGCGGCCCCGGCGGCGGACACAGCGCCTTGAAGTCGCGCAGGAACGTCTCGATGCCGAAGTTGTTGAGCGCGCTGCCGAAGAACACCGGCGTCAGCTGACCGCTCAGGAAGGCCTGTTCGTCCCAGCCCTCGCCCGCGCCTTCCAGCAGCTCGATCTCGCTGCGCAGCGTCTCGGCCGGCTCCTCACCCAGCAGCTTCCCCAGCTGGGGGTCGTCGATGCCGGTCATGGTCACCTCGGCGCGCTTGCCCACCTCGCCCTTCTGAAAGCGCTCCACCACGCTGTTGCGCAGGTCGTACACGCCCTGGAAGAGGTCACCGCTGCCGATGGGCCACGTGAAGGGCACCGTGTGGATGCCCAGCACGTCTTCCACCTGGCTCATCAGGTCGAAGGCGTCGCGCGCTGGACGGTCCAGCTTGTTCACGAAGGTGACGATGGGCGTCCCGCGCATGCGGCACACGTGGAAGAGCTTGCGGGTCTGGGGCTCCACGCCCTTGGCCGCGTCCAGGATCATGATGGCGCAGTCCGCCGCCGTGAGCGTGCGGTACGTGTCTTCGCTGAAGTCGTTGTGACCCGGCGTGTCCAGCAGGTTCCAGTCGATGCCATCGTGCTTGAACTGGAGCACAGACGACGTGACCGAGATGCCACGCTCCTTCTCGAGCTCCATCCAGTCGCTGACCGCGCTGCGCTTCGACTTGCGGCTCTTCACGGCGCCGGCCGCATGGATGGCGCCCCCGTAGAGCAGCAGCTTCTCGGTCAGCGTGGTCTTACCCGCGTCGGGGTGCGAGATGATGGCGAACGTGCGCCGGGTTTGGAACTCATTGGCCATCGGGGCGTGGGGTGTAACAGCAAGGCGCTCCCGGGGCCACGCGAGGCGCACGGGAACGTGATGACGGCTTCGTCACGAGCGGCCCCCGGGCCGCACACCGAATGAAACGCGCGCTCCATTGTGGTGGTTGTCGCTGGGCGCGGGCGCGGGCAGCCTGTGCGCCATGTTGAACAGCCGTCGCACGCTCTCGCATGGACGCCTGAGGATCCCGCTGTCGCGGCTGCGGCACGTGCTCACGCGCGCCCCCATCACCCTCTCGCTCGTGGGCGCCGGCCCGCGACTGCGGGTGGCGGGCGTGGTGGAGGCCATGCGGGCGCCGATCACGTTCTCGACCGACCTCGAGATCGGCGGCCTCAAGGTGCGCGGGCGCGCGCGCCTCTTGTCCCTGCGCTTCTTCGACACTCGCGCGCAGGTGCCGGACGACGCCCCGGGTCCGCTGGCTGCGACGCTGCGCGCGGGCAGCATCGACCTCTCACGCGTGGGGGACCGCGTGGCGGCGCAGCTGGGCCTCCCGGACTTCATCGTGAGCGCGAAGAGCAACGCCGTGGTGCTGGATCTGATGCGCCTGCCTGCGCTCACGCGCCCAGAGAAGGCCGCCATCGCGCGCTTCACGGCGGTGGCCACCAGCGCGCTCACGATCTCGAGCGTGAGGGTGGTGGACGACGCGCTCGAGCTGCAGCTGGACGTGCTGCCCGTGGGGGCCGGCGGCCTCGCGCGCTCCGTCGTGGGCGAGCTGCTGATGCCCTCGCTGTCTCGCTGGGTGGAAGGAGGCGCCTCGTGAGCGGCCTGTCGTCGGACTCGACCGTCGGGCGCGCGCTCCACCAGGGTGCCTGGCAGTCGCGTGAGCAGCTGTTCCACGACGTGGCCGTGCGCGCGACGGGGCTCAGCGACTTCGGCCACCCGAGCTACCTCGAGGGCCTGCGCCGCGTGCTGTATTCGTACGACCACGAGGCGCGCTTCCACACCCAGGGCAAGCTGGCCATGGCTTACCAGCTGGTGGGCCTGCTCACCTCGCGCCTGCGCACCGAGGACTGGTTCCACCTGCAGCCCGAGAGCGCCTCGCACCGCATCGTGCGGCCGTTGGTGATCACGGGCATGGTGCGCACCGGGAGCACCGCCCTGCACTACCTGATGGGCAGCAACCCGGACATGCAGCACCTCCAGTACTGGCTCGCGCTGCACCCGCAGCCGCGCCCCCCACGCGCCATGTGGCCCGCGGCGCGTGACTTCCAGCACGCCAAGATCGAGCTCGACATGATGTACGCGGCCGGCAAGAGCGTGCTCGAGTCCATCCACTTCATGACCGCCGAGGGGCCGGACGAGCCGGGGCGCCTGCTGGGCCAGGGCTTCAGCGACGACCGCTTCGAGGTGGTGAACACGGTGCCCACGTACTCCGAGTGGTACGACAACACGGTGCATCGCGAGACCTACGCGCGGCACAAGCGTGCCATCCAGCTGGTGGGGTCGTACGAGCCCGAGAAGCGCTGGCTCGACAAGTACCCCGTGCACCTGCGCAACCTCGAGGCGTACTTGGACACGTATCCGGACGCGTGCGTGATCTGGACGCATCGCGACCCGGCCTCCGTGCTTCCGTCGTACGTGAGCCTGTGCGCGCACTTCCGCTCCCTGATGGAGGTCACCCCCGACCGGCCGCGCATCGCGCGCGAGCAGCTCGAGGTGTGGGCGCGCGCTTGCGACCGCGGCATGGCGCTGCGCAAGGGGCGCGAGCACCAGTTCCACGACGTGTACTTCAACGACTTCATGGCCGACCCCATCGGTGAAGTGGCCAAGATCTACGCGCGCTTCGACCAGCCCTTCCCGGCCCACGCCGAGGCCGCGCTGCGAGCGTGGCAGGCCAACAACCCGCCGGACCGCTTTGGCACCCACGACTACGAGCGCGACGACTTCGGCGTGCCGCGCGCCATGGTGCACGAGCGCTTCGCCGCCTACATCGCGCGCTTCCCGCGCAGCGTCGAGAAGAGGAGCAAGCCGTGATCATCAAGCGCACGGAGCAGGAGCGGAAGCGCATCGCCACCGCCGAGCGGCTGCTCGCCACCGGCACGCGGGCCTTCACCTTCGAAGAGGACCTCAACTTCATCGTGGGCAGCGCCAAGGGCTCGCGCCTCACCGACGGAAGCGGCAACGAATACATCGACTACCTGCTGGGCTCGGGGCCGCACGTGCTGGGGCACGCGCACCCGGCCGTGATGGAGGCGCTCGCGCGCGTGGGTCGCGACGGCACCTCGCACCTGGTGATCCACGAGAACGCCATCCGTCTCGCCGAGAAGATCGTCGAGCACGTGCCCTGTGCCGAGAAGGTGTCCCTGCACAGCAGCGGCACCGAGGCCACCTTCTTCGCGCTGCGGCTGGCCCGCGCCTTCCGCGGTCGCGACAAGATCCTGAAGTTCGAGGGCGGCTACCACGGGATGCACGACTACGCGCTGATGAGCAATCAGTGGACGATGGGCGAGGCCCCCTACCCGCGCGCGGTGCCCAACTCGCACGGCATCCCGCGCAGCGTGCAGGCCGAGGTGCTGGTGGCGCCGTTCAACGACCTCGAGACCACGGCGGCGATCATCGCGAAGCACCACGACGAGCTCGCGGGTGTGATGATCGAGCCGCTGCAGCGCTCGTTCGAGCCGCGCCCCTCGTTCTTGCCGGGGCTGCGCGCCATCACCGCCAACTACGGCATCCCGCTGATCTTCGACGAGGTGGTCACGGGCTTCCGCCTCGGCCTCGGCGGCGCGCAGACGCGCTACGGCGTGACCCCCGACCTGTGCAGCACGGGCAAGGCCATCAGCGGCGGGCTACCGCTCGGGGTGCTGTGCGGCAAGGCCGAGATCATGGACCTGGCCGACCCGCGGAGGCGCCTGCGCATGCTTCCGTTCACCATGCAGACCGGAACGTTCAGCTCGAACCCGGTGTCCACGGGCGTGGCGTGCGCCGTCATCGCGGAGCTCGAGAAGGGCGAGATCTACACACGCATGGACGCCGTGGGGACGGCGCTCATGGAGGGCCTGGTCACCGCGATGAGAGACGCCGGGGTGCCCGCGCGCGTGTGCGGTGACCCGACCGTCTTCCAGATCTGGTTCACGGACGCCGAGCCGCGCGACCACCGCTCGGTGGCCAAGGCCGACACGCTGCGCGGCATGCGCTTCTCGGACCTCTTGCTGCGGCAGGGCGTGCTCAAGGCAGCCGAGAAGTTCTTCGTATCTGGCGTGCACACGGACGACGACGTGGCGCAGACCATCGCCGCGTTCCGCGTGGTGGCGCAGCAGCTCGCGGAGGACGCATGAACACTCAGACGGTGCTGGTGACCGGGGCCGGCGGCAACGTGGGGCTCGTGACCGTGAAGGCGCTCGTGCAGCGCGGCTATCGCGTGGTGGCCCTCGACCTCTCCAGCCCGCGCAACCGGGAGCGGGCCAAGACGATGGGCGCCGACGTGGACGTGCGCTGGGGCAACATCTGCGACCGCGCCACCCTGGCGAGCGCCGTGCTGGGCGCGGACCACGTCATCCACCTGGCAGCCGTCATCCCGCCCGGCACCGACGTGGATCAGCGCATGGCCTACAAGGTGAACGTGGTGGCCACGCGCACCCTCATCGCGCTGTGCGAGGCCTCGTCGAAGCGCCCACGGCTCACGTTCACGTCGAGCGCCGCGGTGTTCGGCAACAACGAGGGGGCCTCCCTGCCGCGCCGCGCCACCGACGCCGTGCAGGCCTCCGACAACTACACACGGCAGAAGCTCGACAGCGAGCGCGACGTGAAGGCGTCCACGCTTCGCTACGTGATCTTCCGGCTGGCCGTCACGCCGCCCGTGGAGCCGGCCGCGCTCGGACCCTTCATCTTCGACATGCACGCCGACACGCGCGTGGAGTTCACGCACCCGGAGGACGTGGCGCGCGCCATCGCCAACTCGCTGGTGCGCGAGGACATCGAGGGCCGCGTGCTGCTGCTGGGAGGCGGAGCCGCCAACCGCTACACGTACCGCGACTGGCTGAACGAGGCGTTCGCGTCGATGGGCATCGCGGCCATGCCGCGTGAGGCGTTCGGTCCGCACCTGTACCTGACCGACTGGGTGGACTCGGAGGAGAGCCAGGCGCTGCTCGACTACCAGCGCCGCAGCTACGCCGAATACCTCGCAGAGGTGCGTGCCGAGCTCGGTCGTGGCGCGCTCCTGGTAGACCGCGTGGGGCCCATCGCGCGCATCGTGGCGCTGGCCAATTCACGGCACTACGCCACGGAGCGAGGCCAGCGGCCGTGGCTGCCGGAGGCCCTCGAGGCGCTCACCCTGGGCAAGGCAGCATGGAACGCGGCGAGGGCATGGCTGCCCCCCAAGGGGCGCGCGCATGGCGACCGCTGACCCGCGCGACGGCGCGCGGCCGTGATAGGGTGTCGCGGAGCCCATGAGCCCCGCATCCCGCAAGAGCCCCAGCCCTGCACGTCAGAAGCCGGCCGGGAGGCCACGGGGCGCCGACTCCGAGCGCAGCCACGACGCGCTCCTCGCAGCGGCGCGGCTGCACTTTGCTCGGCGCGGCTTCGGGCCCGCGAACGTGCGCGAGATCGCCGAGGCGGCGGGCTACACCACGTCCACGCTCTATCACTACTTCGGCGACAAGCAGGGGCTGTACGTGGAGGTCTACCGAGACGCCGAGCGGCGGGTGGCGGCGGCCTACCGCGCTGCCGTGGACCGCGACGGCACGCGTCAGGCCCGGCTGCTCGCGTTGCTGGAGGCGGCCATCGAGCTCCATCGCGTGGACGAGAGCGTGCCCCTCTTCTTGGCCGCGGTGCCCCTCGACATCCGGCGTCACCCCGCACTGGGAGCGGTCATTCGCGAGGTCCCCATCGAGACCCCAGCGATCTTGGCGCGCTTCGTCGCCGGCCCGGGGACCACCACACCGGCGCAGCTCGTCACGCTGATCACCTCGGTCACCATCGGCATGGCGCTGAGCATTGGCGAGGGCGGACACCGTGCGTACGCGGCCACGTTGAGGGCCTGCGGTGCGCATCTGCAGCTCGATGGCGAAGTACGCCCACAAGGGTGAAAAACAGCCTGGCCGTAGCGCGCTCGTAGCCCTCGCGCCGTCCTGAAAGGGGGAGCATCGTCGAGGGGCCTATGTTAGCCTCGCCCACATTCCAGCCATCTGGGGGTCAGCGTCGTGGAGCGCTGGTCCGTCCCAAGGAAGAGAAGAGAGGACTACCGTGCTTCGAAACCAAGTAGAACGCCTAGCGCCCACGGGTGCCCTTGTCGCCGCCGTGCTGTTCGCCATGCTGCTGCCGGCGCCTTCCGCCGACGCGCAAGCGGGCACCATCCCCGTCAACATCGAGTCCACCCCCGCTGGGGCGACCGTGTTCCTGGACAGCGCGACCGGACAGAACCTGGGTGTCACCCCGCTGCGCCGCGTGCGCATCCTGCGGGGCACCCACACCCTGATCTTCCGCCTCCCGCGGCACCGTGACGCCAGCGTCTCCGTGAACGTCGCGCGCCGCAACGAGACGTTCCGCGGGGTGCTCGACGCCCTCGGCGAGATCACCCTCTCGGCCGGCAACGACTCGTCCACCGGCGCCACCGTGCGCATCGATGGTCAGCCCGTCGGCGCCGTCCCCATGCAGCAGATGGTGGAGCCCGGCCGCCACCTCATCCAGATCGAGCGCGAGGGTTACGTGACCTTCACCCAGTGGGTGCAGGTGGCGGGCGCCCAGCAGCTGGCGCTGCCCGTCATCCTCGAGCGGCAGGCCCCCTCCACGGGCTCCGTGCTCGTGGCGGCGGACATCAGCGGCGCGGCCATCTACGTGGACGGCGATCCGCGCGGCTCGACGCCCACCGTCATCGACAACGTGACGGCCGGTGTGCACCGCATCGAGGTCCGCGCCGATGGCTTCCAGCCCCAGACGCAGCAGGTGGAGATCCGGGCTGGCGAGCGCGCGCGCGTGGAAGTGCAGCTGCGCCCCGACACCCCGCCCGGTGGCACGCTGGTGGTCGTCACGCAGCCGCGTGGCGCGAGCGTCGTGGTGGACGGTGAGGTCCTCGGCGAGGGTCCCGTCACGCGCGATGGCGTCTCCCCCGGTGAGCACATCATCGAGGTGACCATGGCCGGCTACCAGCCGATCACGCAGCCGGTGACCATCGAGGCCGGTCAGCGCCGCGCCGTCAACATCGTGCTCGCCGAGGTCGTCCAGGCTCCGGGCTCCATCATCGTGCGCTCGTCGGCTCCCGGTGCCGTCGTGGTCATCGACGGTGAAGAGCGCGGCGCGCCGCCCGTGGTGGTGGAGTCGGTCACCGCCGGGACGCACGCCGTCATCGTGCGCGCGGCGGGCTTCCAGGAATACCGCACCACCTGCACCGTGGGCCCCGGCCGCAACTGCGAAGTGGACGCCGACCTGGGCGCCGAGCCCGTGCGCGTCGTGGTGCGCTCCAACGTGCCGGGCAGCTCGCTCTACGTCGACGGCGAGCAGATCGGTCCGGTCCCGTACGAGGGCACCGTGCCGTCCGGCAACCGCCGCCTCGAGGTCCGCGCGCCGGGCTACGACCCCTACGTGGCGCAGGTCATGCTCACGCCGGGGGCGGAGGCCCGCTCGTTCGACGTGGCGCTCACCGAAGAAGGCGCCATGAGCGAGGAAGAGCGCGCCCGCCTCGAGCGCGAGCGCCTCGAGAACTACGCCGGCCAGACGAGCTTCGCGGCCAACGTCATCCCCACCTCGCAGGCGCTCATCGACATGAGCGTGAGCTACCCCAGCTTCTTCGAGCTGCGGGCGGGCACGGGCTTCGCGGACTGGATCGACGGCGGCATCGCGCTGCGCGGCAACCATCGCCTGTTCGAGTTCGAGGCGCGCTCGCGCGTGGCCTGGCGCGTGACGCCGCAGATCGGCCTCGGCGCGCAGGTGTTCTTGGGCGGCGGTATCGGGCCCGACAGCGCCAACTCCTTCCACGCCGGCCTCGAGGCCTTGTTCAGCATCCTCTTCGCCAAGCGCGCCGCCATGACGCTGTGGGTCGGCGTCGACCTGTACCGCGACCGCTACACGCGCAACACCGAGACCGCCTTGGACCTGCGTCAGACGGACAAGACCGGCATGGTGCGCTTCGGCGGCTCGTTCGAGCTGCGCCTCACGTCGTACTGGAACCTCTTCACCACCTTCGAGGGCAACCTCCTCGGCACGGAGCGCAACATCTACGATGGGCTCTTCCGGACCGTCAACGACATGGGCACGCAGGGCAACCAGGCCTCCGTGTTCTCGGGCCGCTTGGGCTTCACCTACAAGTTCCACTGAGCTGGCGCGCGCTCCGCGCATGACCTGAAGACAGGCGGCCCCTCGGAGTCGCCTTTTTTCTTTCTGCGGGCAGCTCTCCACGGGCCCTCGACCCGGCTTCTCTTGTTTGGCAGTCTCCCCCGCCATGGACGCTGAACCCGGCCGCCCCCTGCCGACGGTCACCCTCGCCCTCGAGCTCTACGGCCTGCTCCTCGAGCTGGACCCGGCGCGCTTCGTGCCCACGCGCGCAGCCCAGCTCCATGGCGACCTCGGGCGCATCGCGGCGCAGCTCCGGGCCAGCGGTGACGGCGACGACGAGGTCGCGCGGTGCAGCGTGGCGCTCGCGGGCGCCCTCGACTCCGCCCCCTCGGCCACCACGGTGGACGTGGCGCCGTGGGTCGCGCTGCGCATCGCGGTGGGGAACCCCTACGAAGACCTGGTGGCAGCGCTAGCGCGCGCGGGTCATCGGGTGCCTTCGCTTCGGCCCACCAACTACTCGCGCAGCTTCTTCCACGTGTGCTCGTCGCTCTTCGCGCTCTTCATCATCGAGGTGATGACGGAGCGCATGATCTGGGTGGCCGGCGGGTTCCTGACGTCGGCCGTCCTCATGGAGAGCAGCCGCAAGGTCAGCCCGCGCGCCAACGACGTGTTGATGCGCGCGTTCGGCAAGGTGTCGCACCCCTACGAGCGGCACCGCGTGAACTCGGCCTCGTGGTACGCGCTCGCGCTGATGCTGCTGGCGCTGTTCGCGCCACCCGTGGGCTGCGCTGTCGGGGTGGTGGTGCTGGGCTTCGGTGACCCGTTCGCAGCCACGATCGGGCGTCGCTTCGGGCGCACCCGCCTGCCGGGAGGGCGGTCGCTCGAGGGCTCCCTGGCGTTCGTCGTGGCGGGGACCCTGATGAGCCTGCCGGTCATGCTGTTCGCGCATCACCTGGCGATGGGTGTGGCGCTGGGCATCGCCCTCGCCGGAGCCAGCGCCGGCGCCGTGGCGGAGGTGCTGAGCGGTCGCTTGGACGACAACTTCACCATCCCCGTGTGCGCAGGGTTCGCGGCCTGGGGCACGAGCCTGCTGCTGCTCTGAGAAGCGTCGCCGGGCACTCCATGCGCATGGATGGTACAGTTCGCGGCATGAGATTCTCCCCTCCGGTCCTGGCGGCGTTTGCTCTCTTGCTGGGCATCATGGCCCATGCACCCGAGCGCGCCGATGCGCGCTGCGCGCGGGCGCTGTGGATCCCCACCTTGGTCACACCCACCGAGCAGCCGTTGCCCACGCAGGCCACGTTCCTCGTGGCGATGATGATCGAGTGGGACCAGCAGAACCAGGCCGTGGAGGGACGCTTCCCCGAAGACGCAGCGCTGGTGCGGCGCGTGGGAGAAGGCGATGCGGCCACCGAAGAGCGCATCGCGCTGCGCGTGGTGCCCCTCGGCGCGGGTCTCGCGCGTTATGAGCCGGCCTCGCGCCCGAGCGAGGGCGTGTATCAGCTGACGGGCCTCGGCCGTCGCCCGCGCGACATCACGTTCGCGAGCCGTGGTGCGCTGCGTGTCCCCGCGGCGCGCCCGCCGAGCCGCGTCGTGCTGGACGTGGGTCCCATGCGCGTCCAAGGGAACCGCGGTGGCGTGGTCACCACCCGCGCCGTGCGCGCCACCTTGCCCGCGCCTGTAAGCGGCCCGCCCACGGCCCTGATCGCGTACTGGGAAGGCGAGGCGGGCGCCGCCGCCGTCGTCCCGCACGGCGTGACGGAAGTGGTGCTCTTCCGCGAGAGCATCCACTGCGCCTCGCCCCTGCCCGGCACGCGCGCGCCACGCGCCGGCGACCAACGCGAGCTCGCGCTGGTGGACGCGTTCGGGCGCGTCTCGCGCCGGGTCCGGCAGTGACGCGCAGCCGTGGGGTGCTGGGGCTCACGGTGCTGACCGCGGTGTCGGCGCTGGTGCTGCCGTTCACGCCCCACGCGCCCGCGCACGCGGAGGACGTGTGCCCGGCGAGCTGGTACGTCCCCACGCTGATCACCAACACGGACCAGGCGCTGCCCCAAGACCCGAGCGAGTTCGCGCTGGTGCTGCTGGCCGAGCCCGACTTCCGTCACGAGCACTACCGCAACGGCCCGTTCGCGAACGGCTTCGCGCTGACGCGTCGCGGGCAGCGAGTGCCTCTGGTGGTGGAAGAGCTCGGCGTGGGCGTGGCGCGGCTGCGCGCGCCCGGCCTGCTGGCCCCGGGGCTCTGGCGCGTGGAGGGCCTGCCCACGGCGGCGAGCATCAACGTGGTGAGCGGCATCACGCTGCCGCCCGCGCCGGCGGCCCCCCACGAGGTCTCCCTGGTGATGCCGCGCGTGCGCGCCCAGGCCGCGACGTCGGAGACCCCGCGCGAGGTGGTGGCGCACTTCGAGCCCACCACGCTCCGCTCGCCGGTGCTGCTGGGCTACTGGGACGGCGAGCTCGGAGCCGCGGCGCGCGTGCGTCCCCAAGACGACCGAGTGACCCTGTTTCGGCCGCTGCGCTGCGGGAACCTGCGCCCCGACGCTCGGCCGCCCGCGCCCAACGTCACCCGCGAGCTGGCCTGGATGGACGGCTTCGGTCGCGTGTCACCGCGCTATCGCGTGCCCTGAGCGCGCCGCGGTGGTTCGCTCAAGGGGCGAGCCGCTCGGCCACCAAGGCCACCCCGGCGATGGCGGCGGTCTCCACGCGCAAGATGGTGCGGCCCACCCGACAGGGTGCGAAGCCGGCCGCCACCAAGCCGTCCAGCTCGGCGTCGCTGAAGCCCCCCTCGGGGCCCACGGCCACCCACGCGCACTCGGGCAACCGGGCCGGCAAGCGCGCGTCCCCCCGCGCAGCGAGCACGATCTTGCCCACGCGCTGCGGGTCGCTCGGCGCGAGCGCGGCCACGGCGGCGAGCGGCTGCGGCGCATGGACGCGCGGGATGCGCTCGCGCTCGCACTGCCGGGAGGCCTCGCGCACCACGCTCTCGTAGCGCGTGAGCTTCGCGTCCAGCTTGCGCTCCTGGATGTTGCCCACGCTGCGCTCGCACTCCGCGAGATACACCTCGCGCACGCCCAGCTCGGTCACGGCGCGCAAGATGTCGTCCAGCTTGCCGGCGCGCGGCAGCGCCAGCACCAGCGTCACGCCGCGTCTGTCGTCGGGCAGCTCGGTTGGGGGCTGCGCCTCGCACGCGAGCCGCTTGCCGAGCGTGACCACCTGCGCGCGGGCCTCGCGTCCCTGACCGTCGAAGAGCAGCACGTCGCTGCCGGGCTCGAGGCGCAGCACGCGCGCATGGCGGCTGGTCTCCTCGCTCAACAGCACCGGTCCGCCAGCGGCCGGAAGCTCCGTCGCGAAGAGCCTCCGCGCCTCGCTCATGCGGGCCTCGTGTAGGTCAGCGACACCCACTCGTTCTCGTAGCGCAGCTGCGGCTCGCCCAGCGCCTCGAACGACTTGGCCACGTCGTGCTCCTGGCCCACGAGCACGCCGCTCAGCACCAGCGTGCCGCCCGGCGCCACGCGCTCCATCAGCGCGTCGGCCAGCTCTTTCAGCACCCAGGCCTGGATGTTGGCCAGCACCAACGAGAACGTCCCCGGCACCTCGCGCACGTCCTGCGTGGAGGCGCTCAGGCGATCACGCACGCCGTTGCGCTCGGCGTTCTCGAACGACACGTCCACCGCCAGCGGGTCGATGTCGAGGCAGATGGCGCTCTCGGCCCCCAGCAGCAGACCCGCCACCGCGAGGATGCCGCTGCCGCAGCCCACGTCGAGGATCGTGTCCCCGGGCTTCGCACGACTGTCGACTTCCATCATCACCAGACGCGTGGTCTCGTGGATGCCGCTGCCGAACGCCTGCCCCGGATCGATGGTCAGCACCACCTCGTGGGGCGCGGGGTCGGCGGGCTCCCACGAGGGGCGCAGCAGCAGCCGGCCACCCACGCGCGTGGGCTTGAAGTAGGCCTTCCAGGCGTCGCGCCAGTCGTCGCCCACCACGTGGGCCACGCGCCCGTTGAACTGCGGGTAGGCCGCGGCCAGGGTCTGCGCCGCGGCGTCGTCCACCACGCTCACGATCAGCGTGGTCAGCGCAGCGCCAGCGCCCTTGTCGATGGTGGTCGCGTCGCGCTCTTCGATGCCCTGCGCGCCCTGCTCCCAGAGCTCGTCGGACACCAACTCCACGTCGTCGGTGGGGACGTCGAGGTGCACGTAGGGGTAGCGCGGGATGACGGGGGCTTCGTTGGCAGAGGTCACGGTGCGGCTACTCTGAGCGCCACGTACCCGACCAGCAAGAGGGCGAAGAGCGTGAGCCGGCGGGTGCGCCGCAGATAGACCCCGAGCACCACGGGAGCGAGCGGGACCACGAGGCCGATCCAACGCAGCCGCTTGCTGATCTCGGGGGCCCGGAAGATGGCCAGCGCCAGCTCGAGGTACGCGAGGAGCAGGAGCGCCCCCGCGATGCTCAGGGCGAAGAGCCACCAGAGGTCGGCCGTGAAGATCATCGCGTGAGGGATACCACGCGCCAGGGTTCCCCCCATGTGTGACAACGCACAACCCGTTTGCCACCGGCTCGTCACCCAGGTATACAAGCCCCCGTCAAACTACACTGACACGTCAGTCTATTTTTCCATGACCACGCAGTCACACCAGACCGAAGCGCCTCGCAGCGCCGCCTTCTTCCGACTGGAGGGCACTCTCGTGACCCGCCCCACCCTGGCCGCCGCCGCTTGGCTGGCGGGCAACGCGCAAGGTCTGGGCGAGCGCCTGGCCCGGCTCGGGAACGTCGCGCTCGCGGCGCCCATCGCGCTACGTGGCGAGCTGAGCACCGGGGTGACCAGCTCACGCCTCACGTGGATGGGCCTGCGCGGCATGAGCGAGGATCGCGTCACCGTGCTGGCCGCCGAGTACGTGGACGAGTTCCTGGGCGGTGAGCTGCTGGAGGTGGGCGTGCGCCTCGTGAAAGAGGCCCGCCGCCAGGGACGCCGCGTGGTGCTCATCAGCGACGGCGGGGCCAATGCCGGCATCACCGACCTCGACCTCATCGCGAGCGAGGCCGGTGACGCCGATGGCGGTGGCACGTACCTCGTGGGGGTCGGCGTGGGCGAGGCCGCGGCCTACAGCGACGAGCTCATGGACGCGGTCACCGATGCGGGCAAGGGCGCGTACGTGTTCGTCGACGGCCCTGCGGAGGCATCCAAGCAATTCGGCGAGCGGTTCCTCGCCAACGTGGCCGTCTCGGCCCGCAACGTCCGCATGCGGCTCACGCTGCCGTGGTACTTCGGCGTCAAGCGCTTCCATGGCGAGGAGATCAGCCCCGACCCCGCCGAGGTCGATCCCCAGCACCTCGCGCCCAACGACTCGATGACGTTCCACCAGATCATCGCGGCCTGCGACCCGAGCCTCATCACCACCTGCGACAGCATCGGCGCGCACGTGGAGTACACCGACCCGCTCACGGGCATGGTGGGCAGCGACGAGGCGACGGTGGGGGTGGCCGACCTGGTGCTCGAGGACGCTCCGCGGCTCTACAAGGCCGACGTGGTGGTCGGCTACGCCAAGGCGCTCGTGGTGATCGACGGGCTCATGAGCGTGAGCAACCCCGCCGACGCGGCCGCCGTGGCCCTCGGCATGCAGGCGTGGGCGCAGGAGGCCGCCAGCGCGCTCTCCGACCCCGAGCTCCAGGAAATCAGCGACCTCATGGGCGAGTACGCGGGGGTGCTGTCCCCCTGACCTTCCACGATTCGATCGTGCTAGCGTCGGCGCATGACGGCTGATCGATCATTGGCTTCGTCCTTTGGCTTCGGTGTCGGCGCAGTGCTGCTCCTCACCGGCTGTCCCAGCGATCCCACCCCCATCACCAGCGATTCCGATGCGTCCAGCTCGAGCACGGGCGACCTCGATTCCTC
>CAZEAA010000026.1:0-29240 GCA_964510015.1 uncultured Sandaracinaceae bacterium
ATGCCAGGACTGCTGCCCCGTACTTCAGTGCGGGGTGCCAATTGTGCTTGTTTTAGGCCGTTCAGCGCGCCATGCCTCGGCGCTTCGCCATGGAAGTCTTTCCATCGGACTTGTGACGAGTCGATAGACGGCCACGACAACGAACGACAACGACGACGTCAACGTTGGAGACGTCGCCGACCCCGACTACGCTGGGCGGCATGTTCACCGGAACCCAGCCCCACTTGATGGCCCTCTACAACCGCTGGATGAACCAGCGCCTCTACGCCGCGTGCGCCACGCTCACGGACGCGCAGCGCCGCGAGGATCTGGGGCTGTTCTTCAAGTCCATCGACGCCACGCTCGAGCACCTGATCTGGGCCGACACCGCATGGATGACGCGCTTCGAGGGCCTGCCCGTGGGGGCGCCGCCGACGGGTGGTCCGCCGCAGCGGCCGTTCCAGGAGCTGACCGCGGCGCGCGTGGCGCTGGACGAGCGCATGCTGACCTGGGCCGCGTCGCTCACGCCCGAGTGGATGAACGAGCCCATGACCTGGACCAGCAAGCTCTACGGCTTCACGCAGACGCAGCCGCGCTGGGTGCAGCTGGCGCAGGTCTTCAATCACCAGACGCATCACCGCGGTCAGGTGCACGCCGCGCTCACGCGGCTCGGGGTGGACATGGGGCCCACCGACGTGCCGCTGCTGCCCGAGCTGCTGGCCTGAGGTGCGCCGCCGCGATGGCTGTCGCGGCAGCGCGCGTCGAGGCACTACCCGTCCGTGGGCGGGAGCACGCAGCTGACGTCGGCCTCCACAGCACCGCACTCGACGCGCAGGGGCCCGTTCGCGAGGCGCCCGAGGCACACGTACCACGAGCCGAAGCACTCGGTGGCCGTGCGGCAGTCGGCCCGCTCGCTGAAGCAGCAGTCGGTCCCCGACGTCGCGCACGACGCGTCGTAGTCACAGAACACCGGGTAGCCAGGGATCGTGCAGGGGTTGGCGACGCACGCCGCGGTGGCGCAGTCGTAGCGGAAGCCCGTGGCGCACGCGTGCGGTTCGCTGGGGCTGTCGGGGCAGAAGATGACCGAGCTGCAGTCCACGTTCGCCGACCAGCACTGCGACGGATAGTCCGGCGTCGCCGGGCAGAAGACCGGGAAGTCGGGGTTCTCGCAGGGGTTCTCGCGGCCGCCGCAGTCCATGCAGTCCGTGCCCAGGTTGCACACGGAGTAACGCGAGCCCTCGCCGCCGTCGTCACACGTGCCGTCGTTGCTCCACGAGGCGAAGCAGCTCTCTTCGCAGATGTCCTCCGGGCCGGGGCACATTCCGTCGACGCACGTCCCGGTCTGACACGTGTCGTTGTCGCAGAAGCAGCCTGGGCTGCCGAGCGCGCAGCGGCCGGCGTCCGTGCAGCCCGAGAGGGAGAGCAGCGCGAGCGAGAGCCACGCACTGGAGCAGAAGATCGAACGAAGAGTCATCGACGCACCGTCAGGGAGAAGGAAGCGAGACCGAGCCCCAGGTCGACGTCCGCGCGATCGCGCGAGTCGCGAGTCGTGATGAGGTCGATGGTGATCAGCGTGGCGCCGGCGGCGAGCAACGTGCCGCCCAGCACGAAGCCCAGCGTGCGCTGGCGCTCGACGGTGGACTCCTCGAGGCAGGCGAAGCCCTCGTCGGAGCAGCCGGACAGCTCCATCTGCCGCGTGATGCCGTAGACCAGCACACCCGCGCCCACGGCCGCGGCCCCGGCGCCGGCCCAGAACATGGCGTGGCCATTGGAGGGCTCCTCCGCGGTGCCCGCGCTGTAGACGCTGCTCGAGCCCGCCGACGAAGGATCCCCCACGGAGATGACTGGCAGGTCCTCGCCGCCGCTGGGCACGGTGACCTCCACGATCTGACCGACCGGCACGGCGACCGCCACCTCGTGACGCGAGCCGTTCGGGTAGATGAGCACGATCTGGTGGCTGCCGGGAGCGAGCGGGATGCGGTCCGGCCGCGGGGTGGCCCCCCAAGCCTGCTCGTCCACGAAGATCTGCGAGCCCATCGGCCCACCGATGATGCGCACGCCGGTGAGCGCCACGCGCTGCCGCAGCGCCGAGAGACGCGCGTTGGCCTCACCGTAGAGCGGGTCGTCCGGCGGCGTGGTGCGGATGTACGCGTCCAGCGCTTCGACGGCCTCCTGCAGCCGACCCAGGCGCTCGAAGGCCTGGGAGAGGTTGTACTGAATGCGGGGGCGCGCATCGAGCGCGAAGGCACGCTGCCAGAGGTCCACCGCCTCCTCGTAGTGGCCAATGCGGTATGCCTGCTCGCCCTCGGTGAAGAGCGTGCGCGCCTGGGCCTGCTCGCCCTGCGCGCTCACGTCGAGCGACACCATCAGCGTCGCGAGCGCCACCATGCATGCTGCTGCGGCGGAACGCCGCCTCCTCGTTGCCATTGCCCACCTCCGCTCCGACGACACACCCTCGTCGGTCTCACTGAGAATCTCGAACGACTGGAGCCTCGCTCCTCACCCGGTACGGCGGAGCATACAGGCCGTCAGGCGCGCATCAAAGGCAGATTCCACGCGGATGGGGCCCGCTAGCGCTTGTTGCAGCGCCGAAACACGCCTCCCTGGACGTGCCGGCTCGAATTTTCCGCCTCGGGGCGCTGACGAGGTGCGGGGGCCGTGTTCGCAACGTTCACAGATTGAGTTCCGCAGGGCTGGGCGCCGGTCTTCACCGCCTCTAGGTAGGGATCGGAATCTGGACCTCCCGGAGAGGAGTGAACGTGAGCTTGGACGACGCGCTGTACGTGCTGAGCATCACCGCCGTGCTCACGCTCGTCGATCTGACCTTCGCGGTCCTTGCGGGAGCGCTCTCGGTGCGTCGGCTGCACCGCTTGGACGTGCTGTTCGCGCTGCCGGCCCTCGGCCTCCTGTCGCTCGGTGGGGTGGTCTGGCAGCCCCACGAGTTCCTCGCGCTGCGGCCGCTGAAGCGCGCGGAGATCGAGGCGGTGGCGCTGGCCAACGGACAATGGGAGTTCATTCACCGACCGATGGGCACCCACGAGTCGGACCGCCTGACCGTGCCGCAGGACATCGCGGTGCACCTGTTCGTCCGCTCGGACACGGAGCGGCGCCAGCTGTACATCCCCGCCCTGCGCGTGCGCGTTGAAGTGGACCCGGGCGAGACCGCCTCCGTGTGGTTCCGGGCCGAGGAGCCCACGACGGAGAGCAGCCCGCTGGCGCTGCACGACCGCTACCGCTACCGCGTCTATGGCGACACAGGGCCCTTGTCCGTGCATGTGCTCGGCCTCGAAGACTACTGGGCCTACCACGAGACGGGCTGTTCCGGCCCGGACTGTTCGGCCGCCACGAATCCGATGGCCTGCTGGGGTGAGATGCTCACCGTGGAGATGGGCTGCAGAGGCTGCCACGAGCTCGAAGGCCCCGGGATGGGACCCCCGCTGCGCGGCATGTGGGGCAGCACCACCACGCTGACCGATGGGCGCACGGCGCTGGTGGACGAGGCCCACCTGAGGCGTGCGCTGCACGAGCCCGAGGCCGACATCGCGGTCGGCTACGGACGGGCGACGATGCCCACCTACGTTCCGACCGAGAATCGCTTGCTGGCGATCGCGATGTACCTCGAGTCGCTGGCGGTCCCCGACCCGCCGTTCGACAAGCGGAGCTTGAACTACCCGTAGCTTCCCGAGATCGGCGCAAACGGACCTCGGGCAAACCGAGGCTCACGGCGTAAACACGAAGATGCGCAGCTGGCCGTCCGGCGCGTCGTGCGTGGTGATGACCACCACGCGGTCGCGGTAGGCGAAGGCGCGCACGTGTGTGCTCTCGAAGGGCAGCTGAGTGGCGCTCGGCGTCCACGTGTTGGCGGCCGTGTCGTAGGTCTCGATGGCGCGCGTGCTGGTGGCGTCGGTGCCGCTCACCACGCTGCCGCCCACCAGGACCAGGCGCTCGCCCAAGGCCACGAGCTGCGGCGAGAGGCGCGTCTCGCTGGGGCACGCGATGGGCGCGAAGTCCCGCGACGTGAAGGAGAAGGCCTCGCACTCGCTGACCAACCCGAAGTTGTCGCGCATGCCGCCCACGAAGAAGAAGCGGTCGCCCACGGACTCGCCACCGAAGGCGCGGCGCACGCGCGGCATGGCGAAGCCGGCGTCGCTCCAGGCGCCTCCGCCCACCGCGCGCTGCTCCACCGTGGTCAGGTGCTGGAAGGCCAGAATGCCCTCGCGCGACGGGTCGTAGTTGAGGCCGCCCATCACCAGCAGCTCACCGCTCGGCGCGCGCGTCAGCGCGAACTGCGTGCGACCGAGGGCCAACGCCGGCGCCGGGCTCCACGTGCCGGCGGCCGTGTCGTACACGAACGACTCGTTGTGCGCGATGGCGTCGCCGCCTTCGTCGGGCGTGCCGAAGCCGCCGATGGACACGAAGTGCGTCTCGTCCGTGGCGATCACCGCCATGGTCTGACGGTTCTCCGGATACGGCGCGAGCTGCTCCCAGCGCAGCGTGGGCAGGTGCAAGCGGCGCGCGTCGTTGGCGAAGTTCTCGGGCTGGAAGTCGTGCTGCCCGTGGCTGGTGTTGCCGCCGAAGAGGTAGAGCCAGTCGTCCATGATCACCATGCCCTGGCGGTTCTTGGTGGGCCCCGTGTAGTCGACCGTCAGCAGCACGGGCTCGGGCGCCGGGAAGACGCGCTCCACGTGCGGGATGCGGTCGTTCACGTCCATGCCGGCGGTGCCGCCGATGGCGAAGACCTGCCCGTTCACGGTCACGTTCTGATGGAAGAAGCGCGGGAAGAGCACGCTGCCGCTCGGGCGCCACGCGTCTTGGCCCGGCGCCCACACGTGCACCACCCCGTCCATGCCGGTCACCACCACGTCGTCACCCACGGAGGCCGCGGCCGCACCGAAGGGCGAGGCGGGCAGCTCGGGCCCGCGCGTCCAGCTCGCGTCCGCGGGGCTGAAGACGTGCGTACCGCGCTTGGGCACGCCGAGCGGGTCCATGCCGCCCACCACCACCAGACGCCCGGCCGCGGCCGTCACGCCCACGCCGCGCAGCTGGAAGGGAGCCTCGATGGATCGCCAGCCCGCGTCCACGTCGCGCAGGTCGAGCGCCTCGAGCGTGGTGGCCCAGCGCGCCGTCGCGGGGTCGTGGTCCAGGTCCCAGCCGCCGGCCACGTAGAGCACGCCGTCCAGCACGGCGGCCATGTGGCTCGAGCGCGGCGTGGGCAGCGCGGGCAGGTCGGTCCAACGACCGGTCGCGATGTCGTAGCGCGCCACCTCGTCGGTGGAGCGCAGGCGGTCGGCCGCGTCGGCCGCGTCGTCGGGCGAGTGCTGGGCGTAGAGGCCGCCCACGCGCACGAGCGTGCCCTCATGGGCCACCAGCGCCGCGCTCTGCAGGCCGCGCTCGAGGCCCGCGAGCTCTTCCCACGCGCCGGTCTGCACGTTCAGGCGGGCGAGGCTCCGGCTCTGGCCCTCGGCCGTGTAGTGGTGCGACTCCCCGCGGTAGCCACCCAGCACGTACAGGTGCTCGCCCCACGCGGCCGCGCCGAAGCTGGTCACGGGCGCCGGCAGGAAGGCGTGCGCCCCACTCTCCACGCGCGCGTGCTGCATCAGCGGGCTCGTGCGCACCTCGCGTGCCGCGGCGCTGGCCGCCGTCTCGGGGGGCGGTGTGGACGACGCGCAGCCCTGCTGTGCGAGCGCGAGCGTGAGGAGCAGCGCGGTCGCCTTGGCTCGCTCTCGCGGGTTCGTTCGGAGGGTCGACTTCATGGGACTCGAGGGACGGATGCAGCTCATGGGGCTCTCACTGGCAGGGGGGCAGGGGGAGATGCGGTTCAAGGGGGTCATGTGTCACTCCTCGATGCGCTCGTAGCGCAAGGTCGGGTGCCCGGAGCCACCGGCTCCGTCGTAATAGCGTTCGATGGCCACCTTCACGAGGTTGCCGTCCGTGGTGCGCACCACGAACACGCGCGGCTTCGGCGTCAGCACGTGGGTGGTGACGTCGTAGGCGTACCAGGGGTCGTTGCCGCCCGAGATCACGTAGTCGGGCACGGTGTCCTCGTCGTCGCCGTCGGTCGCGTCGCTCACGAACGCGGTCGCGTCGGCCGCCTCCACCGTATCGAAGGCTCGGTCGTCCACCACCGCCGCGGTCACCCCGGCCGTCCCGCTCGCGCCGCCGTTGAGCGCCACGTGGAAGCGCCGGAACGCGAGGTCCCAGACGTCGTCGTCGAGCGGGTTCGCGGGGCTCACTTCGGTGCGCCGATCGAGGTCCACGTAGATCCAGGGCTCCGTGCCGGACGCGTCCACGGTCACCGTGCCCACGGATGGGCGGCTCTCGACGAACTGCACGTGCGCCGTGACGAAGGGGCCGCCGGGGTCACCCTGATCGCCCACGTCGCCGAGGTCCTCGGGCGGGCCGAAGTCGGGCGGCGGGCCGAGGTCCAGCGCGGGGCCACCTTGGTCTCCGTTGTCGGTGGGAACCAGGTCGCCACACGCCGCGGATCCGGCGAACAGCGCCGCGAAGAGGGCTGCGCCCAGCAGGGATTCGAGAACGGATGGGGATCGAGGCATGGTCGTGTGTGCTCCTCAGTAGTCCACGCTCAGGCCCGCGTAGAAGCCGCGAGGACGGATGGTCAGGTAGCGCCCGCCAGCGCCGGCCAGGTTGTCGGCCCCGGCGAAGAGGCCCACGTAGTCGCCCACGCGCTGCTCGAGGCGCAGGTCGAGCGAGAGGTAGAGGTCGTCCATGACCTCCTGCGTCTCGCCGTCGCCGCCGGTCTCGTAGTACGGCCGCTCGCCCACCAGCGAGCCGCGCACCGTGGCCGAGAAGCCGGCGCCCGCGTGGCTGTAGCGCGCTCGGAAGGTGCCGCGGTGACGCGGGCGGCCTTGCAGGAAGCGGTCACGCTGCAGGTCACGCGCGTCCAGGAACACGTAGCCCACCTGGAGGTCCAGGCTCTCCACGGGGCGCACGCGCAGCAGCAGCTCGGTGCCCTGCGTGATGGCCGAGCTCGTGTTCACGTAGGTGTAGACGACGTTCATCTGCGTCGGGTCGAGCGCGGTGTCGATCAGGTCGTCGATCTGATTGCGGTACAGCGACGCGCGCACGGTGACCTTCGCGCTGGGCGTCCACTCGCCCTCCAGCTGCATGCTCCACGATGTCTCGGGCTGCACGTCCGGGTTGCCCACCACGCGGTAGCCCACGCTCGGGTTCTCGAAGATCAGGTACAGCTCCTTGAAGTTCGGCGCGCGGAAGCCACGGCCCACGCTGCTGCGCAGGATCAGGCGCTCGTGCGGGTCCATGCGCAGCGCCAGCTTGGGCGAGGGCACCACACCGAACTGCGAGTCCACGTCGAGGCGGAAGCCCGGCGCGAGGGTGATGTTCAGGCCCTCGTACAGCAGCGCCTGATACTGCACGAAGGGCGACGTGCGCGTGCGGCGGCCCACGCGGCTGAGGCGGTCGGCGGACAGCGACTCCTGCCGCACGTCGGCGCCCACCGTCAGCGTGTGACGCTCGTTCTCGCTCACGAACGTGTACTGCGAGCTGACCTCGCCGAGGCGCTGGCGCGTGTCCTGGTCCAAGTCCTCCTGCGTGCTGCCGCGCTGGTCCAGCACGAACTGGTCGAAGAACTGCGTGAAGTACACCTGCGTGGCGAGCGCCCCGCGCGTGAACTGCGTGCTCAGCGTGGCGCCCACGCCCAGCTCGTCGATGCGGTTGAGGCGGTCGTACACGGCGCCCGTCGCGCTCGCGTCGATGCCCTCGAGAGTGCGTCGCGACAGGCGCAGCCGCAGCCCGAGCTCGCTCTGCCCCACGTGCTGCGACAGACGCAAGCTGCCGTCGTACTGCTCGATCTGGCTGCCGGTGGTGGCCACGTCCGAGGTGTCCAGGTCGTAGGCCCCCACGCGGTGCACGCTCACGTCCAAGCGCGCGCGGAAGTCGTCGCGCCGCACCGCGAGGCCCAGGCCGCCATCGAGCGTGGTGCCGTCCAGCTGATACGGGTCGTAAGTCCCCGCGGTGAGGCGCCCGTCCACCGCGAGCGGACGCGTGGCCCGCCGCGTGATGATGTTGATCACGCCGCCGTGCGCCTCGCTGCCGTACAGCGCCGAGCTCGCCCCACGCACCACCTCGATGCGCTCCACGTCCTGCAGCGAGAGGCGCGTGAGGTCGAGCGCGCCATCGGAGCGTCCGATCACCGGCTCGCCGTCGATCAAGATCAGCGTGTGCTGCGGGTCGAGCCCCTGCATGCGCACCGTGAGCCCTTGCAGCGCGGGGACCACCTCGATGCCCGGCAGGTCCTCGAGCGCCTCGGCCACGTTCTCGGCGCCGCTCTCGAGGAGCTGGGCGCGACGGATCACCTCGGTGCCCACCACCGCGTCGGCTTGGCGCTCTTCGCGGCGGCCGGCGGTGGTGACCGTGATCTCTTGGAGCTCGCCTTCGTCGCTCGGCGGCGCGTCGGTGTCGTCCGCGTCGGGCGCGGGCGGAGGCAACGCGGGCGGCGCGTCCTGTGCGTGGACGCGGCTCGCGGAGACCCCCACGCCGAGCGCCGTGAGGCACCCGAGGAGAGCGAGAGACTGTGCAGCGGGGGGATGCATCGACGTCCAGCGCGGAGGGGGCTCAGGGGGTGACGGGCGCGACGTCGGCGGCTTCGGTCGCCGGAGTCGTCGAGAGCCAGACCGAACTGGCGTTGCCGCTGCCGAAGCCGGCCGCGTTGGTGCGGTAGAGGTAGAGGTAGCTCGGCACGCTCTGGTCGAGGGCGCCGTACACGGGCTCCATGGCGCCGTCCTCGAAGGCGTTGACCACGGTGAAGGCCGTGGCGGCGGTCAGCGTGCTGCGGTCCTCGCAGTCCGCGTCGTTCACGCCGTCGCGCCACATCACGAAGTAGGGAGGCGTGGTGTCGGAGCCGTCGTGGAGGTCGAAGCACACCGTGCTCTCGGCCGCGAGGAACGCGTAGTCTCCGGTGGCCTGCGTGGCGGCGCCGCCAAAGCCCACGTCGAGGCGCGGTCCGCCGATGTAGAACTGCGCGCGCAGCTGTCCGGCGGCCGGGGCGGCGGGCGCGGCCCCCGCGTTGGCTGGCGCGGGGTAGCCTGACAGGAACGACACCGTGCCGTGCATGGCCTCGGTGCGGAGTCCCTCGATGCGCACGTGGCGCACCGGCGCGTCCAGCTCGCAGAGCGTCACGTAGCGCGAGGTCGGCGAGGCGCTGAGGTCGGTCACGGTGCAGTCCGGCGGCGGCACGTCTTCGTAGGCCAAGACAGTCGCGTCGCTCAGGGTGACCACCGGCGTCTGCGTGCCACCGCTCTGGTAGAAGTAGATTCCGTCGTCGTTGAGCGCGCCGTTGCTGGGCGCCCACACGTGGCCGTAGCGATTCTCGAACGTCAGCGTGCTGGGGTCTTCGCAGTCGGCGTCGTTCGCGCCATCGAGCCACAGCACCACCACGGCGCGCGAGGTCGAGGACCCGGGGTGGATGTCGAGGCAGACGGTCGACGCGGTGTTGATGAAGTCATCCGAGCCCGCGAAAGCGGTGCCGGTGGCGCCGAAGTAGGCGCTCAGGTCGGGCGACGGAGCGGGCGTACCCCCGCCGTAGAGCTGCAGCTTGAACTGCCCGTCGGTGAGCGCCGCCTGCGAGCCCGCGGCCTCCGTCAGGCCGACGAACAGCTGCGTGGACGCGTGGGTGCGGGTCGCGAGGAGTCCGGCGATGCGCACGTGGCGGGTGGGGTTCGCGAGCGGGCAGATCGCCACGTTCTGGGTCCCGGCAGGCACCTGGCTCGCCACGCAGGTGGGCTCCACCGACGCATCTTCTTCGATACCCTGATCGTCGGTGACACCACCATCCGACAACCCACCGTCGTCGAGCACCGCGTTGTCGTCCGGAACCGCGCTGTCGTCGGGGACGGCGGTGTCCGGCGGCAGACCCTGATCGGCTGTTCCTTGGTCCTCGTTCGAGGTGGGGTCATCGGAACAGCCAGCCAGCGCAGCGCCGGCCAGCACGAGGAAAAAGAGGAGGTGCTTCATGACGACGCTTCATGAAATTAATGAAGATGATAGTCAATTTCAACTTCAACAAAAGCGCGCGAAGCGAGAAACACCAGTCAAATCAAGCGACTCGAGCGGCGGGTTCAGCGGGTGGGAGGGAGGCTCATGGCCGATGTCGGGAGCTTCCCCATGACGGCCTGCGTGATCCGCTCGCAGCGAGCACCCGCGAACTGATGCACCGAAGGCCATGGCGCCTCGTGCAGGTCGGCCCGCAGAGCGGCGCGAGCGCGGTGTAGCCGAACGCGCACATTCTCCTCGCTGAGACCAAGCGCTTCCGCCGTCTCGGAGGTGCTGGCCTCGTGCACCACCCGCATCACGAACACGCTGCGCTGGTCGTCTTCGAGGCCGTCGATGGCGGACTCCAGCTGTGCCCGCAGCGAGCTGGCCGCGAAGGCCCGCTCCGGATCGGGGGCGGTCGACGCCTGACGGTCGTCGGCCAGGGCCACGTCCGCCTCGGCGCGCATGCGCACGCGGGCCAGCGCTGAACGAGCAGGGCGAAGCAGCGGTGGTCACCGGCGCAGACCGCCCGCACCAGATCGCCATCGTCGTTCTCGCGTGCGCTCATGCGAGGCAAGGTGCCACGCCCCGCGAAAATCTGTAACGCTTGGTGAGGCGGCTCCTCTACTCCCACGTGCACCCTCGCCCACACTGGCTCTGGACCTGGCTCGGCGGCATTGCCCTGCTCGGGGCGGCCATCGCATGGCTCGCCGTGCTGGGCCGCGCGGTGTCGCTCGCGCCGGCCACCTGGAGTGCGCCGGTGGCCGGTGTCGCGGCCGCGCTGGTGGGGTGGACGCTGGCCGACCTGATCAGCGGGGTGGTGCACCTGTCGGCGGACGAGCTCGGCAGCGAGCACACGCCGCTCGTGGGACGCAACGTGATCGCGCCGTTTCGAGAGCACCATCGCGACCCCCGCGCGATGACCGAGCACGGCGTGGTCGAGACGAACGGCGACAGTGCGCTCGCGGTCTTGCCGGTCCTGTGGGGCGGTCTCTGGCTCGGGTCCGGGTCGCTGGGGCTCGCCGCCTTCGCGCAACACGTGGCCCTGCTGTCGTTCAGCGCGGCCATTCTCCTGACCAACCAAATCCACCAGTGGGCCCACGCACGGCATGCACCTCGCACCGTCCGCTGGTTGCAGCGGCATGCTGTCATCCTCTCGCCTGCGCATCACGCGCAGCACCACCGCCGTCACGACCGCGCGTACTGCATCACGGCGGGCTGGTGCAACCCGCTGTTGGACAAGCTCCTCTTGGCTCGACCCCCCCGGCACGAGCCCTCGTCCCCTGAACGCCACCCCCGGAGTTCCCAGTGATCAACGACCCCAAGAACATCACCATCGCAGGTTGGATCCATCAAAACGTCACTAGCGATCCGCGCGCGCTCGCGTGGTTCGACAGCGCCGAGTGCGAGCCGCGCATCCGCCGCGCCTACCGCGACCTGCTGAGCGGCTACGAGGTGGATCCCGCGAGCGTCCTGAAGACCACTCGGCTGCTCTCGGACGACGAGCCGCGCGGAGTCGTCACCGTGTCGGACATCACGTTCTTCTCGATCTGCGCGCACCACTTCTTGCCCTTCTTCGGGCACGCGAGCCTCGCCTACCTGCCGGGCAAGCGCATCCTGGGCCTCGGCAAGCTCCCGCGCTTGGTGGACGCGCTGGCGCGGCGCTTCGTGATCCAGGAGGACCTCACGGCGCAGCTGGCCGAGACACTTCTCAACGCGGGCGAAGCGCGCGGCGTGCACGTGGTCACGGACGCGCGACACCTCTGCATGTGCGGACGTGGGCCCGCGCAGCCGGGCGCGAGCACGCGGGTCGAGGTCGCCTTGGGCGAGCGCATCGCTTGATCACGCATCGCCCGCACACTGCCGCGTGGGCAGCGCGGGCGCGGCGCGCGCTGATCGGCGTGCTGCTGTGTCATGCGCTCGGCTCGACCGTGGGCTGCTCCCTGGAGCCCGCGGACCGCGACGGGACCGAGGCCACACAGGCCGCCGCGAGCGCGCGCGGGATCCGCTTCGGCGCGGGCGCGAACGCCCCCGAGTGGGATCTCACCCAAGGACCGGGCCTCACCACCGTGGCGGTGCACGAGCCCTACGAAGACCGCGAGGTGCGCTTCGAAGCCGTGCCGGCCGTGGCGCTCTTCGACCTCTTGTTGGGGGACGCCTGGCGCCGCGCCGACGAGCTGGTCTTCGAGTGCGCCGACGGTTACCGCGCGGCCGTGCCGACCGCCCGCTTCCTCGAGCACCAGGCGTACCTCGCGGTGGCCCGCGTGGGGGGTGACTTCGCCATCGACAAGCCGGTGGGTGGCGCCGTCACGCGCGTGGCGCTCGCGCCCGCATACCTGATCTGGGAGAACCAACGCGACAGCGTGGTGCGCAGCGAGGGCGACTGGGGCTGGCCCTACCAGATCGTGGGCGTGACCGTGGCCATGGCCAGCGAGCGCTATGCGCGCATGGCCCCGCCCCCCGACGCGGGCGCAGACGCGCAGCGAGGCTTCGGCGTGTTTCGTCGTTACTGCTCGCGCTGCCACGCCATCAACGGCGAGGGCGGCACGCTGGGCCCCGAGCTGAACTACCCCGCGAGCGTCACCGAGTACGTCGAGCCCACCTGGCTGCGGCGCTGGATCGACGCGCCGCTGACCGTGCGCCACGGGACGCCCATGCCGGGTCTGCCACCGGGCATCCCCGACCGCGAGGCGGCGTTGCGTGACGTGATCGCGTATCTCACCGTGATGGCGGGGCACAAGCTCGCGCCCGCGGAGCCCCCGGCTCCGCCTGTCCCCGGAGCGCACTAGCACCATGTTCGAAGCCTTCTATCAAAGCGCGTGGCAGCACCCCGGGCTGCTCTTCGCGGCGTGCGCGCTCGGCGCGTTGGTGGTCGCCCGCGACGGCGCGCGGGTCCACCTGACCGTGCGGCACTACGCCATCGCGCTGGTGGTGCTGGCCGCGCTCGACGCGTGGCTCACGTCCAGCGACATCCCGCTGATCGGGGCGCTGCCGGCGGCGCTGTCCACCGCCGTGCCGGTGGCCTTCGTGATCCTCGGGGACCTCCGCTACCTGCTGCTGGCCGAGGTCATGACCGACTCGGGCGAGCTGCGCTTCCCGGCCATGGCCTTCGTGCGCGCCGTGGCGTGGTCGCTGCTGGTGCCGGTCGTGTCTCAGCTGGTGGTGCACTTCGTGCTGCACAGCACGGAGGGGCGCGTGCTGTTCCTCACGTACGAGGCGCTGTTCTTCGCGCTCATCCTCGCCCGGCTGCCGTACACGCGGGCTCGCCTCGGCGAGGGCGTGGCGCTCACGTGGCACCGCCGCACGGACGCGCTGGCGCTCGCTTGGTACGGCACGTGGATCCTCGCGGACGTGCTGATCCTCGGCCTCGAGCTCGACGTGGGCTACCTCGCGCGCGTGGTCCCGAACGTGCTGTACTACGGGGCGCTGCCCGCCGTGCTCGTCCTCGCGGCGCCGCGTCAGCCCAGCTCGCACAGGTCGCCATGAAGCCCACGCGCCCCGCTGCCTCCTCTCGCTCTCTCTGGCTGGCCCTTGCGGGCGTCACGCTCGCGTGGAGCGGCCTGCACGTCGCCAGCACGCGCGCGATGTACGGTGGCAGCGACGTCGCTCCCGCCGACGCGGGCTCCCTGGCGTTGCTGCGCTGGCGCAAGGGCAGCTGGTCAGGCACCTGCAGCGGCACGCTCATCGCGCCCGACGCGGTGCTGACCGCCGGTCACTGCGTGCGCTCCGCCACGCTGGGCGACCTGACCATCCGCAGCGTGCAGGTGGGTCACCCGAGCGCCCGGCCCGAGCGCGCCAACGTGCTGCGCGTGGAGGTGCACCCGGAGTTCGACGCTCAGCACCCGGAGCTCGGCCGCGACCTCGCGGTGGTGCGGCTGGTGCGCCCCGTCACCCGCGCGCAGCCCATGCCGCTCGCGGCGCTGAACGACGACGTCATGCTGGCCGGACCACCCGTCCGCATCCTCGGCTTCGGCGTCACGCGCAGCGGCGGCCGCGGCAGCGCACGCTTGCAGGGCGCCACGCTCGAGTCGCTGTCGCCCTTCCACTGCTTCTCGGGCAACGTGCAAGGCATGGCCCAGACCCGCTTCTGCGCAGCCTCGCCGGACGCGGGCGTGTGCCCCGGCGACTCGGGCGCGCCGGCGGTGCTGAGCGTGGAGGGCACGCCGCACGTCGTCGGCGTGGTGAGCATGGCCGTGGACAACAGCTCGCGGTGCGTGGAGTCGGCGGCAGTGATCACGCGGGTGTCGGCGTTCCGGGAGTGGATTGGGACGGCAAGTCGGTGAGGTGGGGGAACGTCGAGGGGGAGCGTCGACGTAGTCGTAGTCGTCTACGTAAGCCTCGTCGTGGTCGTCGACGTGCTCGTGCTCGTGCTCGTGTTCGACCTTTGAGGCGTCTGCATCCGTCGTAGTCTCCGTTGACGTCCCGACGGTCACGAGCACGAGCACGAGCAGGACTACGAGCACGCCTACGGATACGACTACGTACGACCACGTCGATGAACGTCGAACGTCGACGTCGACGCCCACGTGTGTCGCCGTCCACGGCCAGGAACGACCAGGACCACGGCAACGACCCACTGGAAATCCGCCGGGCAGGTCTACCCACGCGAAGGGGGCTTCCCGTATGCTGAGGGACCCCGCCTCGCCTCGAAAGGAACGTTCCCATGCGCACTCTTCTCGGCCTCGCCCTCGTCACCCTGCTCGCGCTGCCGGCTGCCCAGGTGGCTGCAGACAGCACTCCCGCGCCAATCGAGCACGTGTTCACCGACGCCGACGTGGTTCGCGGGGGTGGCGTGAGCCCCACCGAGGGCATCATTCAGGTGCGGCGCAACCTGGGCCGGGGCACGCTCATCCGCCTTCGCACGAGCTTCGTCCAAGAGCTGCTCAAGGACACCGAAGACCTCTGAGCGCCCGGTTCAGTCCGGCTGGTGCAGGGACGGGTCGCTGACGCGCACCGGCTGGTCGGCACGGATGGGGATGCGCCGCACGGTGGGGTGGTCCCCCGAATCCGGCGTGTGGTGCACTTCGAGCACGCCGTTGCCCGCGTGGCGCACCGTGATCACCACGGGCCCCGTCGGGTGGGACGCGCGCACGCGCAGGAGTTCGGTGTCCGCAGCCGGCTCCTCGATGAACGGGCCTTCGTACTCGCCGAGGTCGATGACCTCCTCGGCTCCGTCGCGGTCCCGGACCACGGCCGCGAGGCGTACGCGCGGCTCGTCCTCGGCGGGGTCGGTCAAGACGCGCAGGCCCACGGTGGTGTGCGTGCCGTACTGGCTCTGCGGCGCCGACGTCTCGGGCGCGAAGGCGGGCGCCGGCCCGGCAGAGGACCCGGCGGGCGAGCAGCCGGCCGAGGACACAGCGCCCAGTAAGAGGGCCAGGGACGGGAGGAAGGGGCGGCGGCGGGTCATGGGTGCAAGCCTAGCCAATCGAGCAAGTCGGGGCACCTCCGCGAGCATGGGCACGCCGCGACGAAGTGACTATCGTGCCCGTCGAAGGAGCGTTGGCGTGCTGCAGATACGAAGTCTCGTGATGGGCGTGATCCTCTTGGTGCTCCTCTCGGGCTGTGGCTCGGGAGCCGCCACCGGGAGCACTCTCGCCACCACCGAGGCGTCCGTCACGTCGATCGGCGAGGACCCTTGCGGAGAAGACCCCGCGTGCGGCATGCGCGACTTCCACGACCGCAGCCGGTTCTTCGAAGAGGTCGCGTCCGAGCGCGCGCGCCTCGAGCGTGCGTGCCGCGTGAACCCCGCCGCCTGCGCGACGCTGGCCGAGTCCCACCTGTTGCATCCGCTGCGCCTGCCCTCGGACGCGGCGCGCGGAGCCCAGCTGTACGGCGCGCTGTGCGAGGCCGGCGATCTCGAGGCGTGCTGGCCCGCCGTGTGGCCCTTGCTCGAACGCTCGCGCTCTGCCGAAGCCTCGGCGCGCGCGGCAGCGCTCCTCGATCATGGCTGCGCGCTAGGGGGAGCCGAGCTGTGCTTCACCGCCGGTGTGGAGCGCCTCCCGAACGGCCGTCTCCCGCACGACCCCGCGCGTGCGGCGACCCGGCTGAGCTCGGCGTGTCGCTTGGGCTACTTTCCCGCATGCGTCAGCTGGCTCCGCGCCGGCGCGAGCGGCCTCGTGGAGTCGCCCTCGCCGGCCGAGGTGGACGCACTGCTCACGGTGGGCGGGAGCGACACGCCATCGGAGAGCGCACGCGCCCTCGAGCGCTCGTGCGGCCATCGCAGCGGGCCAGGGTTCTACGCACCACTCCTCGGCGCGCTCACCGCGCTCCAGCCAGCCGCGTCCTGGTCCGCGGCAGACGCCATCGCACCCGGACAGCTCACCGCCGCGATACGGCGCAACGTCACGTGCACCCTCGAAGGAGCCTACGGCGACACGGTCTACGGCGAGGGCACTTCGCTCCGCTATGTGCGCGTGTTGGGGGCCGTCCCCGGCGGCCTCGACGTCTTCCTCGAGTGGTCCGAGAGTGATGGCAACGACCTCGTCCTGCTGCACGCCGCGCGCGCGCTCATCACACCCGAGAGCCTGCGCGTCGTGGCCGACGTTCCGTTCGAGGTGGACTCGTCGCGCGGGGAGAGCCCGGACTCGGTGCACGACACTCGCCTCGACGTGGACGGTGACGGCCTGCGCGACGTGCGGGTGGTGTTCAGCCGGCTCGTGCCGGGGGACCTCACGGAGAAGTTCCTCTTCGTGAGCACGCGGGGGAGTGGGATCTCCGAGATGGAGATCCCGCACGACACGCAGGCCGCCATCGACGGCTGCTTCGTGCCATCGGAAGGCACACCCCTCTTGCTGGTGATGCTGACCAAGCGCGATGCGGAGCGGGGCTGGTCCGAGAGCTGCATCGCGCTCCATCAGTTCCCGCCGTTCGAGCAAACGAGCGTGGTGCCGGTCGCGTTCACGCTCGGACCCCGGCTAACAGGAGACGCGCTCCCAGCGCTGCCGGCCGGCGGGGAGATGGTCCTGCGTGACAGCGTCGGACAGCGCACGCCCGTCACGCCCATGACGGGCACGACGGTCCCGCCGATCTACGACGAAGAGCAGCGCCGCGTGGCCGACCGCGACCTGCCCTTCACGATGTGTCCCGAGCAGCCCGTCTTTCTCCTGCGTGGCGTCGACGCCCAGCAGCCCGACCAGCTCACGATGCAGACCGTCACGGACATCCGGCGAGCGGAAGGAGGCACGCTCGGCCCTGCGCTCGCGCTCACGCCTGGTCCCCTTCGCTGTGAGGAGCACGAATGACCACCCGCATCGCGTCCCTGATCTGCCTCGCATGTGGCCTCGTGCTGGGGGGCGTACGGCCGCTCGCCGCGAACACCCCCGCTGGCGGCATGACCGACACCGACCTGACGCTCGCGCTCGATCGGGCCGTGGAGCGCGGCGTCTTCCTGGTGGTCGACGACCCCGGCGTCAGCCTGGCCATCATCGGTCGCGCTCCGGAGGGCCTCGGCGTGGGAGCGCTGCGTCGTCTCGATGTCGTGCGCGGCCGCAGCGATCTGATCGTGGCCGCGCAGGCCCTGAGCGCCGACCACCCCGCGTCGCTCGACACGTTGCCGCGGCGCGCGCTGCGCATCGCCACGCACGATGGGTACTGCGCCGCGCGCCTCGGACGCGTGTTCGTGGTGGACATCGCCAGCCGCGGGACGTTGAACGTCCATCGTGACGCGCCGATGCGGGCCACCGAGGAAGCGAGCGAGGTGTGGCAAGGCGGTGGATACGTGGCTGCGGAGATCCTGCGGGGTTGCCCCGGCGGCATCCTCGCCACCACACGGGTCTCGGGCACGCCCGCACGAGCCACCTCTCGTGAGCCCACCCCGGTCGAGCGCTCGCGAGCCGAGCTGGCCTTCGCGGGGTCACACGCCGGGCGCGAGGCGTCGATGTTCCGCGTCACCGGTCAGGACGGTGGCGGCAGCATCGGGGCGCTGGTGTTCGCGTTCGACGGGTCCCACACCATCAGCATCGTCCACGAGCTCCTGCCCGACATCTGGCATTGCTCGGGCGCGCAGACCGTGTTCCCCATGCTCCTCGAGGAGCGCGGGGGCGAGACGAGGTCGGTGCGCATGCCGCGGATGAACTTCGCGATCAGCCCGAGGAGTGTGGTCGTGGACATCGACGGGGACGGAGTGATCGAGCTGGTGTTCGAAGACGAAGGAAGCGTGGACCTGTTCGAGCTCCGCCCTTCCGTGAGTGCGCTGACGCGCCTCGGCGGGTTCGGTGTCAGCTACGAGATCGGCTGCTGAGCCGACGCACGCCCCGCCCGCTGCGGCGCTTCGGCGCACGCTTCTGACCGCTCGGGACCAGCGCGACGTCGCACGCTGGCGGACTTCCCCGAACCTTGGTTGGCGTGGGCCATGAGCCTGCGCCGCCCTGCCCCGGAGCCGCTCATGTCGTCCTCAGCCGCCACCCAACCCCGTGACTTCTACCGTGACCAGGACGCCGACGCGCGCGTCACTAGCACGCTCAGCTCCTACCTGCGCTTCTTCCGTGGCGGCCAGGAAGACTCCCCCGCGCAAGACGCCCAGCAGGCCCACGCCGAGCGGCACCGCGACTACGCGCAGATGGTCAACCAGTACTACGACCTGGCCACGGACTTCTACGAGCGCGGCTGGGGCCAGTCCTTCCACTTCGCGCCGCGCTTCGAGGGCGAGGCTTTCGCGGCGTCGCTCGCGCGCCACGAGCACTACCTGGCGTTGCGCCTTGGCCTCGCTGCCGGGCAGACCGCGCTCGACGTGGGCTGTGGCGTGGGCGGTCCCATGCGCGCCATCGCGCGCTTCTCGGGCGCCAGCGTGGACGGCATCAACAACAACGACTACCAGCTCGAGAAGCTCGGCCGCTACAACGCCGAGGCGCGCCTCGACCACCAGTGCCGCAGCATCAAGGGCGACTTCATGAAGCTGCCGCTGGCCGACGCGAGCTACGACGCCGCCTACGCCGTGGAGGCCACCTGCCACGCGCCCGATCGCGTGGGGGTCTTCAGCGAGATCGCGCGCGTGCTCAAGCCTGGCGCGCGCTTCGCGGTGTACGAGTGGTGCCTCACGGACCGCTATGACGGCACCAACCCGACACACCGCCGCATCAAGCGCGACATCGAGTCGGGCGACAGCCTGCCCGACATGATCAGCACGCACGCCGTGCTGGACGCCGTGCGCCGGGCCGGCCTCACGGTGGAGGACAGCCGAGACCTCGCGCACAGCGGCGACGCGAGCACGCCCTGGTATCTCCCGCTCGAGGGCGACGGCGGCCTCAACGTCACGTCGGTGCGCCGCAGCGCGCCCGGCCGCTTCGTCAGCAACCGGCTGATCGGCCTGTTCGAACGGCTCAAGGTCATCCCAGAAGGGAGCAAGGCCGTGAGCGACATGCTCAACGTGGGCGCCGACGCGCTCATCGAAGGCGGCCGCACCGGCATCTTCACGCCGTGCTTCTTCGTGCTGGCCCGGAAGCCCGCGTGACCCCGGCTCAATGGGCTCAGTGGCAGGGCTGGTCGCGCGTCACCGGGGCGGAGGCCACGCACAGGGCCGCGACGCTCGTGCAGTTGCCCAGCCAGCTGCCGCTAGCGCCACACGCCGGGGTGCCCGCCGTCCAGCCGTCGCTCAGCGAGCACGTGCTCAAGAGGGCGCAGCTGCCCGCACTCGTGTAGAGGCGCGTCGCCGCGCCGCTGCAGTCGAAGTCCCAGCCGCCCACGCCGGCGCGAGGTCCGTCGGCCCGGGTGAAGTAGGCCTGCTGTCCGGGGAACGCGCGCGCGTCCTGGTCGTCGCAGTCGTAGAAGAAGCCGGCGCACTCGTTGAAGCCGTCGCTGTCGTCGTCCCGCTCGGCCGGAAGGACGGCCCCGCTGCAGTCCTCGTCGAGGGCGTCGCGCGGGTCCGCGCTGCAGCGCTCCGTGCGGCCGGGGGAGCGCCGCGCGTCCGTGTCGTCGCAGTCCGCGTGGCTCGCGGGGTTCACGTTGGTGTAGCGGCGCGGGCACTGGCCAAAGTCCGGGCGCTGTGGCTCGCGGCAGCGGGTCAGCACCGGCGCGCCGGTCGCCGCGAAGCCATCTTCGTCGCCGTCCACGTAGCAGGTCACGCGCAGGCCCTCGTCGACCGAGCCATCGCAGTCGTCGTCGATGGACGTCTCGTCGTCCGTGCAGCGCTCGGGCTGCGCCCGGTTCACGTCACCGCGCTGGTCGTCGCAGTCGGTGTCGAGCGGCGAGTAGCCGCCGGGGCGCTGGCAGCTCGTCATGGTGAGGGCCAGCTCGTCGCCGGGAGACGCCACCGCAGATCCGAAGCCGTCGCCATCGAGGTCGCGGTACCACGTGACCTCCACGCCCTCGTCGATGGCTCCGTTGCAGTCGTTGTCGCGACCGTCGCACACCTCCGGTACGTCGGGGTTGGTGCCCGCGCTCGCGTCGTCGCAGTCGTCGCCGCACCGGAAGCCGCCGGCCGCGTCCTCGTTGCAGCAGACCAGCGCGGTGTAGCCGTCACCATCGACGTCCAGCGAACCCACGGTCTCGGGATCGCAGTCTTCGTCGACGGCCACCGCGTCGCACACCTCGAGCGCGCCGGGGAAGCGGCGCGGGTCCCGGTCATCGCAGTCGCTGCCGCCGCAGGCGATGGCGTCATGGCCGTCGTTGTCCTGGTCCCGGTTCGAGCACGCCGAAGCGCACATACGGTTCGCCTCGTCGCACACCCCCGTGCCGCATGGGGCATCGCCCATCACGCAGCCGCGCGCGTCACTGCCGCTGTCGTCGGGGTTGCAGATCTCCTGCCCGTTGCAGAAGACCCCGTCGCCGCAGTCGGCCGCATTCTCGCAGGCGGGCTGCACCACGCTCTGGTCGGTGGCGGCGAGCGGCGTCGTCTCGCCGCAGCCCGCCACGGTGGCCACGGTGGCCACGAGGCCCACCAAGACCCACACCGAAGAGAGTCGTGAGAGGGGCCGAGTGGGGGATATCGAATCCGCTGAGTACATCTACACGGAAACATTGTATCCCCACATGGGGCAGGTCAATACCCCTAGTCCACGATTTGCACACCAAAATATGCGAATTTGTGGGTTCTACCCTACACATCGCTGACTACCGGAGGCGCTCCACATATCCCCGTATAGGGACACGTGGCCATCCGACCCGTGCGCCACGGACCCGCTGCCTGCTCTGGTACGCTCGGCTGCATGCCGGTGACGGATCACGCGAGCTCCGAGTCGACCGCCACACCGCGCGAACGGGGCCTGGCCGCGCTGCATCGCTGGCGGGCCGAGAAGCCCTGGGCGCGTGTGGACCCGGGCTCGCTCGCGATCACGGACGTGCTGGCGGTGGGGCCCACCCAGGTGATCCTGGAGTCGACCTTCGAGCGGCGCGGCGTGGAGTACGAGATCCACGCGGCCAGCACCGCCCCCGACGTGCAGGACGCCGGTCCCGATCCGTGGCGTGAAGACCTCCGGCATCCCGAGGGGCTGCCGGTCGGCAGCAAGGTGCGCGCTCGCCTGCCCGACGTGCGGGTGCACAAGGACTGTGGGCTCTGCTCGCGCATGGGCGAGATGGTGTGCCGGTCGTGCAACGGCGACGGAACGGTGCGCGACGGAGACAGCACGGCTCGCTGCGCGACGTGCCGCGGGCGCGGTCAGGTGCGCTGCGAGTGCTGTGATGGCTCGGGTGGCGTGGTCGGGACGCCCACCGTGTGGTCGGCCATCGAGCTCCACCGCGAGCTGCGCGTGATCGAGGCGAGCGAGCTGCCCATGGACATCTTCCTCGAGCTGCAGCACCGCACGCGCGACAGCGTGCTCGTGCACGTGCAGGAAGACGCGCGCATCGAGGGGCTGCGCCGCTCCATGGGCTATCGTGACGACGCCACCCACGGCCCCAACGCTCAGCTGCATGGGGTGGTGGAGCGCCTCGCGGCGGCGCCGGGTGTGCAGCCCGACGACCGCATCGTGCGGCAGCGCCTCGAGGTGCGGCAGGTGCCGGTGTTCCAGCTGGTGCTGGGCGCGGGCGAGCCGCTCTTCGTGTACGGCGACCCCCCGCGGCTGAGCCCCGAGCACGCGTTCGTGTCGCCGGTTGGCAAGCTCGCACGCGTGGCCCCGTGGATCGCGGTCGCGCTGACCGTGGCGGCCGGCGCGCTCTACGCCTGGGCGGTCTGAGCGCGCCGAGGGCCGGTCACGTCGGGGCCCCGCTCACCGGTGGGCGCAGCGAGACCCGCTGCATCATGCGGCCGTCGGGCACCATCTCGAAGCCCATCGGCGTGTAGAGCCCGTGCGCGTCGCGCGTGCCCAGCATCACGCGCCGCAGGCCCGCGAGCTGCGGGTGGTCCACCAGGTTCTTCACCAGCACCTTCGAGATGCCGCGACCGCGCTGGTCACGGTGCACGAACACGTCGGCCAGCCACGCGAAAGTGGCGCCGTCGGTCACCACGCGGCCGAAGGCGATCATCTCGCCGTCCTTCGTGTAGGCGGCCATCGTGAACGACCCCACCACCGCGCGCACCAGGGTCTCGGCGGTGAGGTCCGCGGCCCAGTAGGCCTCGTCGCGCAGCCAGCCCAGGAGCCGCGGGAGATCCAAGCGCGTCGCGTCGCCCGAGAACGTCACGTCGGGGTGGGTCTCGAACGGCTCGAGCCGCGGCGCGCGCCGGAGCCGAGCCGCCACCACGGACGGCGGTGGCGTGGGCACCCCCACGGGATGCGTGCTGTCGGGCTGGGGCGCGAGCGTGGTCTCCACCAGCGGCAGCACGCCGGCCCAGTGCGGCAGCGGCAGGTCGTCGTCGTCGTCGATGGGTCCGGCCGCGCGGATCTTCACGGACGCCTCGGCCAGCGACAGCGCCACCACGCGGGTCACGCGCAGCTCCGCCTCGCTGGCCGGCCGGCACTCGTCGGAGCGCCCCGGCAGCGCGTGGTTCACGATGGCATCGAGCGCCGCGCGCTTCTCGGCGTCGGTGTCCACCTCGCGCAGCCGCCCGAAGATGGCCGCGCTGCGGTAGTTCATGGAGTGGTGGTAGGCCGAGCGGGCCAGCACCAGTCCGTCCACGCGCGTGGCCGCGACGCACACCTCCACGTCTTCGGCGCGGGCGCCCCGCAGCAGCGCGTTCCCCACGGCGCCGTGCAGGTACAGCGTGTCGTCGATGCGCGCGAACACCATGGGGAGCACCACCGGCGCGGGTGTCGCGACGTGCACGTGGGTGCAGGCATTCAGCAGGTCGTACAGGGCTTGCCGCGCGGTCACGGCGCGCATGGCACGGCGATGCAGCGTGGTGCGGGGTGTGCCCGACAGGGGAGGTAACGGGGGCGGAGGCGGTTGTTCGGCGTGTTCCATGCCCGGGAACCTGCCGCGCAGCTGGTACGCTCGAAAGAGCCAGATCGCAGAACTGGACTAGACCAGTTGGCGAGCGATGAGCGCTGCGCCCGCAGTCAGGTGGTACGGGCCGAGACCCAGCGCGGCCACGACGGCAGCGACACGAGCAACATGCCCAGCGCGAGGCCCACCACGCTGCCGTAGCCGAGGCAGCGGCAGCCGAGCGCGCCGGTGGCGACGATCAGGGGGAAGCCCGCCACGAAGAACACGAGCGGGTCGCGGTCGCGCTCGGCGCGGCGAGCGAAGGCCACGCCCACCACCAGGCCCGTCGCGGCACACGCCGGCATGCACCACGAGACGCAGCCGCCGGCGACGCAGACGTGACCGAACGACTGGACCACGTGCGTGACCGTGAAAGGCAGCGCGCCGTAGACCAGCGCCGGCAGCACCGAGCGACCGAAGGCCCCGCCTGCGAAGATGGCCAGCGCCCCGATGACGAACGCCGCGAGCCCGAGCGCGGCCACGTGCGACTCCGAGCCGGCCACGAGCGCGACGACCATGTAAGCCAGCGCCGGTGCCGCGTGGGTGAGCGCGAGGGTCAGGCGGCCCCGCTGGTAGGCGGCCCGCGCGGCGGCGATGGCGTCTTGCTCAGGTGCCATGGATTTCCCTCAGGAAGGCGCGCAGGCGCGTCATGGCGCGCTCGCGCCGCTTGCGAAACGTGGCGTCGCTGGGGTGGGACTCGGCGAGCACCTGCTCGATGACCTCGCGGTCCGCGGGCGACAAGAGCGCGATGGCGTCACGCAGGCGCTGCAGCTCACTCTGGTGCATCGCGCCGTCTTCGGGAGAAGCCTGGCCGCTCGGCTCGGCGAAGGCCGCATCGAGCGGCGCCGAGCGGTCGCGGCGCGCGCGGGTCTGGGCGCTGCGCAGCTCCCAGCTGGTGAGCGCCAGGGCCCAGGCATAGGCGTCGCGCGTCGGGTCGTAGCGGGACGCCTGCGCGAACAGCCTGAGGAGCGCGGCTTGAGTGACGTCGTCGGCCTCGTGCTCTCGCGCGGGGCCCAGCGCGCGCCCCACGAAGGCACGCAGCGCTGGCCAGAGCATGCGGTACGCCGGATCGATCGCGCCGCGCTCGCCATCGGCGAGCCGCACGAAGAGCGCGTCGAGCTCGCGGCGGAGCTCGTGCGACAGGGTCCAGGCGGAGGCTGACGACAAGGCGCGTGATCAGGGGGCGGGGTGAGCACAGCCGCCGGCGCAGTCGCCGCAGTCACTGCAGTCGCCATCGCAGGAGTCACACGCGCAGGCGGCGCCACAGGCGCAGTTGGACGCTTCGGCGCGCAGCGCGAAGCCGGTGGCCGCGGCGACGGGCAAGGCGAGGATGGCGAGAAAGGCGAGGAGCTTCTTCTTGGTGGTCATAGCTGTATGGGCCGCTGGGGGCGCGGGCGTGACAGGCCCCGTGGAGATTGTCTAGGCCGAAGCATGGCACGAGGTGGCGCGAGCGCGTGCCTCGCGTCAGGGCGCGACCTGGCCGAAGCCGAAGTTCTGGACCCAGTCGCGCTCCTCGAGGCCGATGCCGATCTCGTTCGAGCCCGTGGCAAGGATGTTGTTGCGGTGGCCCTCGGAGTTCATCCAGCTCTCCATCACCGCCTCCGCAGAGCCCTGACCCGAGGCGATGTTCTCGCCGCGCGGGCTGCCTTCGTAGCCGGCGTCTTCGGCGCGGTCGACGAAGTTGCGACCATCCAGCGACGTGTGGCTGAAGTAGTCGTTCGCCACCATGTCCGCGGCGTGCCGCTGCGACGCGAGCGCCAGCTCCCTGTTCCAGGCGTAGGGGGCGAGACCACGGTCCACGCGCTCCTGATTCACGAGCTGGAAGACAGCGCAGACCTCGGCCTCCATGTCGGCCGTGCAGTCCGGGACGGCCGCGGTGTCCGCGCAGCCGAGGGAGTGGGTGACGAGCGCGAGCAAGAAGGGGAGCAGGGCACGTGGGGACGGTCGCATGAGGCACCTCACAAAACGGGGAGCGCACAGCTTACCAAGCCAGGTTACGTTCTGGCCATGCACTCGCTCCCCGAAGCGGTCCTGCGGTCCTCCTTCCTGTGCGTCTTCTTCGCCGTCTGCGCCCTCGCCCCACGCGCACGCGCACAAGACTGCGACTGCGATCACACCGTCCCGCTGGGCGTCACCTCGGTGGATGGTGACGAGCTGGGCTTGGAGCCCGGCGACCGCGTGTGCGTGACGGCGGGTGAGCGCGAGTTCCTGCGCTTCCAGCACCTCACGGGCACGGCCGAGGCGCCCATCGTGATCCTCAACTGCGGCGGTCTCGTGCGCATCCACAACACCGTGCACGCCTACGCCCTGGTGTTCGAAGACGACTCGCGCTTCTTCCACCTGACGGGCACGGGCGACCCCGCGCTGACCTACGGCTTCGAGATCTCGGCGCCGGACCGCGAGCCCTATGGCGCCGTGGGTCTGTGGCTCAACGGGCGCTCCACCAACTACGAGGTGGACCACGTGGAGGTGCACGACACCGGCTTCGCGGGCGTGATGTCGAAGACGGATCCCTTCTGCGACGGCAGCGCAGACCAGGGCACGTTCACGCAGCGCGACGTTTGGTTCCACGACCTCTACGTGCACGACACGCACGGCGAGGGGTTCTACATCGGCAGCACGCAGTCGAGCGGGCACACCATCACGTGCGACGGCATGGAGGAGGTGCACCAGCCGCACTTCCTCGAGGGCATCGCGCTGACCGACACACGCGTGGAACGAACGGGCTGGGACGGCGCGCAGATCGGCATGGCGCGCAGCGGCTGCACGGTGATGCGCAACGTGATCGTGGACGTGGGCAACGAGGGCGTGCTGTATCAGCAGCAGGGCCTGCAGATCGGGACCTTCTCGGCGTGCGAGATCGGCGCGAACGTCTTGGTGGATGGCCCCACCAACGGCATCTTCGTGCTGCAAGCCGGCGACACGTGGGTGCACGACAACGTGGTCGTGGACTTCGTGGGGACCGGCATCTACGCGAACTCCAACGACCACACGGCGGGTGTGCGCTATCGCTTCCACTTCAACACGATCGTGAATTCGGGCGACGCCGCGCTGCGTGTGTTTGGGCCCACGCTCGGGCCGAGTGAAGCGCGATCCAACTTGGCTGTAGGCCCGAACGACGGCATCAGCGCCGGCGGCGACGTGAGCTGGACGGCCGAAGGGAACGTGGAGCTCGCGAGCGCGGCGCTCGCGCGCTTCGTGGCCGACGACGACTTTCACATCGAAGCCGACTCCCCTGCGCGCGGCGCTGGCGTCGCGGTCACGGGCCTCGCGTACGACCACGAAGGCTACCCACGCGCGCTCACTCCCGCGGCGGGCGCGTACGAGTATCGCGACCCGAGCGTGGACGCCGGCGTGGTGCTGCGCGATGCAGGCTCACCCTTCCCGCCGAGCAGCGGCGAGGGCGGATGCGGTTGTCGCATCACGCGCGCGCGCAGCGACGACGGACCCACGTCACTCGTGCTCGCGTGCGTGGTTCTCGGGCTCTCGCTGCGCGCGCGTCGACGCGCCCGCCGAGATCACTCGCTTTTTTGAATTGCACCAGGTGGCGCAGGCCGCTCAGTGCTTCAAACATGAGACTTACCGGGCCCATCCCGATGGTGCTATAGGTCACGACCAGTGCCCATGAAGCGCATCGCGATCTGCCTGGCCCTCTCGACGCTGCCAAGCTGCGGAGGAGAGGCCACCGACACATCGGCCGCTGTGGCAGCAGGCTCCGGGGAGTCGCACGAGAACACGGGCGACGACCTCCAAGAGGGTTCGCACGTGGACGAGAACGACGAGCCCACCAACGCCGAGGCGGCCGCTGCGGTCGCCGGTGAGCGGGCGGGTGAGTCCGACTTCGCCACCACGGACAGCGGCCCCTCGCGCCACGGCGCGATCGAGTTGCACCCTGGATTCATGCCTGATCCGGTGATCCTCGAGGGCCTCGCGGGCGGCACGCTGCACGCGCGCACCCTCAACGAGACCTGCGGCGGCTGGGTCGACGAAGTGCCCAATCACGTGCTCGTCACCACGGGCGCCATGGCCGAGCTGCGCATGTTCGCGCACGCCGAAGAAGACATCACGCTGGTGATCCGGCGCCCCGACGGCAGCTTCGTGTGCAACGACGACGCCGAGGGCACGCGCGGGACCGACCCGATGGTGCGCGCCGAGATGCCGAGCGGGGAGCACCAGATCTGGGTGGGCGCGAACCGTGAGGGTGAACACCCGAGCTACCGCCTGGGCTTCTCGGAGCTCCCCAACGTGATGCCGGCCAGCCTGATCATCGAGCCGCCTCCCGCGCAACGTTGACCCCTTCGGGCCGAACGCCTACCGTCATCGGTGCGGCGCGAGATGCTTCGAAGGACTACGCATGAGTGAAACGTTGATCGAGCCGGTGCAGGGACAGGACCCACGCATCGGCATGGTGCTCCAAGACCGTTACCGCATCGTGCGCGTGCTCGGCGAAGGCGGCATGGGCACCGTGTACGAGGGCGAGCACATCGTCATCAAGCGACGCGTCGCGATCAAGGCGCTGCACGCTCAGTTCGCGCAGAACCCCGAGATCGTCGCGCGCTTCCATCGCGAAGCGCAGGCCGCCACGAGCGTGGGTCACGCGAACATCGTCGAGGTGACCGACATGGGGCAGTTCCCCGACAAGTCGGCCTTCATGGTGCTCGAGTTCCTCGAAGGTCGCGACTGGTCCGACGACATCGAGAAGCAAGGTCCGCAGCCTGCAGCAAAGACGATCCGCATCATGTCGCAGGTCTGCGACGCGCTCGACGCCGCGCACGCGAAGGGCATCGTGCATCGCGATCTCAAGCCCGAGAACATCTTCCTGATCACGCGCGGCGACAACCCGGACTTCGCCAAGATCGTGGACTTCGGCATCTCGAAGCTGCACGACAGCACCGACAAGTCGATGACGAAGACGGGCACGGCGATGGGCACGCCGTACTACATGGCGCCGGAGCAAGCGCAGGGTCGCAAGGACGTCGGCAAGGGCGCGGACATCTACTCGCTCGGCGTGATCTTGTTCCAGGCGCTCACCGGACAGTTCCCCTTCGACGACGAGTCGTACCCGATGCTGGTCCTCAAGATCTGCACCGAGCCCGCGCCGCCGCTCTCGCTCTATCGCCCCGACCTGCCCGCCGAGTTCAGCGAGATCGTGGCGCGCTGCCTGCGCAAGGACCCGAACCAGCGCTACGCCACCTGCGGTGAGCTCAAGGCGGCGCTCATGCCGTACCGCTCGCTCGAAGACGATCCGAGCGTGAGCGCTGACGCTCCGCCCACGTCGAGCCTCGCGGCCAGCGCGCTGCGCTCGGGCATCGCGATGGCCGGCACCGTGGCTGCGACTCCCGCGGGGCTCGAGGCCGCGCCGCACATCGTGGCGAAGACGGACCCCGACGCGCTGCCTGCCGTGCGAGCGAGCGGGACGCTGACTGACCTCGACGGCAGCAAGCCTTCGGGAGGCTCGCGCGCGCCGCTCTGGGGCGTCATCGCCGGCCTCGGGCTGGTGCTCGCCGGCGTGGTCGCGATGATGGCGTTCAAGCAACCCGAGGAGGTCGTGGTGGCCGACACCACGCCTCCGGTGGAGAACACCACGCCTCCGCCCACCACGCCCGACGTCGCGGGCCAACCTGCGAACGACACGCCGCCCGCGCCGCCGACGGGCAACGGGCCGTTCGTGACGGTGCAGATCAGCACCCTGCCCGAGGACGCCGAGGTCTACCTCGACGGTCACCGCATCCCGAACCCCTTCGACGGTGAGCTGCCGCAGACCGAGGTGCCGCGCACGCTCGAGGTGCGCGCCGAGGGCTACACCACCAAGGCACAAGACTTGGTGCTGTCGTTCGCGCAGCGCGTGCGCATCCGGCTCGAACCCGGCGAGGGTGTGGACGACCGCTCCACGCGCGCCACGCGCGAGGGCGGCACGTCCAGCAGCAGCTCCATGCGCGTGGGCACCGCGCCGAGCGGCA
>CAZEAA010000027.1:0-1077 GCA_964510015.1 uncultured Sandaracinaceae bacterium
TCGTCGTCGTCATCCGAATCGTCGTCGTCGTCATCCGAATCGTCGTCGTCGTCCGAATCGTCGTCGTCATCCGAATCGTCGTCGTCCGACTCACCCGAGCTCGCAGACGCCTCCGCCACGTCGCGGAGCCCCGGCTCGTCGTCCTCGTCCTCACGCGGCTCTTCGGAAACGAGCTCCGGGGCCCCGTCGCCTTCATCGTCGGCGCCGGCGCTGAACTCCCGGTCCGTGGCCTCGTCGACCGCGGCCTTCGACTGCGCCTCGACGCTGGCCAGGTCGAGCGGCTCACCCATGCGTCGCTCGAAGAGCGCGCGGCTCTCCTCGCTCAGGTCGCTGAACTCCTTCAGCGTGGGCAGGTCCGAGAGGTTGTTGAGCCCGAAGAACTCGAGGAAGTAAGCGGTGGTGCCGTACAGCAGCGGGCGCCCGGCTTCTTCCTTGCGACCGACCACCTTGATGAGCTGACGCTCGCCGAGAGCGTTGAGCGCGTAGCCCGAGTCCACCCCGCGGATGTCGTCCACCTCGGGGCGGGTGACGGGCTGCCGGTAGGCGACGATGGCCAGGGTCTCGATCTGCGGGCGCGACAGGCGCACCGGCTTGGCGGCCACCAGCTCCCGCACGAACGCAGCGTTGCGGGCTGCGGACCGAAATTGATACCCACCCGCAACAAGGTCAAGACTGATACCCCGCTGCTCGTAGTCGTTGGTCAGCTCGATCAGGAGCGGACGAATCTCCCCCACCGAAGCCCGCGCCGCGTTGGCCAGCTGCTTCTCGGTGAGCGGCTTCTCGGCCACGAAGATGAGGCTCTCCAGGATGGACTTGAGGCGCGACGGATCGGGCGGCGCCGAGAGACCGGCCCGCTCGAGACCCGGACCGCCCACGTGGTCCCCACCGGGGAGGAAGCCCTCCTCGTCGTCGCCTTCGCCCACGGGCTCGGCGGGGTAGTCCCCGTCCTCGGCGCGATGGTCGCCAACCGCGTCGATCAGGCCGGCACTCGAGCCTACCAGCGTGTCCTCGTCGGGTGCGTCTTCGCGGGTGTCCTCGGCGGGTGCGTCGTCGCGGGTGTCCTCGGCGGGTGCGTCG
>CAZEAA010000027.1:1177-6534 GCA_964510015.1 uncultured Sandaracinaceae bacterium
TTCGCGGGTGTCCTCGGCGGGTGCGTCGTCGCGGGTGTCCTCGGCGGGTGCGTCGGCGTCGTCCGCCGTGTCGTCGGTCGGGGCATCCGACCCGCTGGCGGTGTCCTCGTCGGACTCCTCGTCGTCACGCAGAAAGCCCGAGTCGCCTTCGGTCCCGGAGAGAGGCTCGTCACCGTCACGGGTGGGCTCGTCCTCGAGCTCATCGTCGACGGAAGGCGGCAGGGGAGCGGCCACGGATTCGTCGCCTGACGCGTCGGTGGCGGGGGCTTCGCCCGGCGCGTCGGTCACAGAATCTTCGGTGACAGACGCGTCGGTCACGGAATCGTCGGTGACAGCAGCGTCGGTGACAGCAGCGTCGCTTTGCACGACGACCGCGTCGTCGTCGGGATCATGCGGACCGCTCACTGGTCCTCCTCGCTCGCGTCGTCGGTGTCATCTGGCGCCTGGGGATCCGAGCTGGTCGCGCCGCGGTGCGCGCCGTCGGGGTCATGCATCGAAAGCTCGCCCGCATCAAGTTGCTCGCGGCCTTTCGCGACATCCCCGGAATCGTCACCCGGTTCATCGTCCTCGAACTCGTCACCCTCGCCCTCGCCCTCTTCGGACTGGAGGTCGGAGTCGTCCTCTTCGTCCGAGTCTTCGTCGCTCACTTCGTCGGACGCGTCGGACTCGTCCTCTTCGTCACCCAAACCGAAGTCGTCCGTGGACTCGTCGTACTCGTCGTCGGCGTCTTCGGGTTGCCAGTCAGCCTTCGGGACCACACCGGGGGCGCCACCGCCGTCGGAGCTCGGGCGCCACTGCTCGCTCAGCTCGTTCGGGTCCTCCAGCGTTCCGTCGGCCGGCGCCTCACGGTACTCGAGGTGGATGGGCGCCTCGGGGTCCGACTGATAGATGCGCAGCCGCTGCATCTTCGCCATCTCGAGCAGCGCCAAGAACGTAACCACCAAGTCGTAGCGCGTGGTGAGGCCCTCGAACAGCTGCTCGAAGCGGCAGCGCACCTGCGCGGTGAGGATGTCCACCACCTGGTTCATGCGCTCTTGGATGGTGATGCGCTCGGCGTCCACCTCGAGCGACACCTCGCCCTGCACGCGCTTCGCCAGCTTCTGGAACGCGTCGATCAGCTTGAAGAGGCTCAGCGAGGCGAGCGGCGGCTCCCCCGAGGCCGACTCGCCCGGGGCGCCGCGCTTGAACACGTCGCGACCGGCCACGCCACGAGCGCCCAGCTCTTCGGCCACCTGCTTGTACTTCTGGTACTCGAGCAGCCGGCGAATCAGCTCGGCGCGCGGGTCGAGCTCCTCTTCGGGGTCGTCGTCCTGGTCCTCGGGCGGCTTCGGCAAGAGCATCTTGCTCTTGATGTGAGCCAGGGTGGCCGCCATCACGAGATACTCCGCCGCGATGTCCAGGTTCAGGCTCTGCATCACGGAGATGTAGGCCAGGTACTTCTCCGTCACGAACGAGATGGGCAGGTCCAGGACGTTCAGCTCGTGCTTCTGCACGAGGTCGAGCGGCCCCTCGAAGTTGGGCAGCTCGATACGAAAGTTCGGATCCAGTGCCAGGGGCGGATCGGCGGACATTCAGGAAACGGCTCGAATCATGGAAGGTGACGGGGCGGCGCCCGTCGGGCGGGGCGCAATCCTGCCGTGTTGGATCCGGCGTGTCAAAGCCCACCGTGTCATCGGATCCAAGGGCGGGATCGATCGGAGGGCGAGGGGCATCCTGGTCTGCGGGAGCGCTCGCGCTGGCGCTCACTCTGGTACCCCCCTGGAAACGGCACTTCGCGCTGACGCGCTCCGTTTGTTTCCTGGGGCCCCCCAAGTCCCGCCTACCAGGAAGCCCCTCGCCCTCCTCGGTGGCGCTCTTGGCTCGGGTGGGCTCGGCGTTTGGCGCGCCGGATGGTTGGCTCCGTGGGGGAGTCCAACTGGGCTCGACTGGGGTGCTCCGAGTGCTGCTGGGCGAGATGCGGCTTCAGGGGGAGGACGGAGATGGGGTGCCCCAGGTTCCAGGAGCCGGCGCGGGAGGTTCGGGACTCGTGGGCACAGGTATCGCATTTGAACCACCAGGAGCGAGCGGGGGCATGGTGGACGGTTCGGAGGTCGGCGCCGTCGGGGGCGCTTGGCGGAAGCGCTGCTCGGGTCCCGCGGGCGCGTAGATCTGCATGGCTCGGAGGGGAGCGTTGCCCGAAGGGGTGAACGAGTGCGGTGTGCGCGGGGGAATGTAGACGAAGGTACCCGGCCGCACGGCCACGTGCTGATCTCCGACCAGCATTCGGCCCTCGCCGTCTTCGATGAAGATGACCTCGGCCGAGTCGTCGTGGGCGTGAACGGGCACGCCGGCGGTGGCGCTGGCGTCGAGCCGTGTGAGCGCCGCGTGGCGGGCGCCCTGCCCCTGTTCGTCCAAGAGGATGCTGACGCGCAGCTCTCCGCCAGCATGGACGAAAGGATCGGCGCCCAGGTCGGACAGGCCCTCCGCCGGGACCCCTTCGCCACAGGCCGAGTCCACCGGAGCCTGCTGCATGTCGAGCGTGGCATCGGGGCCGAAGCGCCGCGCCACGCTGCGGCTGACGATGACGTAGACCTCCGCGTCGCGGTTGCTGGTGTTGCCGAGCGCCGCCCCATCGAGACCGAAGCGCACGGCACGGCCGGGCAGCAGCGGGCGTCCCCCATCGAGCTCGGTGGCGCCGCGGCGCACGTAGACCAACACGTCCTGGCAGATGCTGGTGGGGAGGGTGAAGCGCGACCCAGGCGGCAGGAGCACCTGCGCCAACAGCACGCGCGGGCCACTTCCCAGCACCCGTGTGCGAGGCGCGCTGGCCTGCGTCGCAGGGCTACCCGGTCCGGCAGTGGCACACCCGCTGAGCATCCCCCCGGCCACCATCAGCAGAGTGCCGACGAGCGCGAGTCCCTGCCGCACGCGTCCACCGGGAGGCGCGCCTAGGCGCAGGGTCACAGGCTGCGGGGCTCCACGTTGGCGTGCAGCCAGTCCACGATGTCCGACAGCGGCGCACCGGGGGTGAACACCGCCGAGACACCGCGCTCCTTCAAGCGGACGATGTCGTCCTCGGGGATGATGCCGCCGCCGAACACCAGGATGTCGTGCCCGTCGCGCGCGCGCAGCGCGTCGATGACCGCCGGGAACAGCGTGTTGTGCGCGCCGCTCATCACCGACAAGCCCACGCAGTCCACGTCCTCTTGGACGGCCGCCGCCGCGATCATGTCCGGCGTCTGGTGCAGGCCGGTGTAGATGACTTCGAAGCCCGCGTCACGCAGCGCGCGGGCCACCACCTTCGCGCCTCGGTCGTGGCCATCTAGGCCGGGCTTGGCGACCAACACGCGGATCTTCGAGGAAGACATGAGGCGGAGGATGGCCACGTCCGCGGGGGCGGTCAACCGTTCACCGGCACGGGGTGCCACGCGGTCTGGCTTGCGGGTTTGTTGCCCTCCCCCCGCGGGTCCCTGACAGTCGCTCCATGTCTCCGGCTACGAGCACGGCCCGCGTGACGGCCTCGCACCCTGCGGGTGAGGGGCTCGAAGGAATCGTGCTCGGGGAGACCTATCAGCTGGGCGAGGTGCTGGCCCGCGGCGGCATGGGCGTGCTCTACGCCGCCGAGCACCTGCGGCTGCGCACTCCGCTGGTCGTGAAGGTGCTGCGTCAGCGCTACGCCGCCCACCCCATCGCGCGGCAGCGCTTCGAGCGCGAGGCGCTGGCCACCGCGCGGCTCGACGCCCCGCACGTGCTGCGTGTGGTGGACCTGGTGGAGACGCCCGACGGTCGCCCCGCAGTGGTGACCGAGCGACTGATCGGCGAGGACCTGCAGCAGCACTTGAGCCGCCGGAAGACCCTCCCCGTGCCGCTCGCGCTCGACATCGCCCGTCAGCTGCTGCGTGGGCTCGAGGCGGCGCACGCCGCGCACGTGATTCACCGCGACATCAAGCCTTCCAACATCTTCCTCTCGCCGGGCGAGGGCAGCCCGCACGTGCGTGTGCTGGACTTCGGGGTGGCCAAGCTCGAGGACGCGGCAGGCATCACCAAGGCCGGTGCCGTGGTGGGCACCCCCGCATACATGCCGCCCGAGCAAGCGGCCGGGAGGCCGGTCGACGCGCGCGGGGACATCTACTCGGCGGGCGCGGTGCTCTACCGCATGCTGGGCGGGCGCTCGCCCTTCAGCGGTGACGCGGACAGCGTGCTGCGCGCGGTGCTCGGCAGTCAGCCCATGCCGCTCAGCAAGGTGGCCCCCGAGATTCCGGACGCAGTCTGCGCCCTGGTCGACCGAGCGATGATGCGGGACCCCGAGGCGCGCTTCGGCAGCGTCTCCGAGATGCTGCGCGCCATCGACGCCATCGAGCCGAGCGTCGCGGTGCCACCCGTCACGCGCGGCCTCGGTCGCGTGCGCGGGCATCAGCGGGCGCAGCTTCGCGCCCTGCTCACCCTGGCCCTCGGCCTCGCTTTCGTGGGGGCGGTGGCCTTCAGCACGCTCGCCACGGACGCGCTGCTGCGAGTGCCTCTGGCCCTGAGCTACGGGGCCCTCGGCGGCGCGTGGATCGCCGCGCTGCGGCAGGCGCATCGGCGCTGTGGGCAGAGCCCGCTCGCGCTCGACGAGTGGTCACAAGCGCGCCGCGAGGCGGTGCTCCAGGGGCTCTCGCTGCTCGGGGGGCTCACGTTGGCCACCGCCTTCGGCGCGTCGCTCCCGCCGGTGGTTCAAGCCCTCGCGTTCGCGCCGCTGCTCGTCGCGGAGCTGCGCGAGTGGCAGCGGGCACGCAGCGTCGCGGCCAGCGCCGCCTGACGGGCGTGAGTCAAAGGGCGTCGATGAATCGCTCGAGCGCCGACGAAAGCCGCAACCGGGCGACTTACCGGCGCCCTCTCAGGCCTCGAAGAGCGTGAGCTGCCCCGGCCGCACCTGGTCTCCCTCGATGCGCACGCCCTCGAGCTCCAGCAGCGCGCGCTTGCGCTCGATCCCACCCGTGTAGCCGCCCAGCTGATGCGACGCCGCGACCACCCGATGGCACGGCACCACGATGGGCAGCGGGTTGCGGCCGTTGGCGAGCCCCACCGCGCGCATGGCGCGAGGGTTGCCAATGTCATTGGCCACGCCTGCGTAGCTCCGCACGGCGCCGCGCGGGATGCGACACAGCGCCTCCCACACCTGGTGCTGGAACGCCGTTCCGCGCGCATCGCGTGGCAGGGCCTCCAGCTTCGCGTCTTCGCCGCCGAAGTAGGCCTTGAGAGGGTCCGCGAACCCCTTGGGCACCGTGAGCGACGGGACCCCCACGGTCTCGAGCCAGGTGAACGGAGCGAACGAGATCTCCACCAACCCCGCTTCGCTCCACGCCAGCCACAAGGGCCCGAAGTCCTTCGCGCTGAAG
>CAZEAA010000027.1:6544-29168 GCA_964510015.1 uncultured Sandaracinaceae bacterium
CGACCTTCTCGTTTGGGCACGCGGATGGTAGGGTCGACGCTCATGCTCTTGGCTGCACGGCGCTCTTGCTTCTCGGTATCGCGGGTCTTCATGGTGGGCGCGGTCGGGCTCGCCATGGCGTGCGGGCCCAGCCTGCGGATGATCCACGAGAGCGACACGTATTACGAGCGTTGTTATGCGGCCGACGTGGATCCCGCGATCTCCATGGAGACGCGGCACCAGTGCTGGGCCCTGTGGCTCGAGCACTACACGCCCGGACAACCGCCGGACCGCGTGGGCCATGCGCGAGAGCGGCTGGCCGAGCTCGAGGCGGGCGTGGCGGCTGCGCCCCTGCCGGACATGCCCCCACTCCCCGCCACGGCCAGCGAACAAGACGCCGGCGTCGCGCTGGCCGACGGCAGCGCGCCTCCCGGGGCGCCACTGGACGGTGCGGTCGCGCCAGCAGACGGTGCGGTCGCGCCGACCTCGGGCACGGACGCCGCCCCGACAGCCCCGCCTGCGCCGGACTCGCCCGAGGTGCGCGCCAACTACCGTCCGCCCCCTCCCGTGCGCACCACCACGGCCTGCGACCCCGTCTGCCTCGCCGCCTGGGAAGAGTGCGTTCCCCGCTGCGACGACCGCACGCGCTCCTGCATGGCCGCCTGCCAGGCGCGCTATCGCAGCTGCCAAGCGGCTTGCTACTGACCGCTGCAGCGCCAGCGCCTCACGCTCAGGTGGCGGGCAGCACGGGCGGGTTGCCCGGGACGCCCAGGAAGTAGGCCATCGCGCTCTTGCCGAGCGCCGCGGTGCCGGCCCCCGCGATGGTGGCCGAGACGATGCTGCCGGCGCCCGGAATGAGCTTCACAAGCTGCTGCGCGGCGAAGCGCAGGCCGAAGCCCGCGCCGCCCACGACCCCGAGCCCCGCGCCCCACTCGGCCGCCGTGCGCAGGTCCCAAGGCCGCCCCGAGATGTAGGCCACGGCCGTGACCATCATGGCTTGCAGCGGCCCAATGAGCGCCATGTCCGACAGCGGCACCGGCGTGACGGCCACCGTCACGGCCAGCGTTCCGCTCGCCTGCACCACGCGCTGAGCCACTCGCTCGCGCCCTTCCCGCGCCAAGTGGAACGCGCGCGCGCTCTCGATGATGGCCTCGTCCGGCATCGCCGCCACGATGGCCTCCGACAGCTCGCGCCCGCCAAACGGAGGCTCGTCCTCGGCGGCCGCCTCCTGGGAGACCGCGAACACGTCGGCGGCCTTGATGCCGGCCTCGCCCAGCTGCCGCTCGAGGCGCTGGCGCAAGAGGTCGATGGTGATGCGCTGTGAGTCGCCGAAGCCGGGGCCCGCCTTGGACGCGCGGTCCGCCTTGGTGAGCGCCGCCAACACGGTGGGCTGCTCACGCAGCTCCAGTGTCGCGAGCGCCCGCTTCAGTCCCTCGAGGGCGTCTCCGAGGCCGGCCTCCACCTGGCTCGGATCCGCCACGAAGAGCACCACGTCCACCGCGCGCTCGTCCAGCGCCAGCCGCAGCGCACGCGGAGCCTCGGGATCGAGCGGGTCGAGCTCCAGCCAGTCCACCTTGGCGCCGGCCGCGTCCACGCCGATCCAGGCCCCATGACTGAGCGCCTGATCGAGCGGCAGCGCCGGCCGACCCAGCAGCGTGTTGAGCAGGCTGGTCTTCCCGGCGGAGCGCACGCCCACCACCACCACGCGCGGCACCCGGCGCAGGTAGACCACGCGCCGCAGCGCGCCGGCGTCGCGCTTGAGGCCGCCCATGAAGGGCACACGCTCGAGCACGGCGAGGATGTCTGCTAGCGAAGAAGAGCTTGCCATGGGTCCATCATCGCGGCGGAGGGCGCGAACGCAAGGGCCGAAGCGGACCTTTGGTCATCGCGCCCCACAGTCGGCCGAGATGTGATACTTCCGCGGCGATGGCCAACGTGCGCGGCTGGCTCGAAGACCTGGGCGAGCGGGCCGGACCGCTCCGTGCGGCGGCGCTCGGGTTCTGCGCTGCGCAGCGCCTCGACTCGGCGGCTCGCGGGGTGCCTGCCATAAAGGCCCTGGGTCGCGCGCTCGACCGCTTCTGCCACGAACCCGAAGGCAGCGACCCCCACGAGGAGGACCGCTTCATCGAGGGCGCTGGCGCGTACCTCGGCTTGATCGCGCTGGACGCGCACGGCGGTGCAGGCCATCGCCTCGCGGACGGTCGTCACCGCGTGTGCCTCGGCGCGCAGGGCTGGTTCGACCCCTTCGCCGTCATCGACGCCGCGCTGGACGCCGACCAGCCGCTCCTGGCGCTGGCCGATGGGCTCACCTTGGCCGAAGCCGAGGCGCACGACGAGGGGCCCATCTCGCGCGTGCTGCAAGCGCTCGCCGAGACCCTCGCGCGGGACTACCCCGAGGCCCGGGTGACGCAGGTCTTCGAGCTGGACGTGGTGCTCGACGATGGCACCCAGATCGACCTGAGACGGCTCACGAACGGCCTCGGCTGGCCACACTCGGCGGACGACCAGCGGCGCCTCCGGCGCGACACCGAACGCCTGGTGGCGATGCTGCCGCGCCGAGCCGCGGCTGGCCAACGGCGCACCCCGAGCCCTGCTGACGTGGCCGAGTGCCTGGCTCGCTTGCTGCCTCGGCCGGTGGCGCCCACGTTCGCGCGCGACCTGCCCGAGGGCGTGGAGCTCTGCACCGTTCCACTGCACGCGGAGGTCTGGCTCGCCTACGTGGAGCAGCACGCGGGCCGCGCGCGCTTCCTTCGAGCCGACGAGCTGCCGGACCTCGGAGGCGAGGTCGTGGTGCGCGCGGCCGCGCTGCACAACCTGCGGCAGCGCTCCACACGCATGCGCTTCGAGCTGCTCGCGGCGGGCGGCCACACCTGGCTCGCGGGCAAGACCGGCGACGGCCTCGACGCGGCCCGGGTCATCCTGCCGGAGGCCCACGCGCACGCGCGGTCGCTGCTCCCGGGGGCAGGCATCGCGGTGGTCCCGCACCGCGACACCATCCTGTTCGCGCCGCAGCGCGACACGGAGGCGCTCGAGCAGTACGCCCGCGAGCTGCTCGCCAGGGCACCGCACCCCATCAGCGCGCGCGCCCTGCCCTTGCTCTGATCGCGCTTGCCAGAAGGGGGCTCAGCGCTTGGGCGTGAACGGCCCGATGCCACTGCCGCTGAAGAGCGACGCGATGCCGAACGCGTTGGGGTCGAGGGGCTGGGCGCCCAGCTCCACCGTCTTGCCCTGCTGCGCCGCCGCGAACGCGTCCAGCTCTCCGGTGAGCATCTGCGCCACGTCCATCTCTTCTTGGAGCTGCGCGGCCGAGCGCGTCTCCACCTTGCGGGCCTTCATGGCCGAGTGCAGGCCCATGAGCAGCTGCACGTCCTTGGGCCCCACGTTGGAATCCATGCGCTTGAGCAGCGCGAGCGCTTCGTCCGAGAAGTCGCCCGCGCTCGGGATGCGGTTGACCGGCTGCGACTGGAGCGTGCGGCGCACCAGCTCGTCCACGGCCCCGCTCACGCGCGGGTTCACCGCGGGCAGCGGGGGCACCTCGCAGGCGGCCACCTTCCGCACCGTCTCGGCGTCGTCGCGCCCATGAAACAAGCGGCGCCCGGCCAGCATCTCCCAGAGGATGACGCCCAGCGCGAACACGTCCACGGGCTGGCCATGCGGCTCCTGGCGCACGATCTCGGGCGCGAGGTAACCGAACTTGCCCCCGATCATGCCCTCGCCCATGGCGCTGTTGTCGGACGCGTCGGCCAGGCCGAAGTCGGTCAGCTTCACCACGCCGTTCTTGCCCAGCAGCAGGTTGTGGGGCGACACGTCACGGTGGATGATGTTCATCGGCTTGCCGTTGGCGTCCACGGCGGTGTGCGCGTAGGCGATGCCGGCCGCCAGCTGCTGCGCGATGTAGAGCGCGGTCGCCTCGGGCATGGGCCGAGACGCTTCGAAGGCCCGGTCGAGGAGGCCCTTCAGCGAGTCCCCGTCCACCAGCTCCATGATCATCAGGTACGTGCCGCCGATGTCGCGCGCGTCGTAGACGGGCACGATGTTCGGGTGGCGCAGCGTCATGCCGAGGCGCGCCTCGTCCTTGAACATGGCGCGGAAGAGCGGGTCCGTGATGTGTGGCAGCACGCGCTTGATGGCCACCGGGTACTCGTCGCCACCCTCGAAGGTGGCGGTGCCACGCCAGACCTCGGCCATCCCTCCCACGGCGATGCGCGAGACCGGCTTGTACTGCGTCGGGGCTCGCCGCAATCGTACGGAAATACTCGATTTTCGCTCAGGGTTCAGCACAGCGGACTGTCTACGCTAGGGGAGCGCTGCGCTCTCGTCAATCGGCGTTGCAGTGACGTGAGAATTGGGCCTGGACGAAGCTGTCCGCGGCGCTGACCGCGCGCTGGAACCCCCAGGGCGCACGCACCTCACGGTGGTGACCCAGGTCGGTACGCTCCGGCAAGCGCTTGCCGTCGTCGCGCGTGCAGAGGTGGATCAGCGCCTGGCCGAGGGCCACGCCTTCGCGCCATGCGGCCTCGCTGCTGGGCGGTGGCACGCGCGGATAGTCCTGCTTGAGCAGCGCGTCGAAGCGCGTCTGGAACGAAGGCGCCATCAGCCAGGTGAGCGTCCAGGCGATCACGTCGCTCGGTGTGGGTGGGGCCGAGAGCGCCACCGCCCAGCGCGTCACCTCATCCGCGTTCAGGTTCGGCGCGCCATCGGGGTCGTGGGTGGGGAACGCCCGCGCGCGGCACGAAGACCGCGAGGACAGCAGGCAGTTGTCGGGGATGGCGCTGACGGCGAGGGCGTGGGCCCACGGTCGTTCGCCGCGGTCCTTGCGCACCGTGACCAGGGCCACCTCGCTCGCCGCCATGGCCCGCAGCAGCTCGGGCCGCGGGCGATGACAGAGCGGCGTGATGGGCACGAACGAGGCGTAGTCGAAGGGCCGATACGCGATGGGCTGCACGCAGCTCGCGGGGTCCTGCTCCCACGCACGGACCAGGGCCTCGCGCGCGTTCTCGGGCGAAAAGTGTGCGCTCGCGGTGTAGGCACGCGCCAGGTCTTCGTCTTCGCTGCCCGCCACGAGACGCTCCACGCGCTCACGCAGCCGGTCCGCGTTGCGGTCCACCACCAGGTCGTCGCGGTTGGTCTGCACGCCCTCCTGGTGGAACGGCATCAGGTCGGGCAGCGCCACGTAGTCCGCGGGCCACGCTTCGCTCAGCTGCGGCCCGAACGCGAAGTGCGGCGGCTGCGGCGTGTAGGCCGTGCCTTCGTGCGCGGGCCACTCACGGAGCGCAGCCCACTTCTCGTCGAGCGTGCCGCGCACGCGCCAGCTGCGCACCATCGCCCGCTGCGGCTCGCCGCCGCGTGTCCAGGCCGTGAGCACCGCCACCCCCGGCCGCACGCCGAACACGTTGTCGTCGCGCTCGCTCTGCCGCGCCACCAGCGCGCTGCCGCCGAGGTCCCAGATGGACACGCCCTCGAACCAGCGCCCGAGCGCCGCGCGCAGCCCGCGATGCACCGGGCCGTCCACGAACGAGCTGTTCATCACCAGCGACACCACGCCGCCCTGCTCGGCACCGCGCACGGCCTCGCACGACCAACGCAGGAAGCGCACGTAGGCGTCGGACAGCACGCCTAGCTTGCGCTCGTTGAGGCGCTCACCATCGGCGTCGCGGCGGAAGTCTTCGAGCAGCGCCTCGATGTGGGCGTCCCCGCGGTTCTCGGAGCGCGCGGCCCAGGGTGGGTTGCCCAGCACCACCACACGCCCGCCGGGCGGCGCCTCCACCGCCTGCGCGAGCGTGTCGCAGGCCTCCACGTGAAGCGGCCAGCCCGAAGCGTCGAACGTGCTGGCCAGCGCTTGCTGCGCGCTCGTCACCGCGTCGGCGTCGAGGTCCCAGCCCGTCATGCGCCACGGCCGCGAAGGCGCGGCGCCATCGCGCGTGGCCACGCCATGAGCCGCTGCCAAGAAGGTGCCCGTGCCACAGCTCGGGTCCACCACGTGCACGCTCGGGTCCGCGAGGCCGTGCGTCGCGCCCAGCTCGATGAGCGCCGCGTGCGCCCGCTCTGCCATCGCGCGCGCGAGCGCGGGCGGCGTGTGAACCACCCCTCGCAAGCGACGCTCGCCCTCGCGATCGCGCCACGCTTCGGTTCGCCCGAGGGCAGCATCATGCGCCGCCTGCTCGGCCGGCGTCAGCACGGAGTCCGTCAATCGCAGCGCCGCTCGCAGCCGTCGTCGCCGCAGTCGTAGACCACCTCGTTGCCGCACACCGCGAGGGTGTAACGGCCGCCCGACCGCTCCGCCTGACGCACGTCCAGGCAGTCGAACTCGGCCAGCGCCCACTCATGCGCGAGGCCGCCGTACTCGCCCTCGGCGGGGCCCGGCCCGGTGAACGTGGAGGCCACCGGCACGTAGTCGCACACGCGCTCGCAGCCCTCGTCGTCGCACTCGTAGGTGTGGCGCTGCCCGCAGGCGTCGAGCGCGTAGCGCGAGCCACCGTCCCACTCCTGACCGCCCGTCTCACGAATGTCCGCAGGCGGGCAGTCGAAGTCGCCCGCGGCCGTCAGCTTGGCGCGGCGAAAGGGCTGACCCGCGTGGGTCCCCGCGCACGCGGCGAGCCACAGCAGCGCGAACCCAGCGAGCCACGTCCGCGGCACCAGCGCACTACCAGGGCGCCGCGCAGCGGGAGATGGACCAAGGCGGCGAAGGAGGGGCGTGAACATCGCGGCGAAGGTGCCAGAGGCGCCCCCGTTGAGCAACGCCTCAGCGGTCCTCACGCGCGCGCCGCACCACGGCCTGGGCCAGCAGGTCCACGTCTTCGTCCGGACCGAGCTCCGCGTCCTCTTCCTTCGAGGCCTTGTCGAGCGCTGGGAGCGCGGGCAGGTCGAAGAGCAGCTCTTCGCCGAGCAGAGCCGGGTCGTCGTCGCCCGCGTAGCGCCCGGCCAGGCCCGAGAACAGGTCCTCACCGGCCAGGTCGCTGTCGAAGCCCACCGCGTCTCCCTCCCGCGTGTAGCCGCTCTCGTCGGCGTCGGGCTGGAGCCCCACACTCAGGTCCACGGCGTCTTCGGCCGGCCCCACGTCGTGCCAGCGCTGCAGGGAGTCGCCGTCGCGCTCACCGTCGCGCGGCAGGGACTCGGCCGGGTCGTCGAGCCGCGCGGGCGCGTCGTCCAGGCCGATGACCTCATCATCGTCGAGCAGCAGCCCGTGCAGCAAGGCCCCGTCGTCCTCGAGGTAGGTCTCTTCGCGCGGCCCCGCGGGACGCGGCTTGGGCGGGTCTGCCTGCGGAGGAGCCGGAGGTGGTGGCGTCCTGCGCGGGGTCATCGGGATGACCCCAGCTTGGCCATGACCAGCTGCAGGTCCTCCCACACGTCGCGCTTGAACTGCGGGCTGCGCAGAAGGAACGCGGGGTGATACGTGGGCATGACCGGGATGCCGGCGTACTCCGACCACACGCCGCGCCAGCGCTTCTGCCCTTCTTTCATGCACCCGAGGGACTCGGTGGCGCACTTGCCGAGCGCGACGATCACCTTCGGGTTCACGTTCGCCAGCTGCCCACGCAGGTAGGGCTCGCAGGCCGCGGCCTCGTCGGCCAGCGGGGTGCGGTTGTCGGGGGGGCGGCACTTCACCACGTTGCAGATGTACACGGCGTCGCGCGCGTGGCCCATGGCCACGATCATCTTGTCCAGCAGCTGGCCGGCCTGCCCCACGAAGGGCTCCCCCGCCTGATCCTCGTGGTATCCGGGCCCCTCCCCGACGAAGACGATCTCGGACGCCGGGTTCCCCCGGGCGAACACGCTCTTCGTCCGGCCGCTATGCAGCCGGCACGCCGTGCAGCCAGCCGCCTGCGCCTGAAGCACCTGCAGCGACGGCAACGTCGACGTTGGCGCGGGCGTTGACGTCAACGTTGACGTGGGCGTTGACGGCGACGGCGACGGCGACGCCTCTCCCAGAACCTCCTTCACGGGCACCGGCCTCGGCGCCTCCGCGACCGGACCGGCCACCGCCGGGACCAGCCTCGACACCTCCGCAGCTGCTTCCACCAAGGCCGGTGGCGCCGCCCGCAGCACCTCGGCCGCCGTCGCGGCTGGAAACCCACCTCCCGAGAGCTCGGTCTCCCAGCGCAGGAGCCCATCGAGAGCGTCTGCGATGGCCAGCAGCTCGCGGTTGATCTCTTCCGGCATGGTCGGGACGTACACGCCCGCGAGCCGGACAGCAAGCCCTGCCCGCCGGCCCAGGCCGCGCAATCCGCCGGGTGTCCCAAAATACGGTCGCGCTTCACGCAGTTGATTGACGCCGGACCGACATCGTTTGTACCTTCGCGCATCCGGGTGCTGCTGCCCGGCGGAACTGCTGCTCAGCCAAGGCGACATCCAAGATGGCATCCCGTGCCCGTGTGCTGGCCGTCGGACATACCGACGTCGGCATGAAGCGAGCCCACAACGAAGACAACTTCGATGTGATCGACGAGTACAACCTCTACGTCGTCGCCGACGGGATGGGTGGTCACGCTTCGGGCGAGGTCGCCAGCCAGATGGCCATCGACACGCTGCGCGAGTTCTTCCGCGCCACGCACGCCGACCCGGAGGCGACCTGGCCGTACAAGATGGACAAGTCGCGCGGCTACGAAGAGAACCGCCTGATGACGAGCATCAAGCTCGCCAACCTGCGGATCTACGAGGCGGCCCAGCGAGACCCCAAGCTGCGCGGCATGGGCACCACCATCTGCGGCATCCTGGTGGTGGACGAGGGCGTGCTCATCGCGCACGTGGGCGACAGCCGTGTCTATCGCATCCGCGAGGGCAAGCTCGAGCAGCTCACCGAGGACCACTCGCTGCTCAACGACTACATCAAGATGAAGCGCTTGACCGAGGAAGAGATCGCCAACTTCCCGCACAAGAACGTCATCGTGCGCGCGCTCGGCATGAAGGAGCACGTGAAGGTGGACACCATGCTGGACAAGCCCCAGCCCGGCGACATCTACGTGCTGTGCAGCGACGGGCTGTGCGGCCCGGCCACGGACAAAGAGATCGAGGAGGTGGTCAACACCCACTCGGACCTCAAGACCGCCACCAAGGCGCTCATCGACAAGGCCAACAGCAACGGCGGGCCGGACAACATCACGGCGGTCCTCGCGAAAGTGGTGGGAGTGGGCTGACCACGGGGCGGTGAATCGCCCGTTCGGGGGTTCATGATCATCCACGTGCGGGAGAAGCGGACTGGGAAGGATGCGATCCTGCGCGTGCGGGACGCCGTGCTGTCCATAGAGGCCCGCTGGCTGAAGCCCGAGCGTGTGGGGGCGGTGACGTTTCCCTCGCGCGCCGACGCGGTGGCCGACGCCGAGAAGCGGCTGCACAAGTGGCTGGCGCGGGGGCGCTTCGAGCTGCTGGACCGCAACGACGACGACACCTGGCTGAACCGGATGCACCGCGGAGAGCGCGTGGCGCGGCGGATCAAGGCCGAGACCAACCCCGCGACGGGGGTGGTGGGCGAGGCGGACGCGTCCTGGGGTGCACCGCACCCGGAGGAGTCGCTGACGTGGACGGAGCAGGCGCTGGGCTTCCTGCTGCCACCTGCGGTTCGCAACCTGCTGCGGACCGGGGTGTTCGGTGCTTGGGCGAAGGTGTCGCGCGCGGGAAACAGCATGAGCACGTCGATCCAGGTGGGGAACGTGGTGACGTACCGCTTCGAGGACGGCTGGCTTCGCGGTCTGCTGGACGAACGGCTACCGCCGCTGCGCGCACAGGTCGCTTACCGAGGCCCGGTCATGCACGTGGGTCGGCTGCCGGTCATCGGCGGCTAGGACGACGCGCAGGGGGCGTTCCTCCTGCCCGATGGTGGTGTGCTGCTGGTGGAGCATGGCCTCGAGGTGGGCCGGCTGGCTGGCGTCGAGGCCTTTGCGGAGCACGCGCTGAACGTCTTCGAAGAGGCGTGCGACAGCGCCCTCAGCTGGGTTCAGGGCTGACTCCGCCCACCGGGATGACGCCGAACGGGCCCACGATGGCGCGCGTGGCGCTCTCGGTCACGGCGGTGCCCGGCCAGACCACGCACTCGTGAAGGCGGATGCCAGAGGCCACGCGGGCGCCTGCGCCGATCCAGCTGCGGGTCACCGTGGCACCCGATCCGAGGGTCGCGCTGGGATGAATGGCGTCGAGCACGCTCTCGGTGTCGAGGGCGTCGAGGTGGGCGGCCAGGTACTCGCCGTGCGTGCCGATGTCACGAAAGCTGGCCAGGCTCGGCTGCGCGAAGACGGGTCGCTCGGCGTCCACCCAGTGGCGATACGCCTGCCTCACGATGCAGCCCTCTTCTGGCAGGTCGCGAAACGCCTCGGGCGAGAGGACGTGGACGCCCGTGAACATCCACACGTCGGTGGGCAGGCGGTCGGCCGGGGTGCCCAGCATTCGCACCACCCTGCCCTCCGCGTCGCTCTCGATGGCGCCGAGGCGCTCGGCGTCGGGGTGCCGCCGGACGACCATGGTGGCCAGCGCGTCGCGCTCGCCGTGGGCCGCGATGGCGGCCTTCAGGTCCGGACGGAAGAGGATGTCGCCGTTCATCACCAGCAGTGGCCTCGATGGGTCCAGGCGCGCCCACGCGGCGCGGATGCCACCACCGGTGCCCAGCAGCCGGTCCTCGCGGGAGAAGCGCAAGGTCAGCCCTCGCGGCACGTGGTGGGGCAGCGTGGCCTCGAGCGCCTCGGCCAGGTAGTGCGTGTTCACGCAGATGTCCCGCACACCCGCGCTGAGCAGGTGCGCGATGGTGTGCGCGGCCACCGGCACGTGGGCCAGCGGCACCCCCGGCTTCGGGAGGTGATGGGTCATGGGCCGCAGGCGCGTGCCGAGACCAGCTCCCAGCACCACGGCTTGGGTGAACTCGTGGGAGTGGGTCATGGCGTCACGACGTCCCGGGTGGGCGTGACCAGTCGCCGCAGGCCCCCCACCCGAACGAGCTCACGCATCCGCCGGCCACACGCCAGCGCCCCTTGCGGCAGCCCGTGATCCAGTGCGAACGCGAAGAGCGGCTCGAGCCGGCGCTGCGCCTCGTCGTGCCGCCGCGGCAGCCCGATGGCCTGCACCACCCCCTGCCCCAGCCGGTCGCGAGGCAGGGCCTGCCGCGTGCGCGCCGCGAAGCTGTTGGGGTCTGGGTCGAACTGCAGCGCGTACAGCCCGGCGCGGCGCAGGCCACCGGCCACCAGGTGCGCGGCCGCCCGCGAGGGCTGGAGCTGAAAGGCACGACCCAGTTCCTCGAAGTCGCGCAGCAGCTTGCTGTCACCCGGCCCGTGCCGCCCCTTGGCGAAGTGCCCCACGAGGTGCGCGAAGCCGTCGTACGGCTCGGGGACGAGCACGGGCACGCTCGCGAGCCGGGCGTCTCGCAGCCCGCGCGTCAGCAGGTCATCCCCGCGCAGCCGAAAGAGCCCATCCGGAAAGAGATCGTGGTGCAGGTCGATCTGGAACCCTTCGGGGGACACGTACAGCCGGGCCACGTCCCCCGGCGCGTCGATCTGCAGGCGGTAGCCGAGCCTGTCGAGGGAGGCGCCCGCGGCGTCACGCTCGGCCCGCCGCACCAGGAGATCCAGGTCCGCGAAGGGCCGCTCGTCCGGGTCCGTGTAGGCGTAGGCCTGGAGCCACATGCCCTTCAACACCATCAGCTCCCGCCGTTCCTGGGCAAACGCCTTGGCGATGCGCTCGAGGTGGAAGCTGGCCGTCTCGCGCACGGCCCACGCGCCAAGCGCGGCGTGGGGCACTCGACGGGTCATGCCGGGTTCAGCGCTCGACCACTTCCGCGTCGCGCACCTCGTCGGTGGCGCTGCGAGCGCTGGACGCGGGCTTGACCTGCTTCTCCGCCGGGGTGACGTCGATGTCGTCGTCCGTGTTGAGGCCGCGCTTGAGGTTGCGGATCGCCTTGCCCACACCCTCACCGAGCTGCGGGAGCCGGCTCGCGCCGAACACCAGCATCACGATGATCAAGATGACGATGAGCTCGCCCATTCCGAGGTTTGGCATATGCGTTCTTCTTTGCTTTGGGGGCCGACTGCGTCGGCTCGGCGCACCAGGTGGTGCGTGTTCCTTCAAGCTACGTCAGCGGAACTACAGGGGCAAGTCGCGCCTGGCAGCAACACCGTCGTCGGGGGGCACCACGAGCTGTCCGCCGCAGCCCACGCAGCACACCTCGAGGTGGCCGTCGGCGGCGCGGCGGGTGGTGCGACGGGTCTTGGCAGGGCAGCCAGGGCACGCGACCGCTGCTGCGGCCTGGCGGAGCATGTGGTCGAGCTGGGGTTGATCGACGTCGGGGCGGTGGGTCATGGGCTCTCGAGCAGTGTGCATGAGCGCACTCCAGCGTTCTCGTGTTATAGAGCCGCCCATGGACAGGGGAACTCTTTCAGTCGCGCTCGTGCTCTCTCTCTGGATCGCAGGCTGCGGGGGAGGCGGCGACGAGCCGCTGTGCACGCCGGGCGCATCAGTGGCCTGCGTGGGGACCGGCGGGTGTTCTGGCGGCCAGGTCTGCAACGCGGAAGGCACCGGCTTCGGCCCATGTTCCTGTGGGCCCGGCCTCGACGGTGGTCCTAGCGACGGCGGCACTAGCGACGGCGGCACTAGCGACGGCGGCACCAGCGACAGCGGGGCCGACGACAGCGGCACCAGCGACAGCGGGGCCGACGACGCCGCGGTCGGACCATGCGACCTGGTCGAGCAGACGGGGTGCGGCGCCGCCCAGCGCTGCACGTGGGTCGAAGACGGCCTCGGTGGCGGCGCGGCTGCCTGCCGGGCCGACGGTACGGTCGCCCACCTTGGTGCGTGTGTCGGACCCGATGCCGAGGGGGTGGACGACTGCGTCGCGGGACACGCGTGCATCGGGGGCCTCTGCCAAGAGATCTGCTCCACGAACGAAGGCTGTGGCGCGGACTTCCAATGCAACCGATTCGTGGGGTTCGTCAACGATGACACGACCGGGATCTGTGTGCCCCGCTGCGACCCCGTGAGTCAGACACGGCTCCACGACGACGCTCCCGCGTGCGGTTCGCCCGAGCCCGGCGCTCCCACGCTGGGGTGCTACGGAGCACTCGGAGGCCCCTACACGTGCCGCAGCCTGAGTCCCGGCGCGGCCACCCAGACGTATGGGAGCGCGCCCATCGGCCCCCCCGGCGGCGGCGCGTTCGCGAGCGGGTGCGCCACCGGCTTCACGCCCCTCGGGGCGACCAACGGGTTTTTCTGCCACCCGTTCTGTACCCCGGTGGCGTCGTCGATGGGCAACGACGCCCAGCGACAGGGCGCCGCCCCACACACGTGCTCGGCGCGAGGAGCCACGGCTTCGACGGTCGAGTGCCGCTTCATCTCGTTCCTCGCGGCGAACCCGAGCCTGGCGGCCCCCGGCGTGGGTGTGTGCGTGGACACCGCAGTGCAAACGTACGACCACGACGCGAACCCGCAGACCAGTGAGCTTCCCTGGCCGAGCTGCTCGACGCTGACCTCGCCGAACCTCGTCGGGTGGGGCTGCGCACCGTACGCGCCGTGACGCTCCGGCAGCGCGCCGGCCGCGCCGTGGTACGGTGCGCCTCCCATGGCTGAAGTGGTGCTGAACAAGGGGCGCGTGCGCCCGGTCTGGGCGGGCCACCCGTGGGTCTTTGCCCAAGCGGTGAAGACCCTGCGCGGTGCGCCCGCGCCCGGCGACGCGGTGCGCGTCCTGGACGAAGGTGGCCGCTTCCTCGGGAGCGGCTTCTGGTCGCCCGAGAGCGCGCTGGTGGTGCGCATCGCGAGCCGCGTGGACGGCGAGCACCTGGACGCGGGGTGGCTGGCTCGGCGCATCGATGCCGCCGCCGCGCTGCGGCACACGCTGGGCTTTCCCAGTGCCACGGACACGGGCTACCGGCTGATCAACGCGGAGGGCGATGGCCTGCCTGGCCTGATCGTGGACATCCTCGGGGACACCGCCACCGTGCTGTTCGGAACCATCGGCATGTGGCGGCTGGCGCAAGACGTGTACGCGCACGTGGCGCGCGTGAGCGGGGCCAAGCGGGTGGTGGCGCTCGCAGCGGACCGGCAGGCGCAAGAGGGCTTCACGCAAGAGCACGAGGTGGTGCGCGGGGAAAGCACCGATGCGCTGCGCTTTCTCGAGCGTGGGCTCGCCATGGAGGTGCCCACCAGCGTCACGCAGAAGACCGGCTACTACTTCGACCAGCGCGAGCAGCGCGCACGCGTGGAGGCGCTGGCCAACGGTCGCAGCGTGCTGGACGCCTTCTCCTTCATCGGCTCGTTCGGGCTCGCGGCCGCGCGCGGTGGAGCTAGCTCGGTGCTGAGCGTGGACAGCTCGGTGGCAGCGACCACCACGGGGGTGGCCATCACGCACCGGCTCGGCTTCAAGGACCGCCACGAGTTCCTGACGCGCGACGCGAAGCAGGCCCTGCCGGAGCTGCATCAGAGTGGCCGCCGGTTCGACCTGGTGATCGTGGACCCGCCCAAGCTGGTGCCGAGCGCGCGGCACCTCGAGCGTGGTCGCGAGGCGTATCGCAAGCTCAACCAGAACGCGCTGCGCCTCGTGTCCCCGGGCGGCCTCTTGGTCAGTTGCTCGTGCTCGGCGGCCATGCAGCCCGAGGACTTCCTGCGCACCATCAGCATCGCCGCGCGCGACGTGGGGCGAGACGTGACCTTGTTGCACCTGGGCCAGCAGGCGCCGGATCACCCCGTGCCACCCGCCTTCTCCGAAGGCTCATACCTGAAGACCGCCTTCCTGGGGGTGAGCTGATGCTGCCGCTGCGGGACGCCCCGCCCGAAGCCCTGCGCGGCCTGCGCGGGCTGTGCTTCGACATCGACGACACAGTGACGCGCGGAGGCAAGCTGCAGCCCGAGGCCTTCGCGGCGATGTGGCGCTTGCACGCAGCGGGGCTGCGTCTGGTTGCCTGTACGGGCCGGCCGCTCGGCTGGGCCAACGTGGTGGCGCGCCACTGGCCCGTGGACGTGGCCGTCGGAGAGAACGGCGCCGGCTGGTATCCGGGAGCGCACCACCGCGCACCGGGTGTGCCGCCCGTGGGCTTCTTCGACGACCACGACACGCGCGCGGAGCAAGAGAGGTTGCTCCTGCGCGTGGAGCGCGCGGTGAAGGAGCGCATGCCGCACGTGGTGAAGGCCAACGACCAGGGCGGACGCCTGTGCGACCTGGCGTTCGACGTGGGTGAGGAGGTGCACCTGCCTGCCGACGAGATCCGCGCGCTGGTGGCGATCATCGAAGCCGAGGGTGCCCGCGTGGTGGTGTCGAGCGTGCACGCCCACGTAGTGCCGGGAGCCTGGAACAAGGCCGTCGGCATCGTGCGCGCGGTGAAGGAGCTGCTCGGCGAAGACGTGGCGGCCGCCCCTGAGCACTGGGCCTTCGTGGGCGACAGCGGCAACGATGTGCAGGCCTTCGCCTACTTCCCACTCTCGGTGGGGGTCGCCAACATCCGTGAGCAGCTGCCGCTGGCGCACGAGCCGCGCTACGTGACCGAGGCCGCTCGAGGCGAGGGCTTCGCCGAGCTGGCCGCCGCGATCCTGGTAGCGCACCAGGCGTGACGAGGGCGGCCAGGCCGGCACCGGGATTGACCGGGCCTGCCACTCGCGTTACCTGCGGGCCATGGCCGGTGCGCGCATCCCCACTCCACTCGTCCTGGTGCTGTCCGGCACCATGCTGACGATTGGCGCCGTGGCCTTCCTGAGCCCGCACTTCACGGGCGGCGAGGAGACCGAGGAGCAGGAGGTTCCCGGCTCGGTGCGCCCCGAGGTGGATGTGCGCCGCGGCACCCCGGAAGCGGTGGCCGAAACCTTCCTTGATGCCTGGCGCAAGCGTGACTACGAGGTGGCCATGGCGCTCAGCGTGTCGCGCGCGGCGGCCGAGGTGGAGGCCCGCCGCCGGCGCGAGAGCGCGATGTCCGAGCAAGAGCGCGAGACGGCCGCCATGCTCTGGAACACGATGGCCGAGCACCGCCTGACCCTCGAGATCCACGAGCGTGAGGCCCCGGACCCCGAGCACGTGGTGATCGCCGCGGTGGCCCGAGGGCACTTCCTGAACCAGGACTACGCGAACGCGGTGCGCTTCGAGCTGCGGCGTGACACCGACGGTGAGTGGAAGGTGGAGGCCATGGACTTCCCCGGCGCCGAAGACCCCTTCTCCGCAGCACCGGAGGCACCATGAGCCCCGTCACGCCGGCCGAGCGTGCGCTCATCGAAGAGGCCGAGCGCGCCTTCCTCGAGCGCGGCACGGTCACGCACTACGAGGACGCGCCCTTCTATCAGCGCACCTACCAGCACCGGAAGATGGACGTGCGCTGGTACGTGGAGCACTGCGAGCAGGCCGGCGGGAACGTCCTCGAGCTGGGCTGCGGCACCGGGCGCATCACCCTGCCCCTCGCGCAGGCCGGCCTCCAGGTCACCGGCGTGGACAGCATGCGCTCCATGCTGGACGTGGCGGAGGAGCGGCTCGCCAAGCTGCCCCGCGCCGCCCGCGAGCGCGTGACGCTGAAGCAGGCGGACCTGCGTGAACTCCAGCTGAATCAGCGCTTCCAGACGGTCATCGCGCCGTTCAACGTGCTGATGCACCTGTACAGCGTGGACGAGCTGATCAACACGCTTCGGGGTGTCCGCGAGCATCTGCTGCCCGGCGGCACGTTCGTGTTCGACGTGCTGCTGCCCGACCCCACCCTGCTGGCCCGCGACCCCGCGCGGGTCTACAAGGGGCGCGCGGTGCGGCACCCCAACGGGAAGCGCTACGCCTACCGCGAGAGCTTCGACTACGACGCCGTCCGTCAGGTCATGGCCATCACCATCGAGCTGCACAACCTGGAGGACCCGCGCGACGTGCGCGCGCAGCTGCTGACCCACCGCCAGTACTTCCCGATGGAGCTCGAGGCCGCGCTGCACCACGCGGGGTTCGAGGTGGCGGGTCGCTACGGCGACTTCGAGGGCGAGTCGCTGCACAGCTACGCGGAGAGCCAGATCTACATCTGCCGCAGTTCGGCGCGCTGACCGGAAGTGACGTGAAGTTGACGCACGGATCTCGGCGGGGCATCCCAAGGGGGTGCAAGACCAGCTCATCTTCCTGCTCTCGGCTCCCCGCTCTGGATCCACCTTGCTCCAGCGCATGATCGGCGGTCACTCGCAGATCTATACGCACCCCGAGCCGCACCTCATCTCGCCCATCGCGCACCTCGGCTACTACGACAACATCGACAAAGCCGCGTTCGACCACGTGAACGCCGCCGAGGCGCTGAAGTCCTTCGTGGCGGAGCTGCCGCGCGGCGAGCAGGACTACCTGGACGCCCTGCGCGCCTACACGGACATCATGTACGGGCGCATGCTGGCGCCCACCGGCCAGTCGCGCTTCCTGGACAAGACGCCCGCCAACAGCCTGGTCTGGCCGTTCCTGACCAAGCTCTACCCGCAGGCCAAGTACTTGGTGCTCACGCGTCACCCGCTGGCTGTGTTCTCGAGCTTCGCCAACAGCTTCTTCGACGGAGACTGGCAGACGGCCTACGAGTTCAACCCCATCGTGGAGCGCTACGTGGGTGCCCTCGGCCGCATGCTGCGCGAGCGCCCCGTGCCGCTCTACCACGCGCGCTACGAGGCGCTGGTGAAGGAGCCCGCGCAGTCGCTCGAGCGGATGTACGCCTACTGCGGCCTCGAGCACGAGGCCGGCACAGAGGAGTACGGCAAGGGCCCCGAGATGAAGAAGGGCATGGGCGACCCCATCGGCGTACAGAAGCACGACCGGCCCGTGACCGAGTCCATCGGCAAGTGGACGACCGAGCTGCGCGGCGACCCGAAGAAGCTGGACCTCGCGCGGCGCATGCTCGACCGCTGCGACCCGGCCGACCTCGCCGAGTGGGGCTTCGACCAGCAGTCGCTGTGGGCTCCCTACGAGCGCGAGACCGGCACCACGGCGCCGAAGCGCACGCTCAACAGCTACACCTTCCAGCGCCGCGTCATGCTCGCGCTGAAGAAGGACATCGACACGCGCCCGCACGGCAAGCTGGTGCGCAAGATGAAGTACTACTGCGACGTGCTGCTGCGCGAGTGACGGCGGGGGCGCTCAGCGCTCTGCCTGCCCGAGCGCCCGCGGGAACGGGTGCAGGTCCGCGATGCGGCGCGCGCTCTGCGTGAGCATCACGTAGCGGCTGGTGGTGTTCCAGAACAGGAAGCCGTCCGAGCCGCCGCTGCGCGCGCCGCGAATCTGGGCGGCGATGAAGCGCGGGTTGAACTCGTCGGCGCCCTCGGAGAACGCCTGGAGGTAGGGGCGAATGACCACGTCTTCGCCCAGGCGGCTGCGCAGCGCGGCCACCCCGCTCTGCACCAGGCTCTGCGCGCGGTTGGGCTGCCCCACGCGCCAGCTGCGCATCGCGTTGAGGTAGAGCATGGGGCTGATGGCGTCCACGTGCTGCGCCCACGCCACGAGGTCCTGACCGAGGCCGGCCGGGTCGCCCTCGCGGTAGGCCGCGAGCCCGAACACGTCCACGCTCAGCGGGATGCGCAGGCCGCTGTCCAAGCGGCGCAACAGGCTCACCAGCGAGTCCGAGCGCGAGCGCGTGCCCTCCGCGGGGAACACGGCCCACGCCGTCGCCGGGTCTACGGGGAAGCGCACGTAGTCGAGCTGGATCTCGTCGAAGCCGAGCGCCTGCACCTCGAGCGCCAGCGCCAGGATCATGGCGTGGTTCTCTTCGTTGTGCGGGTCGAGCCAGGTGCCGCCCGTCCCCGCCGAGACCCACGGCGCGAGGCTGTGCTGGCGGCGCACGGCCAGGTCGGGGCGCCGGCGGGGCAGCTGGTTGTCGGCGAAGCACACGACGCGCGCGATGGTGTAGACACCCGCGGCCTTCAGCTCGGCCAGCTTCGCACCGAGGTTGCGGATGCGGCGCCGCACGGGCGACTGCGCGCGCAGCAGCGGCACCTGCGTGTCGATGGCCACGTGGCCGTTGCTGTCCTTCACGTCGATCACCAGCGCGTCCATGTTCAGGCGGCGCAGGTCACGAATCAGGCTGCGCGCGCTGGTGCGCCTCATGGCGAAGGAGTTGACGTAGATGCCGCGGGCCGCGCGGCCTCGGGCCGTGAGCTCCGCTGGCAGCGGCTCGTGTGCTCCGCTGGGAGCCACCACCGGTTGCACGGGTGCTGAGCTCGCAGGACGGGAGGCGGCTCGCGTAGCGGGAGCGCTCGTGTCGCCGTCCATCCGCGCCGAGCGCGGGAACGCGAGAGCCGTCGCCAGCGAACAGGCGACGCCCAGCGCTCCACTCAAGACGACACGCGACCTCATGATGTGCCCTGATGGTGCTTTGCCCCAGCACACCGAAGCAACTTATGCGGGCTGCCGGCCCTCGACCACGCGGGGGATCCGGCCGAGGTCGCGATGCGACGTGGCCTCCAGGAAGCCCGCCTCCGTGAGGAGCGCTACGCACGCGTCGGCCTGGCCGATGCCGATCTCGATCAGCAGCGACCCACCTGGCCGCAGCTGCTTCCGCGCGCCGGCGATGAGCCTGCGCACCAAGTCGAGCCCATCGCGGCCACCGTCCAGCGCCAGACGGGGCTCGTGCTGGATCACGTCCGGCATCAACCCCGCGAGGTCCCCGGTGGGTATGTACGGCGGGTTCGAGACGATGAGATCGAAGCCACCCGCAGGTGCGCTCACCGCCGCGAACAGGTCCGACCGCAGTAGGCTCACTCGGTCGGCGACTCCGAGCGCAGCAGCGTTCTGCTGGGCCACGCGCAGGGCGTCCTCCGAGACGTCCACCAGGGTGACCGTCGCGTGCGGGCGCTCCGCCACCAGGGTGATCCCGAGGCAGCCGCTGCCGGTGCCCACGTCGAGCACGTGCATGTCGCTCTGGATCGGCAGCAGCTCGAGGGCCCGCTCGATGAGGGTCTCGGAGTCCGGCCGCGGCACCAGCACCCCGGGACCCACCGCGAACGTGCGGCCGTAGAAGGCGCGCTCGCCCACGATGTAAGCCACCGGCTCACGGCGACGGCGACGCTCCACCAGCGCGCGGATGCTGGCGCGCTCCTCGGGCGTGAGCGGCCGCTCGAAGTCCAGGTAGATGCGCACGCGGTCGATGCCCAGCGCGTGCGACACCAGCAGCTCGGCGTCCAAGCGCGGGCTCGGGATGCCGCGCTTGCGGAAGTCGTCGGTGCACCACGTCAGCAGCTGCTGAAGGGTCCAGGTGTCAGCGGACACTCACCGCATCCTGACGCGCTGCTTGGGCACCACACCCGCGCGCTGCAGGGTGGCGATGGCCAGCTGCTTCATCTCGGGGTGACCCTTGCTCGCCATGGCCATCACGATGTTGGGCTCCACCAGGACCAGGCGCTCCATGGCCTCGGTCGCGAGGCCGCGCTTCTTGAGGGCGAAGAAGGTGAAGACCTGCGCACGCAGCACCAGCGGGCGAACCTCGGCCAGCTCGGGGTCGGCTTCCTTGATGCCCTCGAGGGCCAGGCGCGCGTCCTCGGGGCGCCCGTTGCGCGCGAAGGCCTCGGCCCGCACCGCGGCGTAGAGCGCCTTCTGCTTGAGCTGCGGCTGGGCGTCGGGCTTGATCTCGCGCGCCAGGTCGAGGGCGTTCTTGGGCTTGTTGGTGAGCAGGTACATCAGGCCCAGCTGCGCGCGGATGTCGTTGCGCAGGATGGCCGGCGCCTTCTCGATGTCGATGCCCTCGAGCTTGGCGATGGCGGCCTGCGGGTCGTCCTGCGCCAGGAGCTGCGCCTGCGCGAGGACGTTCATGGCGTCCTTGCCCTCGGGGGACTGCGCGCTCAGCGCAGCCAAGGCGCTGGCGCGGCCCTCGGCGTCCGTGGCGCCCTTCATGATGTCCACGATGGCCGACGAGCGCTTGGTCATGCGCCAGATGTAGAAGGCGAAGCCCAGGGCCGCCGCGGTGAGGATGCCCGCGATCACGATGCCGACGTAGCTCACCACCGGGATGGCCATGAACGCCATGAGCCAGAGCACGCCGAAGCCGAGCGCGATCATGCCGATGACGCGCCAGTTGAGGCGCGGACGCTCCACTTGGCGGAGCGCCTCGTTGGGGTCCATGCGCTCGCTGCCGGCCTCTAGCTTCTTGCCCTTTTTTGCCACGGGCTGGAACTACCTCGGAGGGGCCCTCCGGGCAAGCTGGCTCAGGCGGATCACACGCTGCTGGCGAGCGCCGAAGCCAGCTCTTGCATGCTGGGCCGCTGACGCGGGACCTCGCGCGTGGCCGCCCCCAGCAGGGACGCGAGCGCAGGTGGGACGGTGCCCGAGGCCGCCGCCAGGAGCTCGTTCGCCGCGCGCCCGAGGGCGAAGACGTCGGCCGCAGGGTCTGCCGGCGCGGAGGCCTTCTGCTCCGGGGGCATGTACTGCAGCGTGCCCTCCGCCATCGGACTGGTGGGCGCCTTGCCCTTGGGCAGCGCGATGCCGAAGTCGGTCAGCACCACGCGTCCATCACGGCGCAGCAGCAGGTTGCTGGGCTTGATGTCGCGGTGCACGAAGCCGGCCGCGTGGACGGCCACGAGCCCTTCCGCGGCGCTGGCCATCAGCCCGAGCGCGCGGGGCACGTCGTAGCCGCCGCGATCGAGGATGGCGCGCACGGAGCCTGCCGGCAGGTACTCGAGCGCCAGGCCAAAGAGCGACTCTTCGAGGTCCAGCACCCGGCACACCAGCGGATGCTCGATCTGAGCGGGGGTGCGCGCCTCCACCATGAGGCGCTCCCACTCCGCGCGGCCCCGCCGGTGGTAGACCTTGAGCGCCACCAGCCGGTCGAGGCGCGTGTCGCGGGCGAGGAACACCGTGCCTGCCCCGCCACGACCCAGCTCCTGCTCGACGCGGTAGCGGCCACGCGCCATGGCGCCCTCGGCCACGAGGGTGGCCCCGCCGGTCGACGCCTGCCCGCGCTGCCCCAACCGCTCGAGGCGAACGGCCGCGCGGGCGTGGCTCACGTCGCGCGCGAGGATGCCCTCGTAGAGAAGGCGGGCCTCGGCGTCACGCCCCGCGCGCTCGTGGATCTCGGCGCTGAGCTGGGCGGCGTGAACGCTGTAGTCCGCGTCGCGGAGCAGCGGCGCAAGCACCGCCAAGGCCTCTCCGTCCTGGGCTCGCGAGCAGAAGGTCTCGGCCATGGCCAGCCGCAGGCGCGGCAGCAGCACGCCATGCAACAGCAGCGCGGCCCCGTGGCTGAGCGCGCTGCCCGCCCGGCCTTCGGCTTCGAGTCGCTCGAGGGCGACCACGGCGGCCGCCTCGTCGAGGAGCCGCGGGTCTTCGGCCATGCGGCGAAGCGCCTGCTCCGGGGTGTCGGGGGGCGTGGCGGCGCTGGCGGCCCTCGGCACGGGACCGCCGTCGCCCACGGCAGCCACCGGCTCGGCCGGCGCGGGCTCCCCGCGGATGGCGCCTCGCACGCGGTGCCAGAAGCTCACGCCAGGACCTCGACGCGCACGCCTTCCACGGAGAGCACGTCCTCACGCAGCAGGTCCACGGGTGCCACGCAGCGCTGCCCGTCGAGCTGCACGCTGGCCCCGCCCGTGGCGGAGAGCACGCCGTAGCCGCCTTCGAAGCGGACCACGGCCTGCGCCCCGGGCAGCGCGAGCGCGCCCTGCCCCACCAGCGCGACGGCCCCCGAGTCCAGCCCGGACAGCACGCGAACCACGAGCGAGTCGGCGCTGGGCTCGAGGTGCACGCGGACGTCGTCGCCCAGGCCCACCTCGAGGGGAC
>CAZEAA010000028.1:0-11166 GCA_964510015.1 uncultured Sandaracinaceae bacterium
GCGTTCATCACCGAGCTGCCGCTCGTCATCTGCGACGTGCAGCGCGGCGGTCCCTCCACCGGCTTGCCCACCAAGACCGAGCAGAGCGACCTCTACCAGGCGGTCTTCGGCCGCAACGGAGACGCGCCGCTGCCCGTGCTCGCGGCGGCCACGCCGGGCGACTGCTTCTACATGGCCATCGAGGCCGTGCGCATCGCCGTGAAGTACATGACGCCCGTCATGCTGCTGACCGACGGCTACATCGCCAACGGCGCCGAGCCCTGGGAGATCCCGGACGTCGCGTCCATGAAGCCGTTCCCGGTCACCTTCCACACGGACCCGGAGGGCTTCCACCCCTACAAGCGGAACGAGCAGACGCTCGGCCGCGTGTGGGCCAAGCCCGGCACCGAGGGCCTCGCGCACCGCATCGGCGGGCTCGAGAAGGCGCAGAAGTCGGGGCACATCAGCTACGACGCCGACAACCACCACGCCATGACGCTGCTGCGCGCCAAGAAGGTGGCGCAGGTCGCGAACGACTACCCGGACGCCACCGTGGACCAGGGTGACGACTCGGGCCGCGTGCTCGTGGTGGGCTGGGGCGGGACCTACGGCTCCATCAGCCAGGCCGTGCGCCAGTGCCGCAAGCAGGGTCAGAGCGTGAGCCACTATCACCTGCGCCAGGTGTGGCCGCTGCCCAACGGGCTCGGCGACCTGCTGAAGCGCTTCGACACGGTGATCGTGGCCGAGCTCAACAACGGACAGCTCGCGCGCGTGCTGCGCTCCGAGTACCTCGTGGACTGCAAGTCGGTCGCCAAGATCGCGGGTCAGCCCTTCCGCATCTCCGAGCTGGTGAACGCCATCCAGCAGAACCTCGAAGGAGGCAAGTGACATGAGCCCGCACGTCCCGAAGACCTACACGCGCGCCGACTTCACCTCGGACCAAGAGGTCCGCTGGTGCCCGGGCTGTGGCGACTACGCCATCCTCGCCGCCGTGCAGCGCGTGCTGCCCGAGATCGGCGCCACCCCGTCCAACACCGTCTTCGTGTCGGGCATCGGCTGCTCCAGCCGCTTCCCCTACTACATGAACACGTACGGCTTCCACACCATCCACGGCCGCGCGCCGGCGGTGGCGTCGGGCGTGAAGCTCGCCAACCCCGAGCTGGACGTGTGGATCGTCACGGGTGACGGCGACGGCCTCAGCATCGGCGGCAACCACCTGCTGCACGTGCTGCGTCGCAACCTGAACCTGCAGATCATGCTCTTCAACAACCAGATCTACGGGTTGACGAAGGGTCAGTACTCGCCCACCACCGCCGTGGGCAAGGTCACGCCGTCGAGCCCGATGGGCTCGCTCGACCAGCCGCTCACGCCGGCGCGCTTCGCCCTCGGGGCCGGCGCCAAGTTCGTGGGTCGCGGCTTCGACGTGAGCAAGGACCTCGGGGACCTGCTGAAGGAAGCGCACGACTTCCGCGGCACGGGCTTCGTGGAGATCCTGCAGAACTGCCCCGTGTTCAACGACGGCATCTTCGAGCACATCCGCGACAAGAAGTCGGGCCCCGCCTACCAGGTGTGGCTCGAGCACGGCAAGCCCATCGTCTTCGGCGCCAACCGCGAGATGGGCGTGCGCCTGAACAGCACGTCGCTCACCGCCGAGATCGTGAAGCTGGGGGACGGCGTCACCGAGGCCGACATCCTGGTGCACGACGAGACCAACCTGGCCCAGGCCTTCCTGCTGGCGGACCTGCCGGGCGCCGTGGCGCTCGGTGTGCTCTACCGCAGCGAGGCGCCGGTCTACGACGAGAGCGTGCAGACGCAGAACCGCATGGCCATCGACCGCGCCGGTGGCGTGGCCGACATGGCCAAGGAGCTGCGCAAGGGCCACACCTGGAAGGTGGCCTGAGCTAGGGGCATGGCGGACGTCGTCCGCAGCGCAGCGTTGAAGGACGCGGGGTTCGCCCACGCGTTTTCGCTGCGCGACGGCGGCGTCAGCGACGCGCCCTTCGGGACGTTGAACCTGGGGCGCAGCGTGGGCGACGACGAGGAGTGCGTGTGGGAGAACCACATCCGCTTCGCCGCGCGCGTTCCCTATCCACGCGATGGCCTGTTCGAGGTGAGCCAGGTGCACGGCACGAGCGTGCGGCTGGTGTCGCCGGACGAAGACCCCGTGGTGGTCCGCCAGGAAGAGCATGACGCGCTGATCGCGCCTGCCGGTGGGCTCACCGTGGGTGTGCGCACGGCCGACTGCGTGCCCATCCTGCTGGCCGACACCGAGACCGGCGCCGTGGCGGCCGTGCATGCTGGCTGGCGGGGGGCCGTGAACCACATCCTCGGGCGCACCATCGAGCGCATGCAGGCGGAGTTCGGCACCACGCCCGGCGCCCTGGTGGCCGCGGTGGGCCCGCACATTCGCGCGGCGCACTTCGAGGTGGGGGACGAGGTCGCCGAGGCTGCCGAGGCGGCCGCGCCCGGCGCTGGCGTGGTGGTGCGCGGCGGCGCGAAGCCGCACGTGGACCTGGCCGCGCTGGTCCGCCATCAGCTGCACGCCGCGGGGGTCTCGCGCGTGGACGACGTGGGGGGCTGCACCTTCGAGGACGCCGCGCGCTTCTTCTCGTACCGCCGTGATGCCGGGCGCACCGGCCGTCACCTGGCGGCCATCGTCAGCCGCGCGCGCTGAGCCTCGCGCCGAGTCTCGGGCGGCTGCACCGCTCAGCGCGCGCGCGCCACGGCTGCGTCGAGCGCTTGCTCCAGCGAGTCGGGGCTGAAGCCGCGCAGCACCTCGCGGCCGACCTGCAGCGTGGGCACGGTGCGCGCGGGGTTGAGCTGCGCATACGTGGTTCGCGCGGCCGGGTTGGACTCCACGTCGAGGTCGGTGAAGGCGATGCCTTGCGCCCTCATGTAACTGCGCGCCTGACGACAGGCCCCACACCACGCCGTGCCGTACAGGATGATGGGCACGCGCGCGCGAGCGCGGGCGCGGGCCTCTTGCTCGCGCGCCAGGTCGGCTGCGCTCGGAGGCGTGACGGCGCTCGGAGGGGTGGTGCTCGGGGGTGCGGGGGCTTCCGCCTGCTGCGGGTCGTCCTCGGTGTCTGCGGCGGCGCGTCGGGCGGCCGCCTCGCGGTCCCGTCGCTCGTTCTCGGCTCGCGCGGCGGCCAGCGCGCGCTCGGCGTCGGTGGGCTGCGCCGTGGGCGGCTCCTCTCCCCGCTCCACCACGAGACCGCGTTCGGCGCTGCCGGGTGAGACGTCGTCGCTGAAGCTCACGGCCAGCAGCGCGCCGCCGAGCGCGCACACGGCCACCAGCGCGAAGAGCAGCTTGGTGCGGAGCGTCACGGGCTCGAGCAACGGTTCGGCTCGCGGTCGTGTGGGGCGACCCTCGGTGTTGCAGCGCAGGCACTGCCCGTCGGGCGAGAGCGCGAACCCATGCACGGGGCAGCGGCGATCGACCGGGTAGGCCGAAGGGCGCTTCGGCGGCGCCACGGAAGGTCGCTTGGCGGATGACGCCCCGGGTCCTCGCCGCGGGGGTACGGAGGGGTTCTTCGGTCGCATCGAGGTCATCGCCCACCACGCTCCTCTCGGGCGCCGCGCCGGGCGAGCCCGGCCGCGTCGTACACCGCGTCGATCAGCTGCATGTTGGCGAGCGCGTCACCGGGCGCGGTCGGGAGTGAGGTGCCGTGCAGCACGTGCGCGCAGAAGGCCTCGAGCTGGTACGTGTACGTGGCACGTCGCGGGAACGTCTCGCTCTGCCAGGCCTCGCCGTGCCGGCGGTGCCGCAGGCGGTGAACCAGCTGCGGGGCCACGGGATTGAAGGCGCGCAGCTCACCGCGCTCGAAGCGCACCCGCACGCCGACCTTCAGCAGCTTGTGAGACAGCAGCGAACACTCGAGGCGCCCGGTGGCGCCGCTCGGCAGCGTCACGTCTGCTTCCATGGCGCGGTCCACACCGGGGCTCATCAGCGTGGCCTTCGCGCGCGTGACCGTGGGCTCCTCGCCGCTCAGCTGGCGCAGCATGTGCGCCGCATAGGCCCCGGTGTCCATCATGGCGCCGCCCGCGAGGCTCAGCTGAAAGCGGATGTCGCCGGGCATGGGCAGCGGGATGCACATGGACGTCTCGATGTGCTCGATGCGTCCGTACGGCCCCTGCTGGCAGAGCTCCACCATGCGCGCCGCCATCGGGTGGAAGCGCCAGTGGAAGGCCTCCACCACGGCCTTGCCGCTCTTCGCGCTGGCGGCGAGCACCGCGGCCGCTTCCTCGGCGTTCGACGTGAAGGGCTTCTCCAGCAACACGTGCTTGCCGGCGGCGAGGGCCGCGAGCGTCCACGGCGCGTGCAGCGAGTTGGGCAGCGGGTTGTAGACCGCGTCGATGTTGGTGTTGGCCAGCAGCGCTTCGTAGCTGCCGAACGCCAGCTGGATGCCGTGGCGCTTGGCGAACGCGCTCGCACGGGAGACGTCGCGCGCGGCCACGGCCAACACCTTGGCGTCGGGCACCTCGCGCGCCGGGGCGATCAACGCGAAGGGCGCGATGCGGGCAGCTCCCAGGATGCCGATGCGCACGGGCGAAGACGACGGCGTGGTTCCCATGGGGAGACGATACCCGACAACGGGGGGAGGGAGGACTACCCTTGGTGAGCGTACACACGGGAGGCTCCTGGTTCGCCGTGCATGGTACGTTGTCGCTCCCTTCACCCACGTACGCACGGCCAGGCACGTACAGCCACGCACGCACACCCACCGAGGACATCGTCATGAACACCAGGAACCGTGAATCTCGCTCCCCGCGCGTGTCGCGGGTCATCCCCGCGGTGATGGCCAGCATGCTCCTGTCCGCGCTGGCCGTGTCCACGCTCGGCGCGCAGACCACCCCCGCCTCGCGTGAGCGTCACGCCATCCGCTTCGAGCGTCCGCGCGCGGTCGGCGCCCGCTACCGCGTCGAGGCGAGCGGCGAGAAGTCGCTCCGCATGGAGCAGCAGGGCCAGGCCACGCCGGTCCGTGACGAGCGCACCGTGGTGCGCATGCTGGCCGTGGAGCGCATCGTCGCCGTGAACGCCACGGGCGAGCCCACGAGCTCCGAGTTCACCATCGAGACCTTCGAGGTGGAGCGTGACGGAACCACTGTGCGGCCGCTAGCGCGCGGCACGGTGGTGTTGGTGGAGCGCGCCATCAGCCCCGACGCCGAGGCCCGCATGACGGTCGGGGGCGCGCCGGTGGCGAGCGAGATCGCGACTGCGCTCGGGATCGTGGTGTCCCGCAAGGTGTCCGGCGTCTCGGACGACGAGGTCTTCGGCTCGACCAACCCGCGCCGCGTGGGCGAGCGCTGGAACATCAACGCCGAGGTCGCCGAGCGCGAGCTGGCGGCCAACGGGCTCACCGACGTACGGCTCCGCGGGCAGGTCCAAGCGACGGAGCTCACCACGGTGGACAACCTGCCGTGCCTGGTGCTCACGGCCACCATGACCGGCCGGCTGGGCGCCATCCCGAACCTCCCCGGTACGGCGCGGTTCGTGAACGGCACGGTCGAGACCACGCACCGCGGCGCCTTCCCGACCGACGGAACCTCGCGTCCGCCGACCTCCGAGATGAGCATGGCGCTCGACACCACCTTCACGGTCAACGTGGGCGGCGGCCAGCCGGTGCAGACGTTCCACATGGTGGTGCGCGACAGCCGCACCGAGCACGTCACCCTCCTCCCCTGAGGCAGTCTGACCAGCCGGTAGGGGCTCTTCCTTTTCCGGCTGGTTCCTTCGTGCTACCCCGCAGCCCTCATGGCCTTGTTCGCAAAGAAGAAGCCGGTCGGTGATGCCTCGGAGAAGAAGAGCCTCGGTCGCGGGGTGTTTCGGCGCTGCGACGGCTGCGCCGCGACGCTGAAGGCCGAGGACTTCACGGCCAACCTCGAGGTCTGCCCGAGCTGCGGCCACCACTACGCGCTCAGCGCCGAGGCCTGGGTGCAGTACCTGGTGGACCCGGGCTCCTGGGTGGAGCACGACGAGAACATCCGCTCGCTCGACCCGCTGCACTTCGTGGACTCGCAGCCGTACTCGGAGCGACTCGTCAGCAGCATCAAGAAGTCCGGCGTGAACGACGCCTTCATGGCGGGCTCGGGCAACCTCGGCGGACGCCCGGTGCAGCTGGGCTGCTTCGTCTTCCGCTTCATGGGTGGCTCCATGGGCTCGGTGGTGGGCGAGAAGATCACGCGCATGATGGAGCGCGGCGCCGAGCGGAAGCAGCCGGTCATCCTGCTGAGCGCGTCCGGTGGCGCACGCATGCAGGAGGGCGCGCTGTCGCTCATGCAGATGGCCAAGACGGTGGCCGCCCTCGGGCTGCTGCGCGAGGCCGGTATGCCCTTCATCAGCGTGCTGCTGAACCCCACCACGGGTGGCGTGGCCGCCAGCTTCGCGCTGCTCGGCGACGTGAACATCGGGGAGCCGCGCGCGCTCATCGGCTTCACGGGGCCGCGCGTCATCGAGAACACCATTCGGCAGACGCTGCCGGATGGCTTCCAGCGCTCCGAGTTCCTGCTGGACCACGGCATGCTGGACGTCATCGCGGAGCGCCACGACATGCGCGCGACCATCGCGCGGACCCTCGATCATCTGCTCGACTGAGGCCAAGCCGGATGAGCGCGTACCAAGAGGCGTTGACCTGGATCTACGGGCTCGAGAGCCGCGGCGTGAAGCTGGGGCTCGTGCCCATGCAGCAAGCGCTGGCGCAGCGTGGCAACCCGCACGAGGGGCTGCGCTACCTGCACGTGGCGGGCACCAACGGGAAGGGCAGCGTGTGCGCCATGACCGAGCGCGCGCTGCGGGCCGCCGGCTACAAGACGGGCTGGTTCAGCTCGCCGCACCTGCATCGCTACGTGGAGCGCATCCGCATCGACGGAAAGCCCATCGCCGAGGCCGAGCTGGCGCGCCGCCTGTTCGCGCTGCGCGATGACGCGCGGCTCCCGCAGCTCACCTTCTTCGAGTACACGACGGTCGCGGCGTTCGAGGCGTTCCGCGAGCACGGGTGCGACATAGTGGTGCTCGAGGTGGGCCTCGGCGGTCGGCTGGACTCCACCAACGTGGTGACCCCCACGGTCACGGTGGTGACCAACATCGGCCTCGACCACATGCACGTGCTGGGCGACAACGTGCGCTCCATCGCGCGCGAGAAGGCCGGCATCATCAAGGGGCGTGCCCCGCTCGTCACCGGTGTCCGCGACCCGGTCGCCGCCGCGGTCATGACCGAGCGCGTGCGGCGCGTGGGCACCACGTCCGTGCGCTTGGGCCGCGAGTTCTCCATCACCGCCACGGGCGAGAAGCGCGGTCAGCCGGTCTATCGCGTGGACGTGAAGGACCAGAGCATCGACGGCGTGCAGGTGGCCCTCGCGGGCGCGCACCAGCCGGACAACGCGGCCTGCGCGGTGGCGGCGCTCTTCGCGCTGCGCGGCAAGGGCTTCGAGATCCCGGACGCCGCCATCCGCACCGGGCTCGGGAAGGTCAGCTGGCCGGGGCGCCTCGAGTGGCTGCCGGCCAAGGACGGGCGGCCGGCGTTCCTGATGGACGCGGCTCACAACCCCGACGGCTGCCGCACCCTGGCGCGCGAGCTGCAGCGCAAGGCGCACCCGGGTCGCGTGGTGCTGCTGTTCGGCGCGATGCTCGACAAGGAGCACGTGGGCATGCTGGCCGCGCTCGACGGCGTGGTGCACAAGCGCATCTACGTGACGCCGGGGGTGAGCCGCGCCGCCCGTGCGCAGAAGTTCCTGAAGCTGCGGCCGGGGGTCGCCGCCTCCAGCGTCCACGCCGGGCTCGAGCGTGCCATGAAGCTGGCCGGGCCCGCGGGCCTCGTGGTGGTGGCCGGCTCCATCCACCTGCTCGGTGAGGTGCGCGCCGACATCCTCGGGCTGCGCAGCGACCCGCCCATTGCCATGTGACGTCGCCACGGGGGCGAGCCGCTGCTATAGCCCCTCTCCATGAGCGCCTTCCTCGATGCCTGTGCCCGCCGTCCCACCTCGTTCACGCCTGCGTGGCTGATGCGGCAGGCCGGGCGCTACCAGCCCGAGTACCGCGCCATCCGCGAGAAGGTCAGCTTCATCGAGCTGTGCAAGTCGCCCGACCTGGCCTGCGAGGTGACGGTGCTCGCGGCCGAGCAGCTGAACGCCGACGCGGGCATCATCTTCGCGGACATCCTCCTGGTGCTCGACCCGATGCACATCGGCTTCGAGTTCAAGTCGGACCACGGGCCCAAGATCCTGAAGCCCATCCGCACGGCCGCGCAGGTGGACGGGGTGGCCGACAGCATCGACCCCGACGACTCGCTGGGCTACGTGATGGAGGCCATCCGCCGAACGCGACGCGAGCTGAAGGTGCCGCTGATCGGGTTCGCCGGGGCCCCGTTCACGCTGGCCAGCTACGCCATCGAGGGCGGCGGCAGCAAGAACTACTACGAGACCAAGAAGCTGATGCAGGCCGACGAGGGCCTGTGGAACGCGCTCATGGCCAAGTTCTCGCGGGCCATCACGGTGTACCTCAACGCGCAGATCCGCGCGGGCGCGCAGGCCGTGCAGCTCTTCGACAGCTGGGTGGGCTGCCTCTCGCCGGCGGACTACGAGCGCTACGTGTTCCCCCACGTGAAGGCCATCTTCGACGGCCTCGACAAGAGCGTGCCGTCCATCCACTTCGGCACGGGCAACCCCTCGCTCTACCCGCTGATGAAGCGCGCGGGCGGTGACGTCATCGGCGTGGACTGGCGCGTGAACCTCGGCGCCCAGTGGGACGCGCTGGGCGACACCGCCATGATGGGCAACATGGACCCGGCCTACTTGCTGGCGCCCCGCGAGGTCATGTTCCAAGCGGCCACCGACGTGCTGAAGCAGGCCGCCGGCCGTCCCGGGCACATCTTCAACTTGGGTCACGGCATCATGCCGGAGGCGGACCCCGCGCAGGTGCGCGCGCTCATCGACCACGTGCACGAGACGAGCGCCCGTCTGGCCGAGGGACGCTGACCTCATGAGCGTCGTGGTCGTCGGTGGCGGACTCGGCGGCCTCGCGGTTGCCCACCGGCTGCTGCGTGACGACCCCGCGCGCGAGGTCACGCTGCTCGAAGCGAGCGAGCGCCTGGGTGGCCTGGTCAGCACGGAGTGCACGGGCGACTTCGTCATCGAGCGCGGTCCCGAGTCGATGATCACCACGAAGCCCGCCGGGGTGGCGCTGGCCAACCAGCTGGGCCTCGGCCCGCGGCTGCTTCGCACGCGCAGTGGGGCGAGCGGCGCGCAGGTGGTCACGCGCGGGCGGCTCGAGCGCATCCCCGAGGGCTTCTCGATCCTGGCCCCCACGGACTTCGCGGCGCTCTTGCGCTCGCCCGTATTGAGCCCCGCGGGCAAGGCGCGCGCGCTGCTGGACCGCGTGATCCCGGCGCACGTGCGCGACGACGACAGCCTCGCGGGCTTCGTGCGGCGGCGCTATGGCAGCGAGGTGCTGGAGCGCCTGGCGCAGCCGCTGGCCGCCGGCATCTACGGCGCCGATCCTGCCGTGTTGAGCCTGCGCGCCACCATGCCGCGCTTCCTCGACGCCGAGCAGCCCGGCGGTGTCACGCAGCACCTGGCGCAGGCGGCGCAGGCCAGCGGCGAGGTGTCTTCAGGCGCCCGCTACGGGCTGTTCGTGAGCCTGCCGCGCGGCATGCAAGAGCTGACCGACGCGCTGGCCGTGCACGTGGCCCCGCACGTGCGTCTCGGCGCGCGCGTCATGTCGCTGACGCCAGATGCAGGCGGCTACACCGTGACGTGGGAGCAGCAGGGGCGCAGCGAGAGCACGCGCGCCTCCCACGTGGTGCTGGCGCTGGCTTCGTCCCACGTCACGCGCTTGGTGAGCCCGTTCGCACCGGCCCTCGGTCGTGAGCTCGGCGCGCTGAGCCTCGGCTCGGCCGCGGCTGTGACGCTCGCTTTCCGGCAGGGTGACCTGCCGCGCCCGCTCACCTCGTATGGCTTCGTGGTGCCGGCCATCGAGCGCCGCATGGTGATGGCCTGCACCTTCTCGAGCGCCAAGTGGGACGGGCGCGCGCCCGAGGACGCCGCGCTGCTCCGCGTGTTCCTGGGCGGCCACAGCCACCCCACCATCCACCAGCAGCCCGATGACCGCCTGCTCGGCTTCGCGCGCGAGGCGCTGCGTGAGCTGGTGGGGATTCACGCCAGCCCTGGCCTGGTGCGCGTGGACCGCTACGTGAGCGCCATGCCGCGCTATCACGTGGGTCACCTCGAGCGGGTGGCGCGCGTCGAGGCGTTGGTGCGCGCGCTGCCAGGCCTCCACTTGGTGGGCGGTGCTTACCGCGGTGTGGGCATGCCCGACGTCATCGCGTCGGCGGAGCAGGCCGCGCAGGCCATGAATAGGTCATGAGCAGGTCGTGAGCAGGCCGTGAGCCCACGGACGGCGCGAATGGGGGCACCGTTGACACGCCCCCTCCCGGGTGATGCACTGAGGGCATGTCGCACATCACCTCACCTGGTCGGCTCGGTTGGACGTGGTGGCTGGGCCCCATGCTGGGGGTGTTGCTGTTGGCCATGCCCAGTCCATCTCGTGCCCAGTCCATGATGTCGGTCTGGCGAGACTTGTACGTGGGCTGCGCGGAGGACCCCGACCATCGCCAGCTGTGCGCGTGCGTCGCCACGGAGTTCATCCAGCGCTGCCAGAGCTCCGGGAACACGAGCCCGTACCAGGTGGCCCAGTGCACGCAGCGGCGTCAGGGCGAGTGGCTCGATCCCGTCATCGACATGTGCCACGAGTACGGCGCGCTGCGCGTATCGGGCCCAGTGGCTACGCCCGCCGCGCGGCCCGTCACCGGGCGGGGCCGGAACACGTCGCAGGGGTCGCTCTGGGACAGCGCCTTCCGGACCTGTGAGCCCAACATGACCGCGGGCGCCCACCACGACTACGCGTGCGCCTGCGTGGCCACCTACACCGTGCAAGCGTGCGCGGCGGCGGGGCCGGTGCCCTCGGCGCACGCCGCTGCGTGCACGCGGAGCATTCGCGAAGACGTCGCGACGGTGACGCCTCAGTGCATGACCTTCGGTGCGCTCTCCACCCGCGCGGCTCCGGCCGCCGCATCCGAAGAGGAAGCGCCGCCGGCCTCGAGCGGCACGGCGGCCCCCGCGCCCGTAGGCGCCGGTTCGGCCGCGGAGCCGCAGTGGGCCGCGGAGCCGCAGTGGGCCGCGGAGCCGCAGTGG
>CAZEAA010000028.1:11266-28605 GCA_964510015.1 uncultured Sandaracinaceae bacterium
GGCCGCGGAGCCGCAGTGGGCCGCGGAGCCGCAGTGGGCCGCGGAGCCGCAGTGGGCCGCGGAGCCGCAGTGGAGCGACGGGGACGCCTTCACGGAAGCCCCCAGCGACGCGGGCCCCATGTGCGCGATGGACCCGAGCGCCGGGTGACACTTTGCTGGAGGCGGGCCCTGCGGGACGCGCTCACTCCACGAAGCCGACCTTGAACCGGCGGCCCTTGATCTTCCCGTTCGACAGGCTGCGCACGGCGTCCTTCGCGATGCCCTTGGCGACCGCCACGTACGTGAAGTTCTCGTGGATCTCGATCTTCCCGATGTCGCTGCCCGCGAAGCCGCCCGCCTCGCCGGTGAGCGCGCCGAGGATGTCGCCGGGGCGCACCTTCTCCTTGCGGCCGCCGGAGATGTAGAGGGTCACCATCGCCGCGTCGCGCGCGATGGGAGCGGCCTCTGGCGCAGCGGGCAGGGCATGCCGCGTGAGCTTCATGCCCGTCTGCTGCTCCAGCTCCGCCAGCTTGCGGCGCTCGGCTTGCGTGGTGAGCGTCACGGCCAGCCCACGCTGCCCTGCCCGACCGGTGCGGCCGATGCGGTGCACGTAGACCTCGGCCTGCGCGGGGAGGTCATAGTTCACGACCAGGTCGAGGGCCTGCACGTCGATCCCGCGCGCCGCCACGTCGGTCGCCACGAGCACCCGCGTGCTCTGGTTGCGGAGCTTGGCCATGACGCGGTCGCGGTCCTTCTGCTCGAGGTCGCCGTGCAGCTTCGCCGCGCTGACACCGGCCTCGGACAGCCGCAGCGTCACCGCGTCCACCGTGGCCTTCAGGTTGCAGAACACCAGCGCCGAGGCGTGCGGATGGAGACCCATCACGGCCAGCAGGGCCTCGTCGCGCGGCGTGCGACCGATGTCGTAGGCCAGCTGCTCGATGTCCGGCGTGGCCTCGCGGCTCTCCACCGTCACCTGCACCGGGTCGCGCTGATAGCTGCGGCTGATGGCCTCCACGCCCGGTGGGAACGTGGCCGAGAAGAGCGCGGTCTGACGCCCCGCGGGCGTGGCGCCCAGGATCTTCACCATGTCTTCGCGGAAGCCCATCTCGAGCATGCGGTCGGCCTCGTCCAGCACCACCATGCCCACGTTGCCGAGCGGCGCGGCGCCGCGGTCCATCAGGTCCATCAGGCGCCCCGGCGTGGCCACCACCACGTGCACCCCGCGCGCGAGCGCGTCCCGCTGCGGAGCGAGCGGCTTGCCGCCCGCCACCACCAGCACCTGGAGCCCCGCGTGGCGCCGCCCGAGCGTGCGCAGCATGCGCGCCACCTGGTCGCAAAGCTCTCGCGTGGGGCACAGCACCAGCGCGCGCAGCGTGCGGTCCGCGAGGTCCAGCTTTTCGAGCAGCGGCAGTCCGAACGCGGCGGTCTTGCCGCTGCCGGTCTTCGACTGACCGATCACGTCACGCCCTTCCAGCAACAGCGGGATGCACTTCGCTTGGATTTCGGTGAGCGCCTCGAAGCCCAGCTCCGCGACGACGTCGAGCAGCGGGCGCGAGAGGGAGAGCGAGGCGAAGTCGGTGGTCATGGGGGCCACCCTAGCTGCTCTCGGGGGGAGTACGACCCGCGGGCCGGGGGAGCTCACAGCCGCGAGCGAAACTGCACCCCGACGCTCGGCCCGACGAACCACGTGAAGCGCTGGTCGCGACCGTAGCCCGGGTAGAAGAGCGCCGACACTTGCAGGCGCACCAGCTCGGCGATGGCGAGGGCCAGGTACGTGTCCACGAAGGCACGCGTGCAGAGACGCGCGTGCTCGTCGTCCGCACACGGGTCGCTGCCGGCGTCGTCGTTCGTGCCCAGCGCGAAGCCAGCGCGCGCGCCGAAGCGCAGCTGGTAGAGCGGACGGTTCATGGGGATGGGCTCGAGCTCGAGGCCCAGTGACGCGCCGAACGCCATGCGCGTGGGCCCGGCCGCGATGGCCGACTCGAAGCCGAGGATGGAGAGCGCACCGGTGGCGCGCAGCCAGCGCACGCGCCCGAAGGGACTCCCCAAGCTGCCGCCCAGCTCGATGTGACGGCCCACCGTGACGTGCCCGATGAACCTGGGCGGCGCATACGCGATGGTGTTCATGCTGTAGCGCAGCAGCGCGTCGAAGGTCTGGCGCGTGCTGGGCTGCTCGTCCACGAAGCGCCCCCCCATGTCGGACAGCCGCTGTCGGATGGCCAGCATCGCACGGCTGCCTTCGTCGGAGTCGAGACCGAGGCCCCGGAAGTGGAAGCCCAGCTGCGCGAGGCGTCGCACCGCGTGAGCCACGGCCGCCTCACCGTCACGGCGCGCGGCGTCTTCGTCGTCCACGCCGGGCAGGTGCGGCACGTGCGGGGCAGCCTCTCCAGCCATGGCCCGACGACAGTGCGCGTGCTCCGTCCGCGTGTTCGGCGGGAGCGTGCTGCACCGCAGGTAGAGGCGCTCGATGGCCAGCTGCAGCAGCGCGCGCGTGGGCGCGAGGTCGTCACCGCGGCACAGCGCGTTGGGATCGCCCACCCCGTCGACGACCGCGCGCACGCAGCCATAGGCGCGCCAGGTGAGCGAGCTCGTGTCGGCCTCCGGATGGACCAAGGAGACGTGCTCGTCCCCCGCGTGCATCCGCGCCGAAGCGGAGAGGCTGTTCTCCACCATGCGCTGCGCGTCCACCATGCCCAGCACGAAGTCGAACGCCAAGAACTGCTCGTCGAAGAGCGCCAGGAAGCCGTACATCAGGCCGCCCGTCTGCGGCAGGTAGGCGTGTGACACGCGCACCCGCTCGCGGATCTCGGGGTAGTCCTCGAGCAGGCCAGTCAGCTCGCGCTCGTGCCCCCCGGCCAGCACGTTCGTCGCCAGGCGAAGCCCCGTGATCAGCGCCCCGTCGTCGGCGTGGCTCTCGTCGTTCGGCGGCTCGAACGGGTAGGCGGTGAGCCCCGGATCGAGGTGGAGGAACAGCGTGCGGCCGGGCAGCTCGCGCTCCGTGATGTCGGGCGCGTCACGGAACGTGAGGCCCGCGCCCGCGTCGACGTCGCGTACCAGGCCCGTGCGGGCGATGGTGGTCGCCATGCGCAGCGGCGCGTTGTCGAGCAGGCCTCCGTCCACGAAGCGCGCGTGGACCGCCACGTCGGGGCGGCACGGCACCCGGTTCTCTTCGACCTCGCCGCCGATGCAGTGCGGCACGTCGACCGGAGTGAACGCCAGGGGGAACGCCGACGACGCGAAGATCACGTCGCGCAGCGCGCTGAACTCGCCGGGCCTCTCGCCGTCCACCGGCAGGAACGCGGGCGCGTAGGCGTGCGCTCGGTCCACGTAGTTCTCGATGGCGGGCGCGCGTCCTGGGCCCCGACCGGTGACGCGCACCATGAAGCGCTCTGCGCTGCGCGCGACGCCGCCGAGCCCCCCGCGCATCGGAATCTCGAAGGCCTCGAGCCGAGTGGCCGGCACGCCCAGCACGAACTCGCAGGTCTCGGGCAGCCCCGCCTCGAACACGGCTGCCTGCTCCTGCCAGATGGCGTCGATGATGTTCCGAGAGAACATGCCGAGCGGCTCCACCTCGTCGGGCACGAACAGCGCGTCGAAGGTGGAGCGCGTCCAGGTGGTGAAGAATGGGCTGTCCTCCGCGCGCGGCACGGATGGGCGGCAGCTGGCCAGCGCCATCAGCAGCGCGTTGGTGCTGCCCGCGGACGTCCCCGTGACGATGCGCAGCCGCAGGCGCTCGGGGTTCCGCGCCAGCGCTTCGGCGATGTAGTAGAGGTAGCCCCCTTCGTAGGCGCCGAGGCTTGCTCCGCCGTTCACCGTGACCGAGAGCGTCTGCGCCAAGGGCGCGGGCTGCGCGAGCGCGCACCGTGGGGCGAGGGGCAGCACGCCGCACGCGACCAGCGTGGTGATCAGCAGCGTCACACCGCGCAAGGGGGTCGAAGTCATCCGGAACATGAAGCCACCGTAGACCACCTCCCCCGAAGTGCGACCCGCGGCTACACTGGAACCTTGTCGGACCACGTGGAAATGCAGACGCTGACGCACCGCGCGCCGTTCGGGAGCGAGGGTCCGCAGCTGTGTGCGCCGCTGCGCTTCACCCGTGGCGTGTATCCCATTGCGATGGTGTTCGCGCAGCATCTCGACCCGTCGTTCGCGCCTCCCGACACGCTGATCCGTGAGGACAGCTATTTCCACTCGGCTTCGGGGTGTGGCGGCGGTCGTGACGTCGAGCAGCGCGGCACGCAGGAGCAGGGCCTGCTGTGGGACGATTGGATCACCGAGCACGCGGCCGACGAGTCGGCGGTGGGCGACTGGGCAGCCTATGGCCTCGCCGCTGGCTGTGAGCTGCGCGTGGGTCGCTACGAGCGCACGTCGGGCGAGTACCAGCTGCACGTCACGGGGCCGGCCCCGTTGGCGGAGGACGTCCTCCATGCATGGGTGGCGTTGCTGGCCATCGGCACTGGCGTCACCGCCGACCACGCGCGGGATGCGCTGGCGCGCTCCATCGGGCAGCGCTCGTAGTCACCCCCGCAGGGCGCTGGCGGTGGTCCCGGTCCAGCGGCGGAACGCACGGTGGAAGCTCGTGGTGGCCGAGAAGCCCAAGCGGAAGCTGATGTCGTCGAACGTCAGCGACGTGTCCCGCACCAGGTGCAGGGCCTCGTCGCGGCGCACGCTGTCCAGCACGTCCGAGAAGGCCACCCCCTCGGCCTCGAGACGGCGCCGCAGGGTGCGCGGGCTCAAGCGCAGGGCCTTGGCGATGTCTTCCGCTTCGGGCGCGCCCGTCGGCAGACGTCGCAGCAGCTCGAGGCGCACGCGCTCCACCACACTCACCTCGAGCGGCGGGAGCTCGGCCACCATGCGCGAGGCCTGCGTCAGCAGTAGTCCGCGCAGGCGGTCGTCGGCGCGCGGGTTGGGAGCGCTCACGTGGGCGTCGGGTAGGATCAAGCGGTTCTCGGCTTGATCGAAGCGAAAGCGCAGCGGGACGGCGGCGAGCAACGCCTCGTGGTCCTTCGGGGCGCGATGCTGACAGTGCGCCTCCACGAAGGACACGCTCGGCATCAAGCCGCGCAGCACGAACACCCAGGTGAGCAGCGCCCACTCGATCATGGATGCGGGTGGGGTCACGGGACCGTCGTGGCCCACCACCAGGCTCGTGACGTCGGCGCTGCGCTCCACGCGGAAGTAGGCCAGGTCGTGGAAGAGGCGGTGGTGGTCGCGCAGGATGTCGATCGCGTCCTCGAGCGTCCGACAGGCGCCCACCAAGTAGTCGGCGAGATCGATGGCGCCCTGATCCGTGACCAGCGCGGCGCGGACGCCCACGTCGCGGCCCACCGCTTCCTCGAGCGTGCGCCAGGCGTCGTAGCCCAGGGCCAGCGGCACGCGTTCGGGCCCCTCGCCCCGCGCCACTTCGGCGAGCAGGCCATCGGTGGGCAGCGTCACCCCCGCGGAGCGGAGCGCACGAAGCGGGGCACGCAACAACGCGACGTGGAAGCACGGGCCGAGCGACACGCGGGCACCTTAGCGTGCCCATTGCGGGCTGTCAGGCGGCCATCGGAGCCCGGCGCGCGCCGTCCACGCTGAGCACCTGCATGGGCACCGCATCCGAAGGGCCGATCAGCACACCGTTCATCGCGTTCTTGGTGGCGCAGTTGGGCGCCAGCGTGATGTCGGCGCGGCGGATGACCTCGGCCAGCACGATGCGCATCTGCGTGGCCGCGAACGGCCGACCCAGGCACGCGCGCGAGCCGCCGCCGAACGGGAAGAAGTGGAACGGCGAGGGCCGCGTGCCCACGAAGCGCTCCGGATTGAACGCCTCCGGGTCCGGCCAGAGGTCTTCGCGGTAGTGCATGATCGTGGGGCTCGGCAGCACCACCGTCCCCGCGGGCAAGTCGTACCCGCCGAGGGTCATGGGCCGCGTCAGGCGCCGCGACACGATGTTGGCCACGGGGCGCAGGCGCGAGACCTCGTCGATGACCGCCTGCAGGTACACCAGCTTGTGCGCCTGCGCGGGGTCCACCGGGCCGTCACCGAAGGTGGTCTCGATCTCGTCGCGCACCCGCTGCGTCATGCTCGGGTTCTTCGACAGGTAGTACATGGCCCAGCTCATGGTGATGGCGCTGGTGTCGTGCCCGCCGATCAACAGCATGTTGAGCTCGTCCAGGATGGCCTCGTCGCTCATCGCGCGGCCGTCGTCGTAGCGGCTGTGGACCAGCTCGGCGAGTACGTCCACGCGCTCACCCGGGGCCGTCATACGGGCCGCTTCAAGCTCGATGCGCAGGATGTCCAGTAGCTCGCGACGCGCGTCGAACAGCTGACCGAGGGGCGTGCGGGCGCGACGCCGCGGGGTGCCGTAGCGCGCGCGGCTCAGCTGCGTGCCGGCCTTGATGGCGGCGCGGACGCGGGCCCCGCCCACCGTCATGGACAGCGCCCCGACGGCCGGACGCTGCATGGCGCGCATGGTGAAGCCGAAGAGCTCGTGCAGCCGCGCGGCGCGCGCTCGGTCCGTCACGCCGAACACGCACTCGATGATGGTCTCGAGCGTGATGTCGGCGAAGAAGTGCTGAATCAGGAGCTCGCTCCCGGGCTGCAGCTTGCTGACGGCGTCTTGCGCGTTGCGCAGCATGCCCGCGGCGTACTCGTCCACGCGGTTCTTCTTGAACGACGGCTGTAGCACCTTGCGCTCGGCGCGGTGCGCGTCGCCGTTCATGAACAGCAGCGCCTGGGCACCCAACAGGAACTTGATGCCGTCGGCGTCCGAGTGGAAGTCGTCGCTGGTCCCGCGGAAGATCTCGCGCACCAGCTCGGCGTCGCCCAGCACCACCCACGGCTCGCTCATCACCTGCACCGTGAACATGGGCCCGAACTCGGCGTAGAACCCACGCACGAACTGATGCGGGTCCTCGGTGAGCAGCTGCAGCTGGCGCAGGCGGTTCAGCCGCGGACCGGCGGGCAGGTGGGTGTGGCGGTGATGGCGCGGCGTGGTCATGGGAGAGAGTGTGGGCGCGGGTAGGCGAGCCGTCACTCACCGCAGGCGGCCAGACAGGGTGCCGCTGCTGGCCAACCGGGCGTAGCATCGCGCGATGGAGTTCCTCCGCACCCCCGCGCACCGCTTCCTGAACCTGCCGGACTACCCCTTCGAGGCGCATCACGTCCAGGTGGGCAGCTCGGCGGGCAGCCCGCCGCTGCGCATGCACTACGTGGACGAGGGCCCGCGCAACGGGCCGGTGGTGCTCATGCTGCACGGAGAGCCCTCGTGGTCGTATCTCTACCGGCACATGATCCCCGTGTGCGTGAAGGCCGGTCAGCGGGTCATCGCGCCGGACCTGATCGGCTTCGGCAAGTCCGACAAGCCCACGCGCCTCGAGGACTACACCTACGCGCGGCACGTGGCCTGGGTGCGTGACCTGATCGTGGCCCTCGACCTGCGCGACATCACCCTGGTGTGCCAGGACTGGGGCTCGCTCATCGGACTGCGCCTCGCGGCCGAGAACGAGGAGCGCTTCGGCCGCATCGTGCTCGGTAACGGCATGCTGCCCACCGGCGAGCAGCGGTTGCCGCCCGCCTTCAAGATCTGGCGCGCCTTCGCGCAGCACAGCCCGTGGTTCCCCATCAGCGGCATCCTCAACGTGGGCACGAAGCGCGCGCTCAGCTCGCGCGAGCGAGCGGCCTACGATGCGCCGTTCCCCTCGGCCTCCTTCCAGGCGGGCGCGCGCGCGTTCCCGGCCCTGGTGCCAGCCAGCACCAGCGACCCGGCCAGCGCCGCCAACATCGCCGCATGGGAGGTGTTCTCGCGCTGGGAGAAGCCCTTCCTGCTGACCTTCAGCGACGGCGACCCCATCACGCGCGGCGGCGACCGCTACGTGAGCGCGCGCGTGCCCGGCACCCGGGGCCAGCCGCACGTCACGCTGCGCGGAGGGCACTTCCTGCAAGAGGACTCGCCCACCGAGTTCGCCACGGCCGTCAACGAGCTGATCGCGAGGGGCCGATGAACCTGGACGCTCCGATGTTCGACAACTTCGCGGCGCGGCAGATTCGGGCGCAGCTCCCTGGGACGCCGGGCCTGCCGTTGGTGGGCGAGACCCTCCGGCACATGAAGGACCCCGTCAACAACACGGTCCGCCTCTACGAAGAGCATGGGCCGGTCTTCTGGACGAACGGGTTCGGGATGACGAGCGTGGTGGTGTGTGGGCCGGACGCGCTGCGCGCCGTGCTCACGGACCCCACCAGCGCCTACTCCAACGGAGAGGCGTGGGAGTTCTACATCGGCCGCTTCTTCCCGCGCGGGCTCATGCTGCTCGACTTCGCGGAGCACCGCTTCCACCGCGGGGTGATGCAGACGGCGTTCAAGCGCCCGGCCATCGAGCGCTACTTCCAGAGCATGCAGCCCAGCATCGCGCGCGCTGTCGAGAGTTGGCCTTCGGGCGGCGTGGTGCACGTGGCGCCCCGCCTCAAGCAGCTCACCCTGGACGTGGCCACCGAGACGTTCATGGGCGAGCGCCTCGGGCCCGAGGCGGACGCCGTGAACGTGGCCTTCGTGGACACCGTGCGTGCGGGCACCGCGTTCATCCGCCGCGAGCTCCCGGTCGGCCGCTGGGGCAAGGGTGTGCGTGGCCGCCAGGTGCTCGAGAGGTTCATCCGCACGCGCATCGCCAAGAAGCGGGCGAACCCGTCGCACGACTTGTTCTCACGGCTGTGCGAGGCCACCGACGCCGACGGGAATCGCTTCACCGACGACGACATCGTGAACCACATGATCTTCCTGATGATGGCGGCGCACGACACGAGCACCATCACGCTCACCTCGCTGCTCTACGAGCTCGCCCGGCACCCGGCGTGGCAGGAGCGCCTGCGCCGGGAGCTGCGGGCCATCCCCGCGGGGGAGCTGACGCCGGCTTCATTCGACGAAGCGCCGAGCCTGGATCTCGCCATCAAGGAGGCCATGCGGCTGCTCACGCCGCTGCCCGCCACCGCGCGCAAGACCATCAAAGAAGTGGAGCTGCTGGGGCACGTCATCCCCGCGGGTGTCCCGGTGGCGGTGAGCATGGCGGCCACGCACCGCCTCGCTGACTGGTGGACGGCGCCCGAGCGCTGGGACCCCGACCGCTTCGGCCCCGAGCGCGCCGAGCATCGCAAGCATCCGTTCCTGTTCTCGCCGTTCGGCGGGGGCGCTCACAAGTGCATCGGCATGCACTTTGGCGAGCTGGAGATCCGCTCGGTGGTCCATCACGTGCTCTCGCGCTACCGCCTGAGTGTGCCGTGGGGCTACCGCATGCCGGTGGACTACACCTCGCTCCCCGTGGCGGGCGACGGGCTGCCCATGCGCTTGGACCGCCTCTGACGGGGGCTCCGGGGCGTCGCGGCGGGCGAGTCGTTCGCTCGGCGCCGTCCGGATCCCCGAGCCCGCACGGCGGAGATGCATGGACAAGCGTCGCAATTGGTGCTCCCTTCGCCCCATAGGCAGCCCGAGGGGGCGCTGGAGGTCTGCTTGGCTCGCATCAATCTTTTCGTCCTCGTCGCGTCGTGTCTCATCGCTGGATGCGGCAATAACCCATCCAGCAACATGGATGCGGGGGCCGCACTCTGCCTCAGCGATGCGCAGTGTTCAGACGGTGTGTTCTGCAACGGGGCGGAAATGTGCGCACCCGCCTCGGCGGACGCCGACGCCCGCGGCTGCGTGATGGCGACGTCGGGCCCCTGCCTGAGCGACCAGACGTGCGACAACGTCGGCTCGCTCTGCGTGACGGACTGTGCTGTCCGTACCGACGCCGACGCCGATGGGCACGACGCCGTCGTGTGCGGCGGCGATGACTGCGCCGACGAAGACGCGACTCGCTTCCCGGGCAATCCGGAGGTGTGCGACGCGAACGGACACGATGAGGATTGTGACGCGTCGACCTTGGGCGGGGCGGCGGACGCTGACGTGGACGGAGACCTGGAGGTGTCAGCACGGTGCTGCAACGTGCAGAGCGACCAGAGCATTCTCTGCGGGGTGGACTGTGACGACACGCGGAGTTCCATCAACACATCGGGTGTGGAGGTGTGCAACGGCCTCGACGAGGACTGCGACGGTACGCTCGACGAAGGCGTGTTCGCGACGGTGTACCGCGACCTCGACGGTGACGGTTTCGGCAACCCGGCGACGGCACGTCAGCAGGGCTGCGGCGACCCGCTCTTCGTCTCGGACAACGGCGACTGCGACGACACGAACGCGGGGGTGAACCCGGAGGCTCCGGAGATCTGCGACGGCCGCGACAGTGACTGCGACGGGGATGACAACGACGAGATCGATGCGGACGCGGACCAGCATCTGCTTCCCACATCGACGTGTGAGGGTGGTCCGCTCCCCAAGGACGATTGCGACGACAACGACCTCTCGGTGCATCCGGCCGCGACCGACGTGTGCAACGACGTGGACGACGACTGCGATGGCGAGACCGACGAGCGTGAGAGCGCCAACGCAGCCTGCCAAGCCCGCGCGCCGGGCGCGACCGCCGCCTGCGGGTATGGGGGCGCTCGAGTGCTCGCCAATCGTTGCTTTCTGACGTCGTGCGATCGCGGGGCCGGGGACTGTGACGGGCAGGCCAGCAACGGCTGCGAGACGGATCTCACCACCGAGACCAACTGCGGCGGCTGCGGCCTTCGCTGCGTGGTCGGCAGTTGTCAGGAGGGTCGCTGCGTCGAGGACACCTTTGCGGGCGTGGCTTTTCACAGCGGGTTCCGTCGCCGAGGTGTGGTCGCGCTCGATGGCAACCGTGCGGTGCGTTGGGGCGATATCGGCCAGCTCCGTCGGCCCAGCTACCTCGTGTCGGCGGGTGGCGCGCCCATCGAGGGCGTCGCGGACTCCTTTGGGGACGCATCGGGGGAGTGTTGGGTCTCGAGCGATGGGGCGGCCCAGTGTCGAGGCGTCGCCTCGGCGGCGTGGGGCGTTGGCCCGGGGGGGGCGACCGTGGCGCTAGACTGGATCGACACGCTCGTCACCAACGCCTCCGAGGCCGAGTTCGGCACTCGTCACGGCTGTGCGGTCGACGCCGCAGGCACGGTGACGTGCTGGGGCGCGAGCCCCGCCAACGGGCAGTCGAGCACGACGGAGTCGCCCACCGTGGTGCCGCTGTCCGGGGCAGCCGTGGCTGACGTCGCCATCGCGGATGACACCTCGTGCGCACTGCACGTGGACGGCGCGGTCCGCTGCTGGGGCAAGCACGCGGGCGACGGTGACACGCTGACGTCGAGCGCACCGTCGCGTGTGATGATTGATGGGACGACCCCCTTGCACGCGACCGCGATTTTCGGTGGGTTCCGACATTTTTGCGCGCTCGATGGCACGACCCCCTACTGCTGGGGGGAGAACGGCGCGTGGCTCGGCACGAACGGCGACGGCCGCTTCGCGGGCTTGGTTGCGCCCAGCGCGCCCAGCATGAGCACGCTCGCGCTGGACGAGCGGCTGACGTGCGGCATCGACGACGCCATGCACGCACGCTGCTGGGGCGCGGCGCCGCCCGGCGACGGTTCGTTGGGGGCGTCGAGCTTTGGCGATCCGGTGCTCGCGTGGGACGCGAACGGAGGGCAGCCCGCCGAGGTCATCGCGCTCGGAGCAGCGACAGAGGGCATGTGCTACCTCGACCTGGATGGCCGTCCATGGTGCTGGGGAGATCATTCGGCCGCCGAGACCCACCCGGACGTCGGGCAGTTCACCGAAGCGATTCCTGTGCCTTCGAACGCTCAGCCGGCCTCTCTCGCCGCAGGCGACCTGTTCGCGTGCGCCGTGCTCGCCGATGGCACAACGCGCTGTTGGGGCGAGCTCGAACCCCTCGGGACAACGTGGGCGGCCCCTGGCGTGCGCTACCCCGCCCGGCAGATTGACTGGCCAGCGCCCGTCGAGAGCATTTCCGTGGGAACCGCGGTCGCGTGCGTGGTGACGACCACGGGGGAGGTTTGGTGTCGAGGCGGCAGCGTGGCCGACGGCTCCGACGTTCTGGTGCCAGCGCCGACCAGCGTCGGCGAGGCATCGCGGATCGCCGTTCCGCCAGCCCGGCAGGTGGTCGTGTCCCAGACCGCGGCGTGCGCGCTGCTGCGCGACGGGGGCGTGCGCTGCTGGGGCATCGATGCCACGGGCGTGCTGGGCGACGGCGATGGCGCGCCCGACGACTGCAACGGGATCCCATGCGCCCGCTCGCCCGTCGCGGTAGTCGGTCTCCCGTCGGGAGACGCCGTGGTTCAGCTGTCGTTGCATGCCGAAGCACTGGCTGCGAACGCGTGTGCGCGCCTCGCGTCGGGGCGCGTCGTCTGCTGGGGCGGGAGGGGGGGCGGAGGCCTCGGAACCGGAGCGCTGTCGCCGCTCTACGCGCATGCTCCCCAGGACCCGGTGGCTGGCATCGACGACGCTGTCTCGATCTCGACCTACTTCGTGAACACCTGCGTGGTTCGCGCGGGTGGTCGCGTGGCATGTTGGGGCGGGGCCTTCGGCGCGCTCGGGTACCTCACGGGCGACATCTGCGGTGCGTTCCCTTGCTCGCCGCTCCCCGGCGAGGTGGTTGGAGTCGATGACGCCCGCGAGGTCGCCGTCGGTCGCGGCTTCGCCTGTGCCCGTCTTCGGAACGGTCGCGTCCGCTGTTGGGGAGAAAACCGCCGGGGCCAGCTCCTTCGTCCTCCCAACGAGACCGCAAGCGAGACCTTCGCAGGCGGTGAGCTGGCGGGCGTCGTCGGCGCCACGCAGTTGGCCGCGGGCTCGGCGGTGGCCTGCGCGCTGCTTGGCGACCGCACGTTCTGTTGGGGCGGGCTTGGCAACTCCGGGGCGTTCGAGAGCGGCATGCGGGCGGGCGCGACGTATTCGACTTCAACCGGAGCGGTCGGAGCGTCGGTCACCGGGATGTAGGTCGACGCTTCGCTCACCAGTCGGTCACGGAAGTCTTCTCGCCTCGAACTTCGTCACGTCCTGCGGCGCGCCCCGTCTACGGTCGCTGCGTGGACTCACTGATCCGTGTCGCGGCGTGGCTCAGCATTGGGGGCTCGGCGCCCGCGCTTCGTACACCCGGAAGCGCCCCGTCTCGGCCAGCACCGCATGGGCCCCAAACGTCTGGTCCAGCGCGTCACGGTACGGCAGGAACGCGTTGGCCACGAGCATCAACCGCCCACCCGGGCACAGGTGCTTCGGCGCCTCACGGATCAAGCGGTCGGCCGCATCGTACGATGTGCGCACGCCCTCGTGGAACGGTGGGTTGCTGATGATCCAGTCGTAGCGCCCGCTCACTCCCGAGTACACGTCGGAGCCGAACACCCGGACCTCGGGCACCGCCAGCCCAGCGTGCTGCAGCGTGGCGCGCGCCGCCTCGAGCGCGAGGGCGTCGACGTCCACCAGGTCCACGTGCAGCCCCTTCTGCAGCACCCCCCCCGCCTGGGCCGCGCGCGCCCCGAACGTGCCCAGCACCCCCCTGCCGCAGCCCACGTCGAGCACGGCCGCCGCGCCATCGAGCCCGCCCGCGTCCACGTGCCTCGCGAGCACCCCGAGCAACAGCGCGCTGCCCTCGTCCAGCTTGTCCGCGCCGTACACGCCCGGATACCACACGCAGGTGAGCGGCTCGCCGGGCACTGCCAGCACGGCCTCACTCTGGTACTGCTCGAGCCCGGCGCCGCCAGCGACCACACGCGGCCCACGCGCAGCGATGCACTGCGCATGACCCCCGCTGGTGATCTCCAGCACCGTACCGAACCGCTCGCTCACCGCATCGCGGATCGACTTGATGCCCTCGCGCTTGCCCCCCGCCACGCGCAACTCGCCCTCGGGCCCGAGCGCCCGCGCAGCGAGATCCAGCGCCCAGCGCTGCCGTGCCTTGCCCTTGGGCAGATGCAGCAGCACCAGATCGAACGCGCCCGCGTGGTCACTCGCCGCCGCGGGTCCGTGCAGCTCCGCGAACCCCGCCTGCCGCACGTCGAACGTCAGCGCCCGCAGCGCAGCCCCCTCGCCCGCGAGCACGCCACGCGTCACCGCCACGCTCTCGGCATCCGGCGGGTCGATCACCAACACCCGCCCGCGCAGCCCGCGCGCGACGAACAGCGCGGTGTTCGCATCCATGTCCGTTTTGCCCGCGCTCATGGAGAAAGGGGCAACCCCCTCTCAGAGGCCCGACGACTTCAGCGACTGGTTCTGCGCCGGCGTCAGCGGCAGGTGCAGACCGCACTCCTTCTTCTTGCCGAGCAGGCGCCCGTCGCGCGGGTCCATGTCCGCGGTGGTGGGCAGCGTGGAGTGCGTGTCGCCGATGGAGCGGTAGCCCTCCGCGTAGAGCGGGTGATAGGGCAGGTCGTGGCGCTCCATGTAGGCGTCCACGTCTTCTTCGCTCCACTTGAGGATGGGGTGCAGCTTCACGCGCCCGTTCTGCATGCCCACGCGCGGCAGGCTGGCGCGGTGCTCGGTCTGGTTGGCGCGCAGGCCGGCCAGCCACGCCACCGTGCCCAGCTCGTTGAGGAGCTTCTCGAGCGGCTCCACCTTGTTGATGCGCAGGTACTCGGCCACGCCGTCGTCACCCTGCTCCCAGCGGTTGCCGAACAGCGCCTCCTGGCGGGCCGACGAGATGGCCGGGGTGGCCCAGCGCAGGTCGAGGCCGAAGCGCTGCTCGAGGTCCACGGCGAAGCGGTACGTCTCGGGGAACAGGTAGCCCGTGTCCACGCAGACCACCTTGGTCTCGGGGGCCACGCGCGCCACCAGGTGCAGCATGACCGCGGCCGTGGCGCCGAAGCTGGTGGAGACCACCAGGCCCTCGCCATAGCGCTGGGCGGCCCACAGGATCACCTCTTCCGCGCTGGCGTCGCGCAGCTCGGCGTTCGCGGCCTGGATGTCGAGATCGCTTGGGGTGGAGTCGAGTTCGTCCATGCTGAGGGAGGGTAAGTTGACAAATTCAGTGTGGGTTTGCAACGCGAGCCTCGCTTTTCGGTCCGGAAATCGGTCGCTGCTCACGGAATTGCGTGACGCAAAGTCTGAAGAACGCACGTGTACACTACTAAATCAGTCAACAATGCATGCGGCCGGCGCACACCAGCGTTGCGATTCCCGGCCCTGCCCGTTACTACCCGTCCCCCTGAATGACCCGGAGAGCCAGATGACGGAAGCGACAGCAAGCCAGTTCGACGTGGTGGGACCGATCGCGGTGGAGCTGCAGCTCCCGCCTCGGGGGGTCGCGGCCGTGGTCCAGCTGCTGGAAGAAGGGGCCACCGTGCCCTTCATCGCGCGCTACCGAAAAGAGGTCACGGGCGGCCTCGACGAGGTGCAGATCCGCGACATCCAGGAGCGCAAGGCGTACCTGCGTGAGCTCGAGGAGCGCCGCGTGGCCGTGCTGGCCAGCATCGAGGAGCAAGGCAAGCTCACCCCCGAGCTGAAGAAGCGCATCCTGGCCTGCAGCACCAAGGCCGCGCTCGAGGACCTCTACGCGCCGTACAAGCAGAAGCGCCGGACGCGGGCCACCATCGCCAAGGAGAAGGGCCTCGAGCCGCTCGCCCTGCGCATCATGGCCCAGCCGCTGGACGGCGACCCGCTGAGCGAGGCGCGCGAGTTCGTCAGCGCCGAGAAGGAAGTCCCGAGCGCCGAGGAGGCCTTGAAGGGGGCCCGCGACATCGTGGCCGAGGTGGTGGCCGACCACGCCGACGTGCGCGCGCTCTTGCGCGACGCGTTCGCCAACAAGGGCGAGGTGGCCACCAGCGTGGTGAAGGGCAAGGAGACCGAGCGCACCAAGTTCGAGGACTACTACGACTACCGCGAGGCCGCGAAGGACATCCCGTCGCACCGCTTCCTGGCCATTCGTCGGGGTGAGACCGAGGGCGTGCTGCGCCTGAAGATCGAGGTGGACCCGGACCCGCTGCTGCCGCGCCTGCAGGCCAATATGGGCCTCAACCCCGCGTCGCCGTGGGCTCCGGTCATGCGCGAGGCCTGCGAGGACGCGTTCAAGCGCCTGCTCGCACCCAGCGTGGAGACCGACGTGCGCGTGGACCTCAAGCTGCGCGCCGACCGCGAGGCCGTGGACGTGTTCGCCGAGAACCTCAAGCACCTGCTCTTGGCGGCGCCGCTCGGGCAGCGCGCGGTGGTGGGCGTGGACCCGGGCCTGCGCACGGGCTGCAAGCTGGCCGCGGTGGACCAGACGGGGCGCTACCTCGGGACCGACACCATCTACCCATTCAAGGGCGTGGGCGACGTGGAGCGCGCGAAGGCCGACTTCCTGCGCTTCCTGGCGCGGCACAACCCGCTGGCCATCGCGGTGGGCAACGGCACGGCCGGGCGCGAGACCGAGACCTTCGTGCGCGAGGTGCTGCGCGACCCGATGGTCCCGAGCCCCAAGCCCCTGGTGGTGCTGGTGAGCGAGTCGGGCGCCAGCATCTACAGCGCGTCGGACATCGCGCGCGAAGAGTTCCCGGACCTGGACCTCACCATCCGCGGCGCCATCAGCATCGCGCGGCGCCTGCAGGACCCGCTGGCCGAGCTCGTGAAGATCGACCCGAAGTCCATCGGCGTGGGGCAGTACCAGCACGACGTGCACCAGAGCCTGCTGAAGCGGAAGCTGGGCGAGGTGGTGGAGAGCTGCGTGAACGCCGTGGGCGTGGAGCTCAACACGGCGAGCGCGCCGCTGCTCAGCTTCGTGGCCGGCGTGGGCGACTCGCTCGCCAAGCGCATCGTGCAGCACCGCGAGGCGAACGGCGCCTTCACCAGCCGCAAGGACCTGCTGAAGGTCTCGGGCCTCGGGCCGCGCGCGTTCGAGCAGGCCGCCGGCTTCTTGCGCGTGCGCGGGGGCGAGCACCCGCTCGATGGCTCGGCCGTGCACCCGGAGCGCTACGAGCTGGTGGAGCGCATCGCCAACGACCTGGGCGTGCCGCTCGGCGAGCTGGTGGGCAACGAGAAGCACGTGTCCCGCGTGGACGTGAAGCGCTACGTGAGCGAGGGCGTGGGCGAGCCCACCCTGCGTGACATCTTGGCCGAGCTGCGGCGCCCGGGCCGCGACCCGCGCGACGAGTTCGAGGCCCCGAACTTCCGCGAAGACGTCACCAAGCTGACGGACCTCCAGGAGGGCATGGTCCTCGAGGGCGTGGTCACCAACGTGACCAACTTCGGCGCGTTCGTGGACGTGGGCGTGAAGCAGGACGGCCTCGTGCACATCAGCGAGCTGAGCGACCGCTTCGTGGAAGACGCGCGCAGCGTGGTGAAGGTGGGCCAGCGCATGAAGGTCACCGTCATGGAGGTGGACCTCGAGCGCGGCCGCGTGGCGCTAAGCGCCAAGAGCGAGCCCGGCGTGCGTCGCTCCGGCGGCGGTGGCGGTGGCCCGCGTGACCGTCAGGACGCGCGCGGCGGTCAGGACGCGCGTGGCGGCCAGGGTCGCCCGGGGCAGGGC
>CAZEAA010000029.1:0-28559 GCA_964510015.1 uncultured Sandaracinaceae bacterium
CGGAAAACAAACGGAGCGCGCAGCGCGCAGTGCGGTTTTCCAGGGGGGACCGCCAGGACGCGCCAGCGCGTCCGTACCCGCCGCGACCCCTGCCGCGCCCCGGCTGCTCGATCACGCCACCAGCCCGCACGCTTTTGACACCGACCGCGCAACCGAGGTACACATCGCCAATGGCCCTGATCGAAACCGAAGAAGCGGCGCGCCGCTTGTCTCGCGCCATCGCGAGTGACCTCTCGCTCTACAATGAAGACAAGATCGTCGAGGGCATCAAGGGGGACAACCTCTTCAGCATCCTCGAGGGCGAGATCGAGGAGGGCCGCGCGCTCTTTCGCAGCCGCGTCGCGCCGGAGCTCTTCCAGAAGAACTTCTACGACCGCGCCATCATCGACATCCTCGTGCGCAGCAAGGGCCACGTCGAGTCCGTGATGTGGTGAGCCCGCTCGACGCCGCAGAGCCCGTTTACCGGCTCTGCTCAGGCGTCGCGCACCCCGCTTGGCTCAAGCGTCGCGAAGGATGGCGAGCGCGGCCTGGAAGTCGGCCGGAGCGGGAGCCTCGATGTGCAGGGACTCGCCCGTGAGCGGGTGCACGAAGCCCAGCAGCTCCGCGTGCAGCGCCTGGCGGCCCACCGCCTCCTCGGCGCGCGTGATGCGCGGGTCACGGCTGCGCTTGCCATAGAGCGGGTCGGCCAGCACCGGCGTGCCCGTGTCTGCAAGGTGCACGCGAATCTGGTGCGTGCGGCCGGTCTCGAGGGTGAGCGACACCAGCCCTCCACCGTGCAGTCGCTCGGTCACCACGGCCTTGGTCACCGCGCGCTTGCCCTTGTCCACCGTGGAGCTGAAGCGCTTGCGGTCGTGCGGGTGCCGCCCGTGGAACGTGTCGAACGTCTGCGAGCGCAGGTGCGGGCCCACCGCGATGGCCACGTAGCGGCGCTCGATGGTGTGCGCCTGGAAGAGCTTCACTAGGCCCTCGTGCGCAGCGGGCGTCTTGGCCGCCACCAGCACGCCGCTGGTGTCCTTGTCCAAGCGGTGCACGATGCCCGGACGGGACTGACCGTCCCGCATCACCGGGTCGAGCTGCGCGTGATGCAGCAGCGCGTTCACCAGCGTGCCACCCGGGTGCCCCGGCGCAGGGTGCACCACCATGCCCGCCGCCTTGTTGACCACGATCAGGTGCTCGTCCTCGAACAGCACGTCGAGCGGCAGGTCTTCCGGCAACGCTACGAGCGGCGGCGGCGGGGCGGGCTCGATGACCACCACGCCGAGCGGCTGGGCCACGGCCTTGCGATCGATGACCTTGCCGTCCACGGTGATGCGGCCGTCCGCGATCCAGCGCTGCAGCACGCTGCGCGAGTGCTCGATCTCGGGGCGGTCGGCGAGCACGCGGTCGAGGCGCTCGCCGGCTTCGTGCTCGCGCAGCACCACGCGGATGGGCTCCGCGGAGACGCTCGCAGCGGGAGCCAGCGCGATCAGCTCGTCGTCGTCCTCGATGAGGTCGATGGCGTCGGCGTCGACGTCTTGGGGCGCGTCGCTCTTGGGGGGCTTGGTCATGGTGGCCTGGTGTCAGCCCAGGCGGCCGAGCAGCTGGTTGGCGTTGGTCTGCATGTCGATGTTGCAGAACACGCAGAAGGTGTCGCGGGTGGCTTGCTGGCCGAGGCCTTTGATGTGGTCGGCCAGCTGGTCGATGGACGGCTCGTCGTAGCGGCTGCGATGACCCGCGGGACCGGCGAGCCGGATGTAGCGCAGCGCGCCGCTCTCCACCGGTTCGGTCAGCAGCGGGTCGTAGGCCACGACCACGTCACCGCGCTCGGTGGCCTCCAGCACTTGGGCGGGCTTCCACGCCGGGAGGTCGAACACCAGCGCCGGGCCACCCTTCTTGGGCGCGCGGCTCACCAGCCGCTTGAGCGCCTCGCGGTTGGGCTTGGTGACCTTGAACGTGGCGGGCGCCCCGAACACGATGGCGCGCGCCTTCAGCTCGGTGCAGAGACCCAGCACCGCGTCGAGCGACTCGTCGGCCTCGGCCGACTTCTTGAACGACGTCTCACCGAGCTGCTTGGGGGCCATCACCGAGAAGGCGAAGCCTTCGGGAGCCTCGCGCGTCCAGCGCCGAATGGAGCCGCGCCCGGGCATGGCGATCTCGGTGTCCGAGATCTCGACAGCCGAGAAAGCGCCCCAGTAACGACTGACGGGGACGGGGAAGCCAGAGCACGCGACCAAGAGCATGGGCGCGGAGTATGACAGAATTCGGCGTGCTATCCCGCGCCATTTCTGGGGACGTCCGTGATAGCGTGCGCCGGTGGGTCAGCATCTCCCTCATCGTCGTTCGTCGGTTACCCCCCGGAACGTGTTGGTGTGGCTGGGTCTTCTGGCGGGTCTCTCGGCGGGCCTCGTGGTCTGTCCCACGGTCGCGGCGGCGCAGCGCCCCACGCTCGACCTGCAGCTCTTCCAGCCCACCCTGGCGACTGGCACCACGTTCACGCTCGACCGTCCGGAGGTGCCGCGTCACCTCACCTTCGTGGCGGGCCTCGGCGCCAACGGTGCGTCGCGACTCATGGAGCGCGGCGATGGCGAAGTCATCGCGCCGTGGCGCGTGCAGGCCGACCTGCTCTTTGCGCTGGGCCTGTTCGAGTGGCTGGAGTTCGGCGTCGCGCTCCCCGTCGTGTTCGGCGCCTCCGGGCAATTCGCTCCGGTCGGGGACATCCAGACCAGCACGCACGTGTCGCTCGGGGACGTGCGCATCGGCGTGAAGGTGCCCCTCCTGCGCGGTCGGAACGCGCTCTCGGCGCGCGTCGAAGGCACGCTGCCCACGGGCGGGCGCGAGACCTATGCACGCCAGCGCTACTGGACGCTGACCCCGGCCCTGGTGTTCGCGCACCACGCGGGAGACTTCACGTTCGGCGCCGACGTGGGCTACCGCTTCCGCGACCGCTCGGCCGTCCCGGGCTTCGAGCTGGACGACGAGCTTCAGGTGAAGCTGGGCGGCGCGTATCGGGTGGTGCCCGCGCTGGCCATCATCGCCGAGGGGCAGCTGCGCGCGGGTGTCGGCGGTCGCACGCGGCGCGCCAACGAGAACCCCATGGAAGTGGACGTGGGCGTCCGGCTCTTCCCCAACGTCTCGTGGACCATCGACCTGGGCGTCGGCACGGGCGTGCTGGCGGGCTACGGCGCTCCGCAGGTGCGTGGCTTCGTCATCGTCCGCTACAGCAACGAGGACGAGCCGTGCGCGGCCGGCCCGGAGGACTTCGACGGCTTCGAAGACGGCGACTTCTGCGCCGAGCTCGACAACGACGCGGACGGCCTCGAGGACTCGGCCGACGCGTGCGCGAACGACCCGGAGGACATGGACGGCTTCGCGGACGACGACGGCTGCCCCGATCCGGACAACGACGCAGACGGCATCCTGGACGACACGGACACGTGCCCGCTCGAGTCCGAGGACATGGACCGCTATCAGGACGAGGACGGTTGCCCCGAGCCGGACAACGACGGTGACGGCATCTCGGACGGCGCGGACCAGTGCCCCATGGAGCCGGAGGACCGCGACAACTACCAGGACGACGACGGCTGCCCGGAGCCCGGGCCCGAGCGTGCGATGGTGACCGTCACCGACACGCGCATCCTGATCTCGGAGCGCATCTACTTCGACTTCGACACCAGCGAGATTCGCTCGGTGAGCTTGCCGCTGCTGGACCAGGTGGCCGACGTCATCCGCGCGCTGCCGGGCCGCCGCCGCATCCGCGTGGAGGGCTACACCGACTCCGAGGGCGACGACTCGTACAACGCCGACCTGAGCTACACGCGCGCCCGCGCCGTGGTGGACTACCTGGTGCAGCGCGGCGTGAACCGCGAGCGCATGCTGTACGAAGGCTACGGCGAGCGGAACCCGGTGGCGCCCAACGACTCGCCCGAGGGCCGCGCCCTGAACCGCCGCGTCGAGTTCACCATCATGCCGGACTGACGGACCGCCGGACGACCCGTTAGTGCCCGCGAGGGAACGGCTGCGTCGGTCTATGGCGAAGCGCCGGGGCCTCTGGCTGTCGAGGAAACCAGCCTGTCGCCCCGAAGGGGGACTTTAGAACTATCCATGCGTAGTTTGCTGCCCACCGCTTCAGCGGCTTCAGCGGTGGGTGCCCCAATTGGCCTTCCCAGAAGCCGATTCCGCCTGCCGGTTACCGCTCAGGACTTGTGACGAGTCGACGTCCGTCGCCGTCGCCGTCAACGACCACGACCACGACCACGACCACGACCACGACGTCATCGAGGCCACACGCGGACTCCAGTAGCAGCTGGCGCGCGCTTGCCAGCTCTGTCCTCGTCGCGCTGGGGGAGGTCCGCCGAGCTCGCGCCGAACCAAGAAATGGACAAATTTCAAAAATAACGATGTGTCATCTTGCGACGGAGTGAAAATTCTGGCTGGATGGGGGCATGGCCTCCTCACACCGTGTCTTCTCCTCCGTGCTGCTCGTGGCGCTGACCCTCGTGGTGCTGCCGGCGTGCAGCTCCACGCGCGCGTCGCGCTGTTACCGGCTCGCCGACGGAACCTGCGTCGACGAGACCTTCGAGAACCCGCCCGTGCTGCGGCCCGATGGCGACGGGGTGCACCAGCTCTACCTGGATGCCACCGAGGTGGAGTTCGAGGGCGCGCGACACTGCGTGCGCGCCTACAACGGCAACTACCTGGCGCCCACGATCGAGACGCCCGCTCGAGAGGGCAGCGCCGAGCGCAGCGTGCGCGTGGACCTGGCCAACCGCCTGCGCGACCACGACATGCAGACCCTCTCGGGCGACGCGTGCACGTGCACCACTCCCTTTGGCGTGACCTGCCAGCCGCATGACCTGCACGACGCGTGCAGCGACGGCCACGACGAGAACTGCACCTGCGTGAACGAGGACGGCGAGCCCTGCGAGCACTTGGTGGACTTCAACGTCACCAACCTGCACGCCCATGGCTCTCACGTGCGGCCGGACTACGCGCGCGGCGGCGAGGCCTGCGCCGCCCGCACCGCCGACGGGATCCTCTACGCGTGCCGTGAGTGTGGCGCCGACACCTGCGACGGGGACGCGAGCGACGACACCTGCTTCCGGGGCGACGACGTGCTGAACGCCATCCACCCGCAGAGCGGCGCGCAGTACCGCTGGGACATCGACGAGGACGGCACGCACCACACGGGCCTGCAGTGGTACCACCCCCACGTTCACGGAACGACGGCCATGCAGGTGGTGTCCGGGGCCGCAGGCGCGTGGATCATCCGCGGCGCCCTCGACTCCCTGGCCGGCGTGGCCGACGCGCGCGAGCGGGTCATGGTGTTCTCCACGCCGCCGGTGCTCGACAACGGCTTCGAGCCCCTCGCCGACGGCGAGCGCTGCACGGAGGACACGCTCACGTTCAACGAGTTCGCGGTGCTCGGCGCGCCGTCGGCTCCGCAGCTCAACGTGATCAACGGCGTGGTGAAGCCGCGCCTGGTGACCGCTCCCGGTCAGGTGGAGCGCTGGCGCATCCTGCACGCGGGCTACCTGGACGAGGTCTTCGTCGGGGTCTTCCGTGGCACCGACGCCAACTGCACCGACTTCAGCACCGCTGACGGCGACACGCTGCAGCTGGTGCAGATCGGACGTGACGGGCTGATCCTCCCGCAAGCCTACAGCGACGACTACGTCTTCATGTCGCCCGGCTACCGCGTGGAGGCGATGGTGGACGGCGCGGATCTGCAGGACGGGGACACGTGGTGCGTGGTGACCGCGCGCTTCCTGCAAGACGGCGACCCCGAGATGTACGGCGAGTTCGGCGAGATGCCCATGTCGCCGCCCACGCCGCCCACGCCGCTCGAGGTCCACGCGCGCTTCGACACGGACGGGCAGGTGGTGGCCATCCTCAACGTGACCGCGGACTACGGCGTGGCGACGGAGACCGAGATGCCCGACCTCGCTGCCATCGCGGCGCTGGCCCCGCCGGTGGACATCGGCGGCGAGAGCGCCACGGCGCGCTGCGCGGCGGCCGCCGCCAACACCGACGTCGAGGCCATCGAGCAGGTGGCGATCCTGCAGGTGGGCTTCATGACGGTGGACGACCCCGACCCGTGTGGCTGCGAGGGCTACAACGTGAACTGCGCCAACTTCGAGAGCACGGACCGCGAGCGCTATCCGTTCGACCGCGACCTGCCGCTCGGGGCCATCGAGCACTGGCGCGTGGGCGCCTCCATCGACGGGCACCCGTTCCACATCCACATCAACCCGTTCCTGCTGTGTCCGGACGACTCGATCTACGACCCGATCCCGTTCCCGCACTGGCGCGACACCGTGCTGCTCAACACCGGGCGACGCACGAACCTGATCTCGGAGTACCGCGGGTTCACGGGGCCCTTCGTGCTGCACTGCCACAAGCTCACGCACGAGGACGAGGGCATGATGGAGGTGCTGCGCGTGTGCGACCCCGCCACGGACAGCACCTGCGGCGACTACGGCTGGCGGCAGTGTGACGCGGACGACCTGGCGTGCGCACAGCAGCTGGCGTCCACGGACTGCTACGCCGGCACGCAGAACCTGGCCGACAACATCGCGTGCGCGGCGGTCATCGGCGGACCGACGGGTGTCTGCGGCGTGAACCAGTGCGCCACCACGGCGGACTGCAGCGGGACCGCGACCTGCGAGGACCACGTCTGCGTGCCGCGCACGTGCGGCATCGACGGGGACTGCTCGCTTGCCGAGCGCTGCCTCGCCACCGCCTGCGTTCCGGCGTCGTGTCCGGTGCCCTGCATGCCGGGCGAGGCATGTGAGCACGGTGTCTGTCAGTGAGTGGGCGCGCGCTGCGGGGTCTCGTGTTCGCGAGCGCGCTCCTCACCCACGCGTGCACGCCCGAGGTGGGTCCCTGCGACGACCTGGGCGAGCAGCTCGTGGTGGACGGGGAGGGGCGCATCCTCTACGCGGGCCAAGCGCTGGTGAACGGCTCGTGCGGGGCCGGGCGCTGCCACAGTGATGCCGCGGAGGGCGCTGATCGCGAGGGCGTGCCCGCGGGGCTCGACTTCGACCTGCCCGTGGGGACCGTGGACCAACTCGGGCGTCCGGAGCCCAGCTTCCTCGCGCGCCTCGGCGAGAACCAAGCGACCGTGGACGAGCACCTGGACGCGATGTGGCGCGAGGTTCATCGCGGCACCATGCCGCCACTCGACGAAGACGTCGCCGGGGCCGCTTTGGGGGGCTACCACTTCGTGGAGTTCGAGCTGGGCCGCTGCAGCCGCGGCGAGCCGCTGCCGGCGGTGAACACGGCCGCCGGGCGGCGCGCGCTCCGCTCGTGGATCGCGTGCGGCGCTCCCGTGGTGGAGGCCTCGGACCCCGCGCTGGAGCGCATCAGCGAGGGTCAGGTCGGCCCGCGCACGCCCGTCTGCCAAGCGGACACGGACACCACGGGCGATCTCTTCACGCGCGTCTACGACGACGTGCTGGCCCAGAGCTGCGTCGTGGGCTGTCACACGTCCGGCGGGACCAACCACGAGCTCGACTTGTCGACGCCCGCGTTGGCCTACGCCGCGCTCACCACGCAGACCCACTCGCACGACCACAGCGGCGGCTCGGGCTGCGACATCGAGCCGGCCGAGTACCTGGTGAACATCACCAACCCCGACGAGTCGTACCTGCTGCACAAGCTCGGTGACGTGACCATCCCGGAGAGCCAGCGGCGCATCTGCGGGAAGCTCATGCCCAGCGGTCAGCCGCCGCTCACCCGCGGAACGGCGTTGGTGCGTGCCTGGATCGAAGCCGGCGGTCCGCCCCCTGCGCCGTGACTCCGGAGTGGCTCAGCCCACGGAGAGCTTGCCGCTCTTGGCCAGCTCCGGGTCGGTGCACGACGCGAGGTTGAAGCAGCACGGGCGCCGCTTGCCGCTGCTCAGCTTCGAGATGCTCACGTCGATGCGCTTCTGGCGCGTGGCCGCGACCTTGGTCTCGTTGACCCAGCGCACCCACTCCCAGCGGGCCATGGGCGTGATGGCGTCCCACAGCTCGCGCGGCTCGCTCGGCGCCGCGGCCAGGGCCTTCTTCAGGTCCTTGGGCACCGTGGGCTCGGGCCACTCGGCTGTGGGGTTGAGCTCCACCCTCGCGACGTCGCCGGGGGCGAGACCGGTGGCGGTTTGCAGCGCCGCGTCCACGCTCATCCAGTGCCCGAACTCGCCGTCGGGCTCGATCACGGTCTGGAAGGCGTGCCCCGCGATGACGGCGTCCACGGCGACCTGCCCGCGCGAGGGCAGCTGCTTGCTCGCCTCCGCCGGCAGCCGGAGGATGGTGCGGTCGGCACGCGTCGCTTCGAGGGTGGCCTCGAAGCGGACGGCTCCTTTCGGCGCTTTCGGCGCTTTCGCAGGGGACGGCGGCTTTGCAGAAGGCTTTTTGGCAGACGGCGTCTTGGTGGTCGGCGACTTGGTGGACTTCTTCGCGGCCATGGGCAGTCCTCGCGCTCCGGCTCAGTCGGGGTCTTCGATCTTCCAGAGGCCCTCCTCGAGGACCAGCTGCACTGCGGCGCCCTCGCCGTAGGACATGGTGGCGCGGTCGCCCACCTCCTCGATGGGGTTGTCGAGGTTCGCGCGCAGGCTCGCCAGCAGCCGCTCGATCTCCTCGCGCCCCTCGCCCTCGAACGACTCGCGCAGGCGCGCTTCGTCCATGCCTTCGCGGCTGGCGTTGGGCACCAGGCGCAGGACGATGTCGTAGCGGCGCCGCTCCATGGCGCGCACGAAGGAGCGCACGGCTGCCCGCGGGGTGCTCTGGTCGTAGAGGTTCGCGGGGTTGCCCGCGATGCGCCACACCCCGTCTTCCTGGACTAGCGTGAGCTCTTGCCCGTCGGCGTAGCGCACCACGGCGCTGACCTCCGCGTCGCCGTCGATGCGCGTGAGCAGGGTGGCGATGTCGCGGGCCTCGTCGGGGTGGTCCGTGAGGTAGGCCTCGAACTCCTCGAACGTCACGCGCTGCCGGTAGTCGTCGGAGAGCAGGGCGTAGGCGTCGCGCGGACGGCTGTCGCGCAGGGCCTCGGAGAACTCCCGCACCGTGGTGTCGGGCGTGGCGGCACCGCCACCGCAGCCGCTCGCGCCGAGCATGGTGCCGCCCGCGAGCGTCAGCATCAGGAGCGGCTCGCGCCAGCTGCGCGTGCGCCGGAGCAGGGGGAAGGGCAGGGCGCCAGAGGGAGCCGAGGAGCGGAAGCGAAGCGAGGGCATGCGAGAGGCAACAGTGCCAGCGAAGGGGCCTCCGAGCGAGCGGTTTTGGCCCACCGCACGTGGGCAGGCTGGGCCGCGGCCTGCTGCTCGAGCGCCGACGGATCGCCTGCGGTGACGCCTCGGTGGTCTGAAAACACTCACGATTTCGGGGGCTCGCGATCCGGAGGGCAGCGGGTCTTGCCGGAAAGCGGCCCCTCCGTGGGAAATGGGTAGAGTCCAGGCGTGTCCGACGACCTCAGCCTCGACGCGCGTCTGCTGCGCTTCCGCTCCGATCCCGGCGCGGAGGCTTGCCACGAGCTGTCCGCGGCGTTGCTCGACGCCCAGCGCGCGCGCGAGGCGCTGGAGGTGCTGTCTCGTGGGCTGTCGCTGCGTGAGGACGACGTGCGGCTGCTCCGGCTCGCCGCGCGTGCGTTCTTGGCCGAGGGCGATGTGCTGCGCGCGCAGCAGACGCTCACGCGCGTGATCCGCATGCACCCGAACGACGTGGACGCGTACCGGCTGCTAGCGGAGACGCTTCTGCAGCGTGGTGACGTGGGGCGTGCCGCGGCGGCGGTGGCGAAGGCCATCTCGCTGTCGCCCGGCGACGCGGCGCTCATCGCCCTCCGGGCGCGTCTCTCCGGCGGTGGTGCGCCCGAAGCCGCCTTGCAGGCGGCGAGCGAGCCGGCCCCCGTCCTCGAGACGCGTACCGAGCCCCAGGCCGTACCCGAGCCGCCGCCCGCGCCTCAGACCGCAAGCGCGACCGCGGTCGACGCGCCGCCGCCCGAGGTGGAGCCGGAGACCGAGCGCGACGCGCTGGTGCGCGACGTCCAGGTGATGTTGGGCGAGGCCATGAAGGCCACGTCGAGTCCGCCTCCGGCCATGGCGACCTCGGACTCGGAGGCACGTCCTTCGCGCCGCCCGCTGCCGTCGCCGGGGCTGTTGGCGGCCAAGCTTCCGCCGCGCAGCGTGCCTCCCGCAGCGGCCTCACCGAACCCCCTGGCGCATCCAGTCACTGCGGCGCCGGGACCCGAAACACCCGAAGCACCTGACGCGGCCGAGCCAGTCGGCCCCGCGAGCGTCGCGCTGCCACCCGCTCCCGCGGTGCCGGCTCCCGCCGCACCGGCCGCGCGTCCCGGGCCGCGTCGCAGTCCGACGCTCATGGGCTTCGCGCCACCTCGGCCGCCGGCGCGACCGGCCTCGGTGCCGCCGCCGGCGCGCACGGCGCCGCTGCCGGCCATTCGCCCACCCAGCGTCCGTCCGCCCAGCCTGACGGGTCCCGTGGCCCCGCCCAACTTCGGGCCGCCCGTCACCGCCATCCCGTTGCCCGCTCCGATGCCACTGCCCGCGCTCGCGCCTGCGCCGCTCGCGGTGGAGCGAGAGCAGCAAGTGGAGCAAGACGAGGACGAGCCCACGTCCTTCATGGACCGTGAGAGCCTCGCCGGTGCCCTGGGCGTGTCGCTCCCGCTCGCGTCGCGCGAGTCCAAGCGTCCCGCCGCAGCGGTGCTCCCCGTGTCGGCGGCGGCCACGTCCGCGTCCCCTGCGCGGCCTGCTCCGGCGTCCCCGCTGCCCGACACGCTGCCCGAGTTCGTGGTGCCGGAGCTGGGCGACGCACCCGTCGAGAGCTCGAAGCGCAGCGCCGCGCTCATGCCGCAGCGCCTCGACGCCGAGCCGAGCGTGAAGACCGTGAACGACTCGCCCCGCTCGCGAGCCACGGAACCCGCGGGGCGCAAGCGAGGCTCCGGCGCGCGAGCGGGTGGGGTGTTGCTGCTGGCCGTGCTGGTCGTGCTGGGTGGCGGCGTTGCAGCCCACCGCGCGGGCCTGCTGCCCGAAGCCGTGTCGCAGCGCATCGACGCGCTGGTGGGCCAGTCCGTGAACGCGCCCGCGCAAGTGGAGCCCACGCTCGAAGCGCCGAGTGATGTCGTCGAGCCCGCCCCGGCCCCAGCGCCCGCGCCGGAAGTGGACCAGGCCGCTGCGCGCTCGGCCGAGCTGGACGCTGCGCTCGCGCAGGGGCGCGTGCCCGCCCAGCTGCCCGAAGGCGACGAGCCCGAGGCCCTGCGCATGCGCGCAGAAGCGGCGTTGCTCTACGCCACGCCCTGGTGGAGCACTGCCGCGGCGGACACGGATCGCACGACCCTCGATGCGTTGGCCGCGCAGCTCACGAGAGCGACCGATGGTGCCTCGCCCGCGGACGCGACGATGCTGCGGGCTACGGTCGTTCGCCTCCGCGCGGCGAGCAACGCGACCGCGGCGCTGGCCGACGCGCGCGCGCTCGCCGCCGAGTTCCCGGACGACGCGCTCGTGCGCTGGGCGCTCGCCGAGGTGCTCCTCGCGACGGGCGAGCGCGCCGAGGCCGACACGCTGTTGGCCCAGCTCGTGGAGTCCGGTCCCGAGCGCATGCGGGCTCGCGCTGCCATGCAGCGTCTGTGGGTCGCGCGGCTGCGAGACGATCACGCGACCGCCAGCGCCGCCCTCGACGTGGCACGCGCGCTCGCTCCCGACTGGGAGCTGGTCCGCCTGCGTTCGCTCGACCTGCGCCTCGACGCGGGTGACTACCGAGCGGTGCTCGCGGAGCTCTCGCCGGCCGATGGCGAAGCGGCTCCGGCGGACGAGGACTCCGAGTTGATGCTCCGCCAGCTGCGTGCGCACGTGGCGCTCGAGCAGCTCGACGCGAGCGAGGCCCTCTGGGAGCGACTGCCGTCCATGGTCCAGCAGCGCGCGGACGTGCAGCCCATCGCGGCCGAGTACTACATCGCGCGAGGCGAGCCGGTCGAGGCCGTGCGCGCGCTCGAGGACCTGGCCCGTGCCGAGCCGGGGGACCCCACCCTTATCGCGCTCTACGCGAACGCGCTCTACGAGTCGGGCCAGACGCTGGTGGCGAGCGCCCAGTTCGAGCGCGCCATCGCCCTGGATCAGGGTCATCCCGAGGCGCTCATTGGCTTTGCCCAAGTGCTGCTGCGCGCGCGCAAGTATCGCGAGGCGCGCATCAACCTCGACCGCGCCGAGGCAGGGCTGCGCGGCCGCGTTCGCCCCCCCGCCACCCTGGCGCACCTGCGCGTGATGCGCGCGCGGATCATGGTGGAGGAGCGCGAGCTGGCGCAGGCCGCCACGTTGCTGCGCCGCACCCTCGAGATCGAGGGCGCCCCGAGCGAGGGCTGGTTCTACCTGGGTGAGGCGCTCAGCCGCTCGCACTCCACGGAGTCCCGCGCGGCCTACGAGCGCTACCTCGCGCTCCACCCGGCGGGCCCGCTCGCCACCCGCGCGCGCCGCGCCATTCAGTGACGCGGTGACGCAGCTCACCGCGCTGTTGCTGTGCACGAAGTCGGGTGCCGCGGCGGCCCTGCTGGCGTGACCCAGACACACGTCGTGCGCGCGGGTATGCAGCGTCGCGCTCAATGGGTATCCTCGCCGCCTCCCCGGAGCCCGGCATGGACCTCACCCTCACCGAATCCCAGCGCATGGTGCGAGACATGGCCCGCGACTTCGCGGTGAACGAGGTCCTGCCTCGCGCGCGCGAGCTGGACAAGGCCTCGCGCTGGCCCGCCGAGCTGGTCGCGCAGATGGGCGCGCTGGGCCTCATGGGCGTGGCCATCCCCGAGAGCTCGGGTGGCGCGGGCATGGATCATGTGAGCTACGCGCTGGCCGTCGAGGAGGTCAGCGCGGCGTGCGCTTCGTGCGGCGTGATCATGAGCGTGAACAACTCGCTGGTGTGCGACCCGCTCGAGAAGTTCGCGAACCCGGATCAGAAGCGAGACGTGCTCAGTAAGCTGGCCTCGGGCGCGGCGCTCGGCTGCTTCGGCCTGACGGAGCCCAGCAGCGGTTCTGACGCGAGCAGCATGCAGACCGTGGCCACGCGTCACGGCGACGAGTGGGTCATCGAGGGCAGCAAGAACTGGATCACGAATGGTCCCCACGCAGACTTCATGGTGGTCTTCGCCACCACCGACCGCGCGGCTGGGCAGAAGGGCATCTCGGCGTTCATCGTCCCGAAGGGCACGCCGGGCTTCAACCCGCAAGAGGCAGACCACAAGCTCGGCATCCGCGCCGCGCACTCGTGCACTGTGTTCTTCGAGAACTGCCGGGTCCCGCACAGCGCCCTGCTCGGCAAGGAGGGCGACGGCTACAAGATCGCCATGTCCACGCTGGACGGCGGGCGCATCGGCATCGCCGCGCAGGCCGTCGGCATCGCGCGCGCCGCGTTCGAGAAGGCCGTCGCCTACAGCCACGAGCGCCACGCCTTCGGGGAGCCCATCGCGAAGAAGCAGGCCATCCAGTTCAAGCTGGCCGACATGGCCACCCAGCTGGAGGCTGCGCGCCTGCTCACGCTGCGCGCCGCGTGGCTGAAGGACCGCGCTCGCACCGAGAAGCTGCGGCACTCCATGGAGTCCGCGCAGGCCAAGCTGTTCGCGTCCGAGGCGGCCACGCGTATCGCGCACCAGGCGCTGCAAGTATACGGGGGCTACGGGTACTCCGAGGAGTACGACATGGAGCGTCACTACCGCGACGCGCGCATCACCGAGATCTACGAGGGCACCAGCGAGATCATGCGCGTGGTCATCGCCGCGAAGGCACTCGAAGGGTGACTCGGACCCGGGACACACAGGAGCAATGAGGCAGATGAACAAGCGAGTGATGGGGCTGTGGATCGTGGCGCTCTTGGGCGCGGGCTGCGGCGGCGGTGAAGCCGACGTGGAGAGCAGCGAGGGTGCGACCACGTCCAGCGGGACCGGCACCAGCGGCAGCGAGCAGCCGGCCGAGCGCGATCCAGAGCCCGTGCACACCTCGGGCACCGGGACAACGCCCGCGGGCGAGCCCGTCACCACCGAGGACGGCATGGAGATCGAGGGCATCCTCGGCACCATGGCCCCGGCCACCGTCTCGCGCGCGATGGCGCAACGCATGGACCGCTTCAGCGCCTGCTTCGCGCAGCGCTACGACGTGCTCCCTGTGCTGGGAGGCGCGGCTCAGCTCTCGTTCCGCGTGCGGCAGGACGGCACCGTGCGTTGGGTGCACCTGACCGAGTCGAACGTGGGCGACCGCGAGACCGAGCGCTGCGTCCTGGGCGTGGCCAGCGGCATGCGCTTCTCGCCCGGTCCGGTGGGCGGCGAGGCTGAGTTCCAGGACACCCTCGAGCTGCAGGCCCCCGACGACGTGCGTCCCCCCGTGACGTGGCAGCCCTCGCGGCTGCGCGCGACCCTCCGCGAGCACGGCGCGGCGCTGCGCCTGTGCTCCGTGCCCGGGGACAACCTGCGCGTGACGGTCTACGTGGATCCCGGCGCCACCGTGGCCGCGGTGGGCGCGTCGTTCGTGCCCACCGACCCATCCGTCGACTCGCAGGCCGCCCTCGACTGCGTGACTCAGGCGGTGGCCCGCTGGGGCTTCCCCGACCCGGGCTCCTACACCGCCAAGGTCACGTTCGAGGCCCCTTGAGCGCCACGGCGTCCTCGCCGTTCGTGAGGGTGGCCGACGGAGAGTTCCTGCGACCCGGCGTGGGGCGAACGCCCTTCGTGCCGCGCGGGGTGGGCAGCTATCCGCTGCTCGAGCACCTCGCGCGGGGTCGCCTCCACCACGTCCACGACGTCTTCGAACAAGCGCTGGCCCTCGGTCGCCCGTTGGTCCGCACGCACGCGGTCATCGACGGGGGCACGAGCCCGGGGCGCCTGCGCAACGACGACGGCTCCGTGCACGAGCCGGGCTACGTGGTCCTGGACCAGCTGCTCGCGCTGGCGGCGGAGCGCGGCATCTCGCTGCTGCTGCCCGTGGCCAACAACTGGGCGGACTACGGCGGTGCGCCCGCGGTGGTGCGCATGTTCGCGCCCGATCGCCGCGACAAGGACGCGTTCTTCGACGACCCGCGCTGCATCCGCGCGCAGACCGACCTGATCGCGCGCCTGATCACGCGCGTGAACTCGCTCACCGGCGTGCGCTACGGCGACGACCCCACCGTGTTCGCGTGGGAGCTGTGCAACGAGGCGCGCCTCGAGGGCCGCTGGCCGGCCCGGCTCCTGTCCAAGCGCCATCCGGGTCGGACGCTCGCCACGTGGGCCCTCGCGATGCGCAGCGCGTTCGACGCCGCCGGCACGCGCCAGCGCGTGGGGTGGGGGGGCTCCGGCTACCTCGGCGACAAGGGCGAAGACATGCAGGCGGTGCTCGAGTCCACGGCGGTGGACTTCGCCACGCTGCACCTCTACCCGTTCACCTCGCATCCGGCGCTGCTGCGCATCGAGCCCTGGTCCGAGCGCGCCACCCAGGCCGTCGAGGTGGGCACGCAGCTGCTCCGCGATCGCTCCGCGCTGGCCCGCGCCCACGGCGTCCCCCTGCTGGTGGAGGAGTTCGGCTGGAAGACGGGCGCCCACACGCTCGCGGACGAGCGCGTCCAGATCATGCGCGGGTGGCTGCGCGCGGCGAACGCGCTGGGGGTGGGGATGCTCCCCTGGATGATCGGCGAGCGCGGCCGGCAGGACCACGACGGCCTGCTGGTCCGGCCCGAGCACCAGGCCGTGTGCGCGCTCCTCGCTGCGAGCTGATGCGCGGGGCCGAGGTGCTGCTATCTTCGGGCGGTCATGAACAAGCCCTTCGATCCACACGGCGCCTTCACCGCCCTCGTCACGCCCTTCCTCGGAACCGGCGACGGCGCCAAGTGTGACGACGCGGCGTTCAAGGCCAACGTCGAGTTCCAGATCGCGAACGGCATCACGGGCCTCGTCCCCACCGGCACCACCGGCGAGTCGCCCACGCTCACCTGGGACGAGCACAACCGCGTCATCGAGCTGTGCGTGGAGGTCGCCCGGGACCGCGTGAGCGTGCTGGCCGGCACCGGCAGCAACAGCACCGACGAAGCCATCCTGAGCACCAAGCACGCGCGGGACCTCGGGGCCAGCGCGGCCCTCTTGGTGGACTGCTACTACAACGGTCCCAGCTCCCTCGAGCTGCGCGAGGAGTACTACGAGCGCGTGCTCGCGGCCGTGTCCGACTTCCCGATCGTCCCGTACATCATCCCCGCGCGCAGCGGCTGCGCCCTGTCGGCGGCCGACCTGGCCGTGCTGCACCAGAGCGCGCCCAAGCTGGTGCCCGCCGTGAAGCAGGCTACGGGTGACCTCGAGCGCATGGCCGAAGACCGCGAGCTGGCGGGCGACTCGTTGGCCATCCTGTCCGGCGACGACGATCTCACGCTGGCCATGATGCGGGACACGCGCATCGCGGCCTCGGGCGTGATCAGCGTCATGAGCAACATCGTGCCCGCCGCCATCACGGAGCTGGTGCAAGCGCAGGCCGCCGGCAACGACGCTCGCGCGCGCGCCCTCGAGACGCAGCTCAAGCCGCTCTTCGGGTTGGTGGGCTGCCCCATGCAGAGCACGCGCACTCTCGCGAACGGCCGCGTGGTCACCACGACCGACAAGTTCCGCAACCCGGGTCCCATCAAGACCATGATGGCCGGCCTCGGCATGCTGCGGCACGGCATGCGCGCCCCGCTCGGCTCCATGAGCCGCGACGCGGTAGCCCACTGCCGCGCCACGCTGGTCGCGCTGAACCAGAGCGCGCCCGAGCTGCTGCAGCCCATCGAGGCCGCCTTCGACGTGTCCATCGCCACGAGGCTGGCCGACGACGCCGTCTGGTCGGCGCTCTGCCGGTGAGCTCCACCGACCCCACGGACTTCGAGGGGCGTCCGTCCTTCGTGCAGCGTCACCGCCGCACCACGCGCATCATCCTCGCCCTGGCGGCGGGGGTGGCCGTGGCGGGGCTGGCCACCTGTGGTCTGGTGCAGCGCTATTACCGCGGCCCGGCCCGGCTCGAGGCGGGCGGCGTGCAGGCCTACGTGGTGGAGAACGAAGAGCGCGCCCCGCGGCGCCTCGGCGTGGTGGCGGCGCGCGGCGACGTGGTGCTGGTCAGCGAGATGCTGCGCGTGGTCATCGCCGGAGGCGAGCGCGAAGACGCTCCGCTCGGCGCGGTGTTGGAGGCCTCGCTGGCCAACGGCGAGGGCCTGACCCGCGGCGCCACCCTGACCCCGGTGGTCACCGACGGCACGCAGGACTACCCGGTGGAGTTCGAGTCCTTCCGGCTGGTCGAGCGGGGCAACCACAACCAGCGCTTGAGCATGCGCCTCGAGGGCTCGGTGCGCATCGACCGGAAGACCGTGCAGGTCTTCCTCGAGTACCGCCTGAGCGACGACCGCCACGCGCTGATGATCGCGACCCAGCTGGTGAGCGAGCGCGACGTCACGCTCGCGGCCGGCCTCGCGGTGCGCTGGGGCGGTCACGCGCCCTTCGTGCCGGGGCACGGCTTGGTGGTGCGCGGGCTCGAGACCACGGCTCCCGTGGTGGGCGCCGACATGCGCGCCGCCGAAGGCATCACCGGCGCGGCCGTCTTCGCGTCGGGCGCGAGCATGGCGGTGCGCGTGGAGACCGAGCAGCACGGGGCCTTCGAGGAGCTGGCCCAGACCAGCGTCTCCGTGGCGCCGGCCGTCGTCGGGCCCACCTCGCCGCGTCGCCAGGGCTTCGGTCTCGTGCTGTCCTCTTTCGGCCTGGCGGACGCCGTGCGGCGCGTGGGCTGGCTCGAGAATCGCCACTTCCCCGAGGCCTCGGTGGTGGTGCCCGGCGCACCCACGGGGACGCACGTGCGCCTCGAGCGCCGCAGCGGCGCCATCCTGCTCGATGCCCAGGTGGACGCGCGTGGCATCGCGGTGCTCCCGCTGCTGGGCGAGCTCGAGGAGGGCGACTCCTTCGTGGTGCGGGCCGAGGCGTACGGCTACCTGCCGAGTGAGACGCGCGAGGTGGTGGCCGGCGAGCGCGTGCGCCTGATCGTCCCGAAGGGTGGGCAGGTCTGGGTGCGCCTCGGCGACCTGACGGGGGCGCCCATGCCGGCGCGCATCCGCATCCTCGGTCGCGACGCCACGCCAACGCCTGCGCTCGGCCCCGACTACTTCGCGGCTGGCGCCGGCGAGGCGGTGGTGACGGCCACGGGTGAAGCCGTGATCCCGCTTCCTCCAGGCAACTATCGCGTCATCGTGAGCCACGGGCCCGAGTGGTCCATCGCGGTCTCCGACATCGCGGTCACCGAGGGCACGCGCCCCGAGATCGACGCGCGCATCGAGCACGTGGTGCCGCCGCGTGGCTGGGTGGCCTGCGACTTCCACGTGCACCAGTCGCCCAGCGACGACAGCGAGGTGCCCATCGAGGACCGCGTGGCCACGCTCGCGGCCGAGGGCATCGACTTCGCGGTGCCGACCGACCACAACCACGTCACCGACTACGCGCCCGCCATCGCCACGCACCACTTCGAGGACTTCGGCACCGTCATAGGCGTGGAGGTCACCACCTGGGACCCGAACTTCGGTCACTTCAACGCGTTCCCCTATCCGCGAGACGAAGCCCGCCCTCGCAACGGCGCGCCCGCGTTCACGGGCCGCACGCCCGCCGAGCTGTTCGCCGAGCTGCACGCCCTCGGTCCCGACGTGCTGGTGCAGGTCAATCACCCCCGCCTCGAGCCGAACATCGGCTTCTTCGACCTCACGGGCTTCGACCCCGTCACGGGCCAGGCCACGGGCGGTCCCGGCGGCATGTACGACGGCGGCTACGACCTGCTCGAGGTGTGGAACGGCTACGACCTGTCGCGCCCTACCTTCGTGGACCGCGTGTTCCAGGAGTGGCTCGCGCTGCTCGAGAACGGCGTCCGCGTCGTCGGCACCGGCAACAGCGACTCGCACTTGGTGCGTTACTACTGGGCCGGCTACCCGCGCACCTACGTCTACGCGCCCGACGGCACGCGGGACCCGGCCACCGTGCTCGCCGCCTTGCGCGCGGGCCACGTGTTCGTGACCAGCGGTCCCTTCCTCGAGGCCAGCATCGCGGGCAAGCGGCCCGGCGAGAGGGTGGTCGCCGAGAACGGCGAAGTGCTCGTGGACATCGAAGTGCGGGCCCCCGCCTACATCGACGTGGAGGAGCTCCAGGTGTTCGTGGGACGCACGCTGGTGACCACGGTGCCCATCCGCCACGCCGCGCCCGTGATTCAGCCGGGGCCCGCCGCCGCGCTCGAGGCACCGCCCGTGGTGCGGTATCGAGGCCAGCTGCGCGTGCCCGTGGAGCGCGATGCCCCGCTGGTGGTGCGGGTGACCTCCGACACGCCCATGGACGACTTCTTCGGACGACGAGCCGTGGTGCCGATGGCCTTCACCAACCCCATCTTCGTGGACGCGGACGGGGACGGCTTGCTGCGTTGGTTCCCGGCCAGCCCACCGGACGCGGGCGTCCCGGTCCCGCGGCCGACTGCCGACAGCGGCGCTCCTTCCACGCAGGACGGCGGGGCCGAGCCCGCCCCCACCACCGACGCGGGCGCCTCAGAAGGCGGCGCGGGTCAGCTGTAGGATCTCGAAGATCGCGCGGGACGCGGGGGACTTGTTCAGCGTGTAGAAGTGGATGCCCGACACGCTCAGCGGCGCGGGGCCGAAGAAGTCCTGGCGCGCCGGCTCGAGCAGCTGGCGGCACTGGTGCGAGGCGTACTGCACACCCGCCCAGAAGACCTCTTGCGGGTCGTCCTCGACCGCGTGGAGGTGCTCGGCGAACGCGTCCGGGAAGCTCGCCCCGATCATGGCGTTGAAGCGCTGGATCTGCTTCACGTTGGTCACGGGCATGATGCCCGCGAGGATGGGCACCTCGATGCCAGCGTGCTGGGCGCGCTCGCAGAACCGAAGGAACGCCGCGTTGTCGAAGAAGAGCTGCGACACCAAGAAGTCCACGCCGGCGTTCACCTTCTCCACCAAGTGGCGGAGGTCGGTCTCGGCGTCGGGGGCCTCGGGATGAACCTCGGGATAGCACGCCGCGCCGATGCAGAAGGCGTCGCCGTAGCGCTCGCGGATGAACGACACCAGCTCGGTGCCGTGCGCGAAGCCACCGGCCGGGGCCTCGAAGCGCTCGCTGCCCTTCGGCGGATCACCCCGCAGCGCGAGCACGTTCTCGATGCCCAGCTCGCCCAGGCGGTCCAAGATGTCGGCGATCTCGTCGCGCGTGGAGCCCACGCACGTGAGGTGCGCCATGGCCTCGATGCCCAGCTCGCGCTTGATGCGCCCCACCAGCTCGATGGTGCGCGCGCGCGTGCTGCCGCCGGCTCCGTAGGTGACCGAGACGAAGTCAGGCCGCAGGTCCTTGAGCTGCTCGAGGCTCCTCCAGAGCACGGCCTCGCCCGCCGCGGTCTGGGGCGGGAAAAACTCGAAGCTGAACACGGGACGCTTGTGCTTCAGGCGGTCTGCGATGCGCATCGGCGGACCCTAGCAGGGCCGCCGGCGATCGCCCATGCGAGCGCGGGAGCGACGGCCTGCTAGGCTGCCCCCCTCGATGTTCTACCGATTCCTGCTGCGACCGCTCCTCTATCTCCTCCCTGCGGAGACGGCGCACCACGTCACCTTCGCCATGCTGCGTGCGTTCGCGAGCGTGCCGCCCTTTCGCGCGCTGCTGCGCGCCATCTTCTCGGCCCAGAGCCCCGCGCTCAAGACGCGCGCGCTCGGGATGAAGCTGCGCAACCCCATCGGGCTCGCGGCGGGCTTCGACAAGAACGCGCAGGGCTTCGAGGCGCTCGGCGCCCTCGGCTTCGGCTTCGTGGAGGTGGGCACGCTCACCGGGCAGGCCCAGCCGGGCAACCCCAAGCCGCGTCTCTTCCGGCTCCCGGCAGACCGGGCGCTGGTCAACCGCATGGGCTTCAACAACGAGGGCAGCGCCGCCGCCGCCGAGCGCCTGGCCGTGCCGCGCAGCACCCGCGTGGGCGTCAACCTGGGCAAGAGCAAAGTGGTGGAAGAGGAGGACGCGCCTGCGGACTACGTGCTGAGCGCCGAGCGCCTGGCCCCGCTGGCCGACTACGTGGTGGTCAACGTCAGCTCGCCCAACACCCCGGGCCTCCGCAACCTGCAGGCCGTCGAGAAGCTGCGTCCCCTCCTGGTACAGGTGCGCGAGGCCATCGACCGCGTCGCCTCGCCCACGCGCCGTGTGCCGCTGCTGGTCAAGATCGCGCCCGACCTGGCCGACGAGGACGTGGACCAAGTGGCTGACCTGGCCACCGAGCTGGGACTCGACGGGATCATCGCCACCAACACCACCATCTCGCGCGTGGGCCTGCGCTCGCACCCTGCGCAGGTCGAGGCGTGCGGCGCCGGCGGCCTGAGCGGAGCCCCCGTGGAAGCGCGCTCGCTCGCCGTGCTCAAGCGCCTCCGCGCGCGGGTGGGGGAGGGCATGACGCTGGTCGCCGTGGGTGGCGTCGAGACCCCGGAGCAGGCCTATGCGCGGATCCGCGCGGGGGCGAGCTTGATCCAGGTGTACACCGGGCTGATCTACCACGGTCCCATGTTGCCCAAGCGGCTGGCCCGAGGGCTCGAGAAGCTGGCCCGGCGGGATGGCTTCGAGCGCGTGGCGGATGCCGTGGGTGTCGACGCCTGACGAGAGCCAGCGACTACGTCGTTGACGTTGACGTTGACATTGACGTTGACGTCTATCGACTCATCACAAGTCCGACGGGAAGGCTTCGATGGCGAAGCGCCGCGGTATGGTATGCTGAATGGCCTGAAAACAAGCACAATTGGCACCCCGCACTGAAGTACGGGGCAGCAAACCTGGCCTCGTTTCAAAGCGTAAGTCCAGCCCCTGTCGGGCCCGGACTGCTTGGTCGAAACGCTGGTGAGGCTCCGCCGAACGCCCATGCCCCATCGGTCTCGCGCCGCGCGTGACTGGCTCAGGAAGAGGCAGTCCGCGCCCGCGAGGGGGCGGACTTACGCAAACATCCAGGCCAGGTCTGCTGCCCCGTACTTTAGTGCGGGGTGCCCAAATCGCCTTGCCAGAAGCACGATTCGCTTGGCAGGTCACCTCAGCTCATGCGCTGTGGGGGACCCAGGACTTGTGACGAGTCGATAGCCGTCAACGCCCACGACCACGACAGCGTGGACGCTGTGGAGCCTCTCGGAGGGCACATTCCGGGCCGCCGCTTGGTAAGCTGATGACCATGACCCGCGCCTCCCTCTTCCTCTCCGCCCTCACGCTCACGCTCGCCACCCTGGCTACCTCCGCCGCGACGGCCTCGGCCGACGTGACCATCTACCGCGGGGGGTCGCGCTGGGCGGTGCTCGAGGACGACGGCGATGTGTACGTGAACGGCAGCCGCGTCGGGGAGGTGGAGAGCGACGGGGACGTGTACGTGAACGGGAGCCGGGTCGGCCAAGTGGAAGACGACGGCGACATCTACCGCAACGGCAGCCGCATCGGGCAGGTGGAGAGCGACGGGGACGTCTACATGGACGGGAGCCGAATTGGCCAGCTGGAAAGTGACGGGGACATCTACTTGAACGGCTCGCGCTGGGGCCAGGCCGAGAGCTGCTGTGGTAGCTTCGCGTCGCTGCGCACCCTCATCGCCGTGCTGGTCTTCTTCGACAGCGGTTACACGCGCTGATTCGACAGCCGCGGCAGCAGCTGACAGGAAGCAAGATGTCCATCACCAAGTACGACTACATCGTGGTCGGCGCTGGCTCGGCCGGCTGCTGCATCGCGAATCGCCTCACCGCCGACGGGAAGACCCGCGTCCTCCTGATCGAGGCGGGCGGCAAGGACAACAACCCGCTCATCAAGATGGGCATCGGCTTCAGCCGGCTGATGTACGACAAGAGCGTCAGCAACGTGTACGAGACGTTGCCGGAGCCGCACTTGGGCAACCGCCGGGTGCACATCGTGCGCGGGCGCGTGCTGGGCGGCAGCAGCTCCATCAACGGGCAGATCTACATGCGCGGTCAGCGCCAGGACTACGACGACTGGGCCGCGCTGCCCGGCTGCGAGGGCTGGAGCTACGACGAACTGCTCCCGTACTTCCGCAAGTCGGAGCACTTCGAGCCCGGTCCCGCCGACCGCTATCACGGGCAGGGCGGCGAGCTGAACGTCACCTACACCTCGCACACCTACGACATCACGGAAGCGTACCTGGCGTCGGCGAACAGCCTCGGCATCCCGCGCAACGACGACCTCAACGGGGAGAACCAAGAGGGCATCGGCATGATGCAGGTGAACCAGAAGGACCGTCAGCGCTGGAGCTCGGCCGACGCCTTCCTCAGCAAGGAAGTGAAGGCGCGCCCGAACCTGGTCATCACGCTGAACTCCTACGTGAAGCGCGTGCTGCTGGACGGCAAGCGCGCCATCGGCGTGGAGTACCAGGACAAGAAGGGCACGGTGCAGCGCGCCGAGGTCAGCAAGGAGGTCATCCTCGCGGCCGGCGCCTACAACTCCTCGCCCATCCTCGAGCTCTCGGGCATCGGCCGCCCGGACGTGCTGAAGGGCCTCGGCGTCGAGCTGCTGCACCAGCTGGACGGGGTGGGCGAGAACCTCCAGGACCACTTCCAGGCCTGGTGCCAGATGGGCGTGAAGACCAAGAAGGTCTTGTCCGAAGACGGCAAGTTCCCCCACGTGGTGTTCAACACCTTCAAGTACTTGTTCACCAAGAAGGGCCCGCTCACGTTCCCGGCGGCCAACGTGGGCGCGTTCGTGCCCAACAAGGGCGCCGAGCGGCCCATCTTCCAGATTCACTTCACACCCGGGGCGGGCAGCCAGGACGCCGACGGCAACATGGTCGCCAGCAAGGAGCCGGGGGTGAACGCCACCATCACCATCGTGCGGCCCACCTCGCGCGGCAGCGTCCACGCGAGCAGCACGGACCCCAAGGCGTTCCCGAACATCCTTCACAACTACCTGGCCACCAAGCACGACCAGGACCTCTCGGTCGAGGCCTACAAGCTGCTGCGCGCCATCTACCGCTCGGAGAGCTTCGCGCCGCACGCCACGCACGAGCTCGTCCCCGGTGACCACGTCGCGACTGACGAGCAGATCCTCGAGTACTGGCGCACCGACGGCATGAGCGTCTACCACCCGGTGGGCTCCACCAAGATGGGCGCGGCGGACGACGCGACGGCTGTGGTGGACAGCCACTGCCGCGTGCACGGCATCGCGGGCCTGCGCGTGGTGGACGCCTCGTTCTTCCCGCTGCTGCCCTCGGGCAACACGCACGCGCCCACTGTGGCGGTGGCCGAGCGTGCCTGCGATTTGATCCTGGGGAAGCCCGTCTTGGCCTGATCTCGGCTGCGAGGCGCTCCCGGCAACGTGGCTGGGAGCGACTCGCGCCGTCAGGGCGTCAGAGGCACACGTTGCCCATGGCGGTGCTCTCGCAGCTCAGGCTCGCCGCGCACTGATTGTCGTCCTCGCAGGGCCGCAAGCAGAACGCGTTGCGGGCCGCGGGGTCGCCCGTCGCCACGACCACACCCTCGAGGTCCACCGCGGTGCACTGGAACGCGTCCGCGCACGGGAAGCGCGGAGCGCAGCGAAACGTGCAGAACCCGGCGCCGGCGGTGGTCCCTCCCGCCTCCGTCCGCAGCACCACGCAGTCGAGGCCCACGGCGCACTCGGGGGTGGCCTCGCAGCTCTCGAAGAGGCGCCGGTCGCGGCTGGCTTGGCAGGCGGTCAGGAGGCCCGCCAGCACCACCAGCAGGAGTCGACGAGGGGGCACGCTCACGCCGGGACGATACCATGGGGCCCAGGGCGAGCACTCGCACCCGCGACGCTCGGTCCGCGGTGGCGAGATGCGCTCGGCGCTCGCGCGGGGTCGGTGTCAGTATGCGCCGATGCTCAGCCTCTGTTTGCGTCGCGCTCGGCCACACCTCGCATTGGCGTGCCTCACGGCCTCGCTCCTGGCGGGTTGCGGAGGGGACGCTGCGAGCACGGTGCCCGCGGCCGCGACCCCCGCTGAGCCTGTGACGCCTCGCGTGGTGGTGCTCAGCGCCGCCGAGCAGGCGCGCATCCCCGAGGTGCTGGCCGAGCGGCGTGGCAACGACTTCTCGCGCAGCGTGGTGATCAAGGACAACGCGCGCGTGCTGCTCTCGCTGGCCGAGACGTCGTCCGAGCCGGGCGTGGTCGTGGCGGCGCTGCGCGCGCTGCTGACCACGTGGACGCACTCGCCGCGCTACGCCGAGCGCATGCAGCCCATCACGCCGGAGTACACGACCGTCGTCCTGCGTCGCATGAGCGACGAGCACCCGGGCGTGCAGGCGGCTGCCATGAAGGCGGCCACCAAGTGCCTGCTCGGCGAGACCCCGAACGCCGAGATTGCGGCGAAGTTGATCGACCTCGCCACGCGCCACCCCTCGGCCGCTGGGCGACACGAGGCGCTCGAGGCCCTCTGGCGCGCGAGCGCGATCGCCTCGACACCGGCGCAGATCGCTCCCTTCGTAGCCGCTCTCGACGCCCCCGAGGCCTGGCTCGTGTCGAGCGCGCTCTTTCGCCTCGGCGCGTTCGGCGCGGGCTGGCCCGAGCAGCCCACGTTGCGCGCGAAGCTCCGTGCGCTGCTGGCCCACGCCGACCCCGGGGTCCGCGGTCGCGCGGCAGCGGCGCTGTCCACCATCGTGGGCGCGAGTGACCCGCAGCGCGACGAGCTGGCGCAGGCCATCCTCCCGCTGCTGCGCGATCCGCACGCCTACCCTCGCTCTGCCGCGGCCACGGCGCTCGCGTGGCTCGACCATCGCCCCGCGGTCCACGCCATCGTCACGCTGCTGGACGATCGCTCGGACAACACCTACGACCTGCGTGGGTACACGCTCCTCGATGGCACGCCGGGCTTCGTCCATCACGACGGCTCCCCGTGGTCGCGCGTGAGCGATGCGGCGCTGCGGGCGCTCCAGTCGTTCAGCTCGCGGCTGGGTGAGCGCTTCACGTTCGACGTCCATCACGAGCGCGTGGACATCGATCTCGGCGTGGCGGCCGAGGCGGCGCGCGCCTGGTATCAGCGCGTGCGGGCCGACCTTCCGCCGCCTTGAGCGAACCGTCGGGGCCGAGGTGGGGCGGGTCCACGTCGCCTGGAGCGCGTCGTGAGTCGGTCCGGCCGGGCGCCTCCCTTCTCCAGAAAAATCGCTCGCGCGCGCAAGCGAGGCCATTCCGCGCCGAAGACCAGGCACCCGCACACGAGGCGGGCATCACCCGCGCCGGCGTCCACGCCGCGCCACCTGGAGCTTCGTCATGTCCACCACCCTCAGCTTCGTCCTCTCTTGCATCGTGGGCGTCGCCACGATGGTCGCCACCATCGAGTGGCTCGTTCGCAACGTCCTCGAGGTCCCTTCCAAGCGCCCCCTGCGCTCGGCCGTGGCCGTGGTGGTCTTGACCACCCTGACGGTCAGCCCCGCCGTCTTCGGCTTCGATGTCCTGCTCGCAGGAAGCGTCTCCTCGTTCACGCGCTTTGCGTTCGCGTTCATGGTCGGCACGCTGCAGACGGGCTTGGTGCTCCGCCTCGTCTACCGCACCAGCCTGCCGCTGGCGGCCGCGCACGGGGTGGTCCTCCAGCTGGCCTGTGGCGCCATGAGCCTCCTCTTGATGCTCCTCGAGAAGTACCTCGGCGGGCTCTACGCTGCGGCGCCGCTCGCCGTGTTCGTCACGATGGCGGTGGTGAAGCGCGTCCAGGACCGGCAGCTGACGCGCCTCTACGACAGCATCCCGCCCACGGCGCCCTTCCACGGCGCGGACACCCTGCAGGCGTGAGCCTCAGGCGCCCGATGGAGCGGCCACCTCGTTTGGGGTGGCCCGCAGCATGTCCGCGTCGCCCAGCATCACCGCCAGCGTCTTGCGCAACCGCGTGAACACGGACTCCTGCACGTAGGGCACCCCGTACCGCTCGCACAGCGCCTTCACCGCCGGCTGCATGCGCTGGTACTGCAGCATGCTCATGTCGGGGAACACGTGGTGCTCGATCTGGTAGTTCAAGAACCCGTGCAGGAAGTCGTTGAGGTCACTCCCCGTGCGGAAGTTGGTGGAGCCCACCACCTGCCGGAAGTAGAACTCGCCCTTGCCCTCGGTCACCGGCGTGTCGAAGGCGTACATGTCCTCGCCCGCGTGGTTGGTGGTGATCACCAGGAACGAGTGCAGGTTGGTCAGCCACTCCGCCATCAGGCTGTTGAGCAGCACGTTGCTCGCGGCCACTGGGCCGAGCGGCAGGAAGAGCAGGGGCATCGCCACGAAGTGGGCGCCGGCGTACGGCAAGAGGCAGCGCTCCCAGAGGGCGGGCTCCTTCCACATGGAGGCGAGCGTGCGAGGCTCTTCGGGGGCTGCGTCACCGCCCTCGCGTCGCGCTTCTTCGTTCAGCAGCACCCGCAGCGTGTTGGGCGCGTAGTACGTCCACTTCCACGTGCTCGCGAAGAAGGCGATCACCGCCATGCGCACGGGGCGCGGCAGGCCGGAAGTGCGCAGCCAGTCCAGGTTCGCCTCCACCAGGTCGGGGTCGGCCAGCTCCCCCAGGCGATAGTGATGAAGCCGGTTGTGCTCGACGTTCCACGCCTGCGGGTCGATCCAGTCGAACCAGTCCCGCCACCGACGCGGCCCCGTGGCGAAGTGCCGGCTGGTGCGCTCCTCGGGCACGCCCGGCACGTGGTCGTAGCCGCGGTGAGACACGTGGTGCGCCACCATGGCCCAGCGCGTGAGCCGCCCCTGGCTGATCAGGAGCGCCGAGAGGGGGTTGGGCCCGAGCCACGCCGTGGCGTAGCCCGCCGCCGAGCACAGGCGCCCCCAGCGCTCGATCTTGCCGAGGTGCTCGAGGTCCTGCGGTCCCGCCGCGGCCCGGATGTCCCGCTTGAGCGCGTCCAGCTCGCGAGCGAAGCCAGCCAGGTCGATGTCGCCTGCGGTGAGCGCCACGGGGCGCGCGGGGGCAGGGTGGCCGGAGGCCGGGTGACCGGCAGAAGAGGGCGCAACGGGGGCTGTGGTGGTCATCGATCTCGGCGCTCGGCGGGCCCCGAGGTGTATCGTCCCCGGCCGAGCCCCGCAACACACCCCCTCTCGGAGGGGGGGCGCCACTGCTGGCAGCACGATTCCTCTTGCTAGAGCGCCTTTCCAGGCGCATGAAGACCGGTAAGGTACTCTCGCAGCGGTTTCGGAACGCACAACACCAGGTTCTTGCGTGATCGAACCAAGCAGTCATGTTGACTGCTGCGGCGTCTTTCGCGAGCTCCATTGAGCTCGCTTGGGGCGGGTCAGGACGAGAGGCAGAAGAGAGAAACGTGATGTCGAAGAAGCTTTTTGTGGGCAGCCTGAGCTGGGGTACGGATGATCAAGGGCTGCGCACGGCGTTCGAGCGCTTTGGGGACGTGACCGACGCGAAGGTCATCACCGATCGTGACTCGGGGCGTAGCCGTGGTTTCGGTTTCGTGACCTTTGCGGATGATGGCGCGGCCGACCAGGCGGTCGAGCAGATGCACGGCGCGACCCTCGACGGCCGCACCCTGAACGTGAACGAAGCCCAGGACCGTCGTGACGGCGGCGGGGGCGGCGGCGGCGGCGGCGGTCGTGGTGGCTACGGCGGCGGCGGCGGTGGTGGCGGCCGTGACCGTGACCGTGACGGCGGTGGCCGTGGT
>CAZEAA010000030.1:0-28309 GCA_964510015.1 uncultured Sandaracinaceae bacterium
CGCCGTGGGGGCTGCGGGCGCTTCGGCGGGCGAACGTTCCCCCGCGAGCACCGACGAGGCGACGCCCGGCTCGGCGACCAGCTGGGCGCCGAGGCTCTGGGCAGGCCGCGGCGCGGTGGCGCCCTCGCGGGCCTGGGCGCCGAGAGGCGCGGGGCCGGTGACGCGGGCGTCTCCTCGCAGCGTGGCTCGGTAGCCGACCGCCACCAGCCCGACCAGGAGCAGCAAGGCGACGAGGGCGAACAGCGCAGGCTTTCGGCGGCGCGCCGCGTCGGGCGGTTGCTCGGCCACGAGCGACCCCATGGACAGGCGCGGCAGGTCGTCGAGCGTGGCCAGAGCCTCGGAGTCGAGGCGGAGCGCCGCGGGGGTGGACGCTGGTGCGGGGGCCCCGACCACGGGGGCGCCCGTTGGCGCGACCTGCCTGAGGGAGGGGCTCGAAGCGCGCGCGGGAATGGGCGTGGACAGGCGCGCGGGAACGGGTGTCGAGAGCCGCGCAGGGATGGGCGTGGGCATCCGCACTGGCGCCATCGAGCCGAGGCTCGGGCTCGACTGGCGCGTCTCGACGCGGTGGGCGCGAGAGAGGGCAATCTCGCCCGACTCGTAGAGGATCTTGGGGGGCACCGAGCGGCTGTGCGAGGGCACGAAGTCCACGTCGGAGGCGGCTGCGAGCGCGTCGCGAAAGACCTCCGCGTCCGGGATGCGTGCGTCGGGATCTCGAACGAGTGCGCGCTCGACGAGCTCGGCGATGGCCTCGGGCACGTCCGGGCGGTCCCGCAGCGATGGGATGGGATTCGAGATGATCGCGACGAGCACGTTGAGCACGGAGTCCGCTTCGAAGGGACGCGTGCCCGTGATGCACTCGAACAGTACGATGCCGAGGGACCAGACATCGGACGCAGGCCCCGCCCGGAACCCCTGCGCGTGCTCCGGGCTCAGGTACTCCGGCGTGCCGGCGATGGCGCCGGTGCGTACCTGGCCGCTCTTGCGCTCCGCCGCCCGCGCGATGCCGAAGTCGAGGAGCTTCGGGCGGATGTAGCCCATGCCGTCGTCCTCGAGGAAGATGTTGTCGGGCTTGATGTCGCGATGGACGATGCCCAGCCGGTGCGCCGCGGCGACGGCGTCGGCGACGGGGAGGAGGACCATCACCGCTTCCATCGGCTCGAGCCGGCCGACGACGTCGAGCCGATCCGCGAGCGACTGGCCGCGCAGCAGCTCGAAGACCATGTACACGGTCCAGTCGTCGTGGCGCCCCATGTCCAAGACTTCGACCACGTTCGGATGTTCGATGGCGGTGGCCGAGCGCGCCTCTTGCAGGAAGCGCTGGCTGGCCTCGAAGTCGGACGCCACGTCGTGCCGGAGGAGCTTCACCGCGACACGGCGGCCGGTCCACTCGTGCACCGCCTCGAACACGGTGCCCATTCCTCCACGCCCGAGCACGCTCTCGATCCGATATCGACCATCACCGACGGTCGTTCCGAGCCGCTCTTGATCCGTGAGAATGGGCATGGGTTCGGGTTCGTTGATGCAGTCGTCGAGGAGGGCGCCCTCGGACGTCATGAATTTGACTACAGAGTGCGATGAATATGCATGATTTCCCGCAATTCGCAATACGCCGGTGGTCGGCCACGCGGCTCGCGCCCCGCAAACGAAGGTTCGCGAGGGTCAGAGGCCGACGCCCAACAGCTCGTTGTCGACGAAGATCGAGAGGTAGAGCCCGGCGGGGTTGTTGCGGGGGACCTCGATGGCCACCCACACCGAGCCCACGCGACGGATGTCGGCGAAGCTGCCGCCGCCGAGCTGCCACCCTTGCGCCGTGCGCTGCGCGGGATAGGTGGCGGCGGCGGGGCGCGACGACACGTAGTCGAAGAGTGGCCTCATCAGCGGGAGCGGGCCGGGGGTGTTCCCGCGCAACGCCTGAACCACGGCCTGCATGGCTTGGAGTGGCGCGGGGTCGCCGCCTCGCGGGCTGGGGCTCATCAGCTCGCCCACGGTGCCGCTGGCATCCGTGCGCAGCGCCAAGCTGGAGAAGCGCTGCTGTTGCGTGAGGTTCTCGAGGAGCGGTGCCGTGCTGGCCACCCAGGTGGTCACGCCCGCGAGCACGCGTGAGCCGCCCGGCAGAGGGGCCGCCGTCCCCGTAGGCCAGTTCACCGCGATGCAGAGGTGCGCGAACTCGGGGGACACATGGGCGGTGCCGCAGCTCAGCTCTCCCTGCAGGCGCGCGAGGTGCGTCAGGATGAACGCCTCGTCGTAGGCGGTGGCCGAGACCGCAGGCATGGGCGCGGGGGGCGCGGCCTGCAGCGCGCTGGGGTTCACCGCCGGCGGGGGCGGTGGTGGGGGTGGCGGCGGCGGCCCGTCGCCCGAACAGGCCAACGTGGCCAACGTGGTGGCCAGCGCGGTGAGACGAAGCGTGAGGGTCGAGTGCCTACCGGATGGAGTCTGGGGTGACGTCACCCGCCCATGATGCCAGAAGTCGGTGCGCCGCCTCTCGAGCGGTTCGACGGAAGGACGAGGGGCTCAGAGGTTCGCCGGCAAGACCGCGCTCATGTCGAAGTTGCCGTAGCCCGGCACGGCGGCGTCGTAGCCGACCTGCGCGTCCACATCGAGGTCGAAGGTCATGCCCGCCGAGTCGATGGTGAGGTGGTAGGTGCCCGCGTTGCCGAAGCCCGAGTTGATCTCCACAGACTCGTAGTCGAGGTCGCCGGTGACGGCGCTCGCGGGGTCGCGCGGGTCGGTCAACAGGTAGTAGGAGAGCGAGCCCTCCATCCCGCCGTTGCCGCCGGCGTTCACCACGGTGATCTGGTTCTCGCCCTCGGGGGCGCCCACGATCAACCCGCTCAGATCCTGGAAGCTGGCGTAGCGGATGGTGGTCCGCGGGTTGAGCGGCGTCATGACGTTCACCGTGAACTCGGAGTTGATGAGCCCCACGAAGGGCGCGGTGATGTTGAGGTACTGCGTCATGCCGCCCGAGCCGAAGCCGGCGAGGCGCGTCTGCGAGGTGAGCAGCGCGATGTTGTAGAGCTGGAACACGGCACGCGCGTCAGCGGCGGTCGCCGTCGCGCTGGTGTTGATGGACGCGACCACGTCACCCACCGCCTTGTAGCGGAAGGTGCCTGCTGGCAGGCGCTCCGCCATCTCCGGCGCTCGCAGCACCCCGTCGGCGAAGTCCTCTTCCAAGAGCTCGGCCTCGGCTTCGGGCCACGTGACCTCGAGGATCTCGCCGTCCATGGCGAAGGAGAACTCGCGCTCGATGTAGCCGCGGAACTCCAGCTCGTAGCACCGCGCGCCGCGGCGCCGCAGCACGTTGCGTCCGGGCTCCTGCGGGAAGCTGCAGCGCACGGCCTCGGTGTGGGTGCCGCGGCCGGCCCCGGTGAAGCGCATCTCGCCGAAGTGACCCTCGGTGGTCGTGCTGCGGTAGACCTTGATGCGCTGCATGCAGTGGGAGCCCGAGCCCCCGCCCGCCTCGGGGTCGAAGCCAAACACCAGCACCTCGGTCCCGATGGGGTCGCCGGCGGCGTTCTCGATGGTGCGCAACCACGTGGTGTGGTTGGCGTCGTTCGAGGGGTCGCAGTTGGGGGTCACGTCCAGGTCCTGCCCGATGGGGTGGATGCCAGACGTGTCGCAGCCGAGGAGCGCGAGCAGGGTGAGTGCGAGGGTGATGAAGCGGGTCATGGTGGGCCTCATGGAGCGATGTGCCGGCATCAGAAGGAGAGGCCGATGGAGGCCGTGACACCCAAGTTGAACGCGAAGTCGAGCGCGTCGCGGTGCTTCACGGCGTCGTAGAAGTCGACGGACACATTGGTGTCCACGCCGAACGTGAGGATCTCGGTCAGCTCGCAGCGCAGCGAGAACACGCCGCTCGCGCCCAGCGCGATGTACTCGTGGATGGAGAACGCGGCGTCGTTCAGCTTGAGCACGCCCACGTGCACGCCGAGGCCGCCGATCGCGACCACGTCATCGGACAGCCGGCGGTGCGTCCCCACCAGGAAGCTCACGTCGAAGCCCACGTGCCGCTCGTAGGTGTTCAGCAAGTTGTAGCCCACGTTGAGGCCCGGGTTGCTCACGCCCGACTGTTCGGCGTAGGCGGGCACGGTGGCCGCGGCGTTGATCATGAAGCCGAAGCCCTCACGCTGGCCCACGTAGTAGGCGTAGCGCACGGCCATCGCGTGGTAATTGACCCGCGCGGTGGTGTCCGACTCGGTGGCGGTCCAGCGCATGTGGGTGAAGTAGTAGCCGAACCCCACGGCGTGATCCTTCACGCGGTTGTCGCCGCGGTCCGGGCCGTCGTCGTCGCCCTCGTCCGACTCGGCCTCCGCGGCATCGCCGTCTCCGCTCTCGCTCTCAGCGCTCTCGCTGTCCGTCGTGGCGGCCGCTTCGGGCGAGAGGTCGGGTGGGACGTCGGCGCGGGCGGCAGAGGTCGACAGCGTCAGGGAGGCCGCGAGGCCCAAGAGGGAGAGGAGTCGTCGTGTCATGGTGGGGGGCGCGAGCGAGCGGGTCGTGCGTGACTGAGCTTCACCTTCTGGCACGCGGCTCGCCTCAGGACAAGATCGCAAGAACGTCCGATCTGCAATCGGTCCAGCGCGCGTTGTGCGGGGGTCACCCCATCGCTCGCCGGTCACGGGACCCGACGGTCACGGGACCAACTCGAAGTTTGCGTCCCAGCAGGCCACGGTGTCGGGGAAGATCTCGCGGTAGCGCAGGCACGCGGTGTGCGGGACGGCCCAACCTTCGGTCTCGGGTGTCTCCACGCCGGGGTCAGCGCCTGTGACCATGCAGTCGCAACGCCCCTCGTCGCCAAGCGCGAAACCCAGAAAACTTCCCTGGCAGGGACCCGACGGGCTCCGGGTCCTCGAGCAGCGCGCCGCCGCCGAGCACACGCCGAAGGAGCGCTCGCTCGAGAGGCCGACGCACCGGGTGTCGTCCAGGAAGGTGGCGAAGTTCAAGTTGCCGTCTTCGAACTCGTAGGGTTCGCGCTCGCAGCCACCTTCACCGCACGTGCCGCCACAGAAGCGCCACCCCACGTGCCACTCGCCCTGCACGAAGCCGGGGGGGATGCCGTGGCAGGCCGTCTCCACGATCGGCTCCTCGACCGGTGTGCCGTCCGGCCAGAGGCACCCCGCATCGTAGATGCCCGCGAAGCGCTGCGCGGCGTCGGAGCTCGGGTCATTGAGTTGCGCGCAGAACTCGAGCGGGAGGGAGTGGCCCACGGTCTGGTGTGGGAACTGGCGCGAGAGGCGCGCGCAGGGGAGACCACCATCCACCCAGCCCGAACGCAGACCCGTTGCGGGCGCGTAGCAGCGCTTGGCGCCGGCCCCCGAGCAGATGGAGCCGTCCACGCACGTCCGCCCGTCCGGGCAATGCACGCCGTACCCGCACGGCTCTGGCGGCAGCAGCGGCTCGGTCTCGGTCACCCACGGGCCGAGATCCACCTGCGGCGGCGGACCGAAGTCCACGCCTGCGTCGGGAAGCTCCATGGGCCGAGGTCCCTCGCAACCGAGCAGGCCGGCCACCGCCAGCACCCCCACGGCGAGCGCCCTCGGACCACTGCAAACCAGGTTCGCTCCTCGCCACCAACCTCGCATGCCTGGAAGTCTAACGTCGCCGCGGAGGCATTGCCAACACCGCGGCGCGCCAGAGCCCGCGCGCGATGGCTGCGCAGACCGCCGGCTGGTGTCTCGTCACCTGCGGTGGAGGGCGGCACCCCCCCGCGCGGTGCGGAACGGCACGTACGCGTCGGGGTCGTCGTTCGAGTTCTTGACGTAGCGCTCGTGCAGGCCCTGGCAGCTCTTCCCGAAGCGCGCGCAGGTGGACTGCTTGGGGCAGGAGAAGCCGCTCGACTTGGCCGCGCGCTGCGAGAACTCGTCGTGGATCAGCAGGCTGGCGCGGTGGTTGTCGAGGGTGTCGGCGTGCTCGCCCAGTAAGCACTCGGGGAACCAGCTGAGCACCACCGTGCGCCCCGCCTCGCGCAGCTTGCTGATGGCGCGGCGCACGTAGGGGGCGCTCTCCACGTAGCTCACGTGCTCACCGCTCTGCCCGATGTCCCCGAACTCGATGAAGGCCCACAGCTGGCACTCCATGATCCCCTCGGCGATCAGGAAGTCGGCCGTCTCTTCCAGGTGCTGGTAGTTCCCGCGCGTGATCACGGTGTTGGAGATGAGCTCGGCACCGGACCGCCGGATGGCGGCGAGGCCCGCGCGCATCTCGTCGAAGGAGCGCGGGTCGCGCGTGAGGTAGGCGTCGAGCTCGGCCGACCCGGCGTGCACCGACACGAAGTACTCGGTGATGCCCGCGTCGATCAGCTCGGCCAGCAGGGCCTCGTCTCGCAGACGCCGCCCGTTGGTCTGGATGCGCACCACCTCGAAGCGGCCGCGCTCGAGCGCCAAGCGCGTCAGGTCCGGCAGGTCTTTTCGCAGCGTGCACTCGGCCCCCGAGAAGATGAGCCGCTTGTACAAGCCACCCCGCAGCCGGTTCTCGTCGTACACGCGCTCCAGGAACGACACGGGTGTGTCGGACAAGCGCTGCGTGAGCTCCGGCTCGATGAAACAGAAGCGACAGCGGCTGTTGCAGTGGTAGTTCACCGCCAGCGTGAGGCTGTCGATGGTGGGATCGTCGTGCAGCAGCTGGGACGACATCGGGAGCGAGGGGCCTTGGGTCATGGGAGCTCAGAACACGCCGTGAATGGCGTACTTGTGGATGTCGATGGACGTGGAAGAGGGTGTGCCCGCGAAGTCGAAGCCGAGGTCCCAGCGCAGGTGCGCGAAGTCCTCCGCGTGCTCGGTGAGCATGGCGGCCACCTCGGGCTGTCGCTCGGCGATCCAGTCGCGCAGCTCGGGCGTGGTGATGCGCGCGAAGTAGAGGCCGTCGGCGCCGGGCTTCACGGCGTAACAGATGGTGTGACAACGCTCGAGCGCCTTCGGGATCAACGCACGCCCGGCGTCCACGGTCCCCGCGCGGGGCGAGTAGCGGAGACGGGCGTACACGTCGTCGAGCTCCTTCTGCACCTTCGGCGGGTAGAACCAATAGTGGTTCTCCATTCGATAGCCCTCGGGGCTGACGTGATAGGAGAACCCACACGTCTTGCGCGCGCGGTCCCCGCTGCCCAGGTAGATGCGCGGGTCGTCGGCGTGCCCACGCCGCACCCCGTCGGCCGTGATCTCGAAGCTCCACATGAAGTAGGGCGACTTCTCGTCGACGGACACGCGGAACGCGAGCGAGTCGCCGAGGGCTCTCGCCACGCTCGCCACCGACACGGGGTTGGGCTGCTCGTTCTGGGTGAAGTTGTAGTAGTAGAACTCGATGGCGGTCCCGCGCGGGCCCCACTTGAACCCCCACACCGTCTCGTCCGCACCCAGCGCGTCGCGCAGGCGCTCGCACACCGGCCAGGCCTCTTCCAGCCAGCCGTGGGCGCGGAGCAGGTGCTTCAGGAGCGACACGGGCTGGAGCCGACCCGCCGGCGGCACCACGGGGTCGTAGGACGTCAGGATGTAGTCACGGTGGCGCGTGGTGCTCGTCACCGGCACTCTGTCGTCGGGGTGAATCAGCGGCATCTCCCGCACCATATCACTCGAACGCGCACCCCACCGCTGCGAACCTCGACAGAAGTCGTCACACTCTACGCCGGTGCGACGTGCGGCTGCGCTTCACGGCGTACATGGCCTTGTCGGCCTTCTCGACGAGCGCTTCGATGTCGTGGCCGTCGTCCGGGAACAGCGAGAAGCCGACGCTCGCTCCGAGCGGCAGCTCGTTCTGCTCGAACACGAAGCGGCACGCGATGCGCTCGGAGATACGCTCGCAAAGCTGGTGGGCACCCTCGTGACCATCGACCGGCGCTAGCACGAGCGCGAACTCGTCCCCACCCATGCGCGCCACCGTGTCGGTCTCGCGGGTGCCCTCGGCGAGCCGCTTGGCCACCTCCTGGATGGCGGCGTCCCCGGCGCGGTGACCGTACTCGTCGTTGATGGGCTTGAGCCCGTCCATGTCGAGGTTCATCACGGCGACGCACCCCCCGGCGCGCTGTGCCTGCGAGATGGCTTGGCGCAAGCGGTCGTAGAACAGCGCGCGGTTCGCGAGGCCCGTGAGCGCGTCGTGCGTGGCACGGTGGAACAGCTCGCTCTGGTCGTGCTGCGTGGCGTGGAACATGGCCGCCGCGATGAGCTCCGAGGACAGCCCGAGCGTCTCCGCGTCCACGTCGGCGAAGGCTCCGCGCTCCTTGCTCATGACCTTCAAGACCCCGATGGCGGTGCCGGCGTGCATCAGCGGCACCACGACCATGGAGCGCAGCCCGACCTGCCGACACGCCTCACGGTTCACCCGCGGGTCCGTCTCCGAGTCGTGGCAGCGGAGCGTGCTCTGCTCGCGGACGCTCCTGCCCGACAGGCTCGCGCTCTGCTTGACGCGCATCCCGAGCTGGGCGGCCGCGATGCCCGTGGCGGCTCGGTAGACCATGTCGTCGCCCTCCGCGAGCTCGAGCACGGCCCCGTGCGCACTCGTCATCGTCTGCGCGCGCTCCGTGACCAGGGCCATGATGGCGCCGAGGTCCATGCCCAGCTTCGCGATGTCGGTCTGGATCCGGATGGTCTCGATCAGGCGGTCCTTGGTGTCCTTGACGCTCATCGAGGGGTGGGCGGCTCCAAGCGGTGCATCCCGGGCACTATGCCAGACTCACCCATGGGTAGGGAGGGGTCCAACCCGCGCTCTTGTGCGAGTGGGTGGGGGGACGTGGGATGGACCACGAACTGGCGCGGAAGCCCGCCCTCGTGCTCCAGTCGCGGGGTGCTGCCCTCGCTCTTCCCCTCACGGCCGAGCGCGCGTCCGAGTCGGTCGCGCCGCGTGAGCGCGTGGGGTGGCGGGGTCCTGCTGCTCGGCGCAGGTGCCCTCGCGATGCTTGGGCCGGTCGTGGAGGCGGCCCCGTCGGCGGCGCAGCAACCACCCCCCACGTGCACCTCCGACCCGCAGCTCATCGACGCGGCCACCGCTCTCTTGTTGGCGGACGCGCCACCCACGGCGGACAGTCTGGCCGAGGCGCTGCTCACGTCGGGTTCGGACTTGCCCGGCGCGCAGGCGCTGCGCGCTCCCCTCGGTGACGCCGCGGCGCGTTCGCGCTTCCTGCGCGCGGCCAGCGAGCGAGCCGACGCGCCGCTGGTGTGCGGCGAGGCCGAGAGCGAGTCCACGCGTCTGCTGCTGGTCACCGCTCGCGCAGGACGCCTGACGGTGGCGCCCTCGGACGTGAGCGAGCGCATCGAGGTGAGCCTCGCGCCGCGCTTTCGCGATGCCTACCTGGCCGGCCGCGACGCCGAGGACCACATGCACCGTTGGGCCGTGGACGAGGACGTGCTGACGCGCGGGCTGGTGATCTCGCCCGACGTGCCGCGCCCCGTGGTGGTACAGCTGGTGGCCAGCGGGCCGGTCGGTCCGCGTCCCGTCTCGCGCGTGGTGGTGGGCGAGCGTGACGCGCTGCGGGCGTCTCCCAGCGTCGACGGCGACGACGACCTCGCCACCCGCGTCGCGACCCTGCGCGCGACGGAGGGCGTGGGCGAGCTGCGTGTCAATCGCTTGCTGGTGGCCGAGGCCGCGGCTCACGCGGAGCGGGTGTGCCGTACGGGCCACGTGCGCCACCAGGGGGTCGCCGGTGACGTGGACGACCCGCGCCTGCGCCTGCTGCATCGCGGGGTGGAGGCCCGCGTGGTGGGCGAGACCGTGGCCCGTGGCCGCAACCTCCGGGCAGCGCTGCGAGCGCTCTCCGAGAGCCCGTCACACCGCATGACGCTGGTGGACCAACGCTTCACGGACGTGGGCTACGGCACGGTCCGCGGCGCGCAGGGGACCTGCGTGGTGGCCTTGTTCGCGGCGTGGCCGCGCTACGTGCCCCATCGGTAGCGGCTACGTTCGCTTCGGAACGCCTCGCAGCAGCAGCGCCACGGACGCGGTCACGATGCCGGCGCCGACGAGCATGCGGGCGTCGACCGGCTCCCGCGCGATGAGGTGTCCGAGCGCCAACGCGATCAGCGGGTTCACGTAGGCGTAGCTCGTGGCGACCGACGGCGGGGTGTGCTTCAGCAAGAAGGCGTACGAGCCGAAGCCGATGATGCTCCCGATGACCACGAGGTAGAGCAGCGCGAGCAGCGACTCGAGGCTCGCGCTCGCCAGGTCGATGGCGGAGAGCTCGCCGCGGACGGCGCCGGCGGCGAGCAAGACACCGCCACCGACCAGCATCTGCGCCGCGGTCGACATGGCCGACGACGAGGGCAGGGGGATGCGTCGCGCGAGCACGGAGCCGAAGGACCACGCCAGGATCGCGCCGAGGATCATCGTGATCTCACCGACGCTCGCGAGGTCCCTGCGGTCGGGTGTGCCCACCAGCACGATGACCCCCACCAGCCCGAGCGCCATGGACACGAGCGCGCGGGGCGTGGGGCGCTCTCGCGAGAGGATGAACGTGAAGCCCGAGACGAACAGCGGGGTGAGCGCGATGATGAGCGCGATGAGCGAGGACGCGACGGACCGCGAGACGAGGCTCACGAGGCCGTTGCCGCAGCTGAGCAAGAGCGCGCCGACCAGCGCCGTGTTGCGCCACTCCATGGGTGTGGGCGGGCGATCGCCGCGCAGGCGCATCACGCCGTAGAGCAGCGTGCCCGCGGTCACGAAGCGAACGCCGCCGGTCAGCAACGGGGGCAGGGTGCGCACGGCGATGGCGATGGCGACGTAGGTCGCCCCCCACGCGACGTACACGCCGAGGAGCGCCGCGAAGACGGTGCGACGCGAGGGGGCTTCGTGGGCGCTGGGGGTCGTCACGCGCAGGACCCTAGCTGGTCCGGGGCGTGGGCGCTCTCTGCCCCCGTCTCCCTGGCCCTCCCTGACCCTCGCCAGCATCCTAACACGGGCTCCTCGGACGGTTCTAGCCTGGTTTCGAGGCGGTTCCGCGGTCCACAGTGCATGCGTGTCGAACGCATCCCACGCTCAGAACGAAGCCCGTTTCGGTCGCCTGGCGGCCTCGGTCGCGGCCATCGCGCGCCGCCTCACCGGAGCTGACCCCGCGGTGTTCGCCTACGTTCGGGTTCGCGGGACGCGAGGCGAGCGTGACATCTTCTTCGGGCCGCGCGCCTCGACCGACGCGGAGCCGTTCGTGCTCGATGCCCGTACCGCGCCCCTCGCCCGGCTGCTCTACGACCTGGCCCCGGGGGAGGAGTACGAGCTCGACATCGACGGGCGCGAGGTCTCGGGCGTGCTCGTCGAGCGCGGGGGTCTCGTGGTGGAGGGCACGGAGCTGCGCGCCGTGGAGGGCGACGACTTCGTCCTCCAGCAGGGCCACGCGGGCGAGCTGGTGTGCGACGCGCGACGCTCGTTCGCGCTCGCGCCGCCGCGCACGGGCGCCATCGGGGGCTTCGGCGAAGGCATGGTCCTCGACCCGGTGCAGCGCGAGGCCGCCGCCGCGAGGCCCGGCGAGCCGCTGCTCGTCACCGGCGAAGCGGGCGCGGGCAAGACCACCGTCGCCTTGGCGCGCCTGGTCCAGCTCGCGCGCTCGAGCGACGGGTTTCGTGGCGTCTACGTCGCTCCTACCGAGGCGCTGGCCCGCTTCGTCGAGCTCGCGCTCAGCCGTCATCGAGCGGGGGGCATCGAGGTGACTTCGTTCGATGCGCTGGCGACACGACTGGCCCGGCGGGCCTTCCGCGGGCTGACGCGGCGGGTGTCGAGCGAATCCCCCGTCTCCGTGATCCGGCTGAAGCGCAGCGACGCGCAGGCACAGGCCCTCGCGGACCTCGCGGAAGAGCGGCCGCAACTATGTGAGGACGAAGACCGCCCCGGGCACGCGGTGCGTGAAGACCTGCTGGCGCTCTTCGGTGACCGGGCGCGGCTCGAGGCCGTGCAGCGCGCGAGCCCGCTGGTTCGACCGTCCGACGTCGTGGCCACGCTCGAGCGAACGCGCGCGCAGTTCCGGCTGCGGGGCGAGCAGGAGTTTGCCGACGTGGTGGATGCCAGCCGGCTGAGCACGCTCGACGGTCGGACCCTCGACGCGGACACGCCAGACGACATCGCCGGACAGATCGACGTGGAGGACATCCCTGTGCTGTTCGAGCTCTCGCGCCTCCGAGCCGAGGCGAAGGGACAGCCCGCTCCACTCCCGGAGACCTTCGACGCGCTCGTGGTCGACGAGGCCCAGGAGCTGGCCGTGCTGGAGCTGCGCCTGCTCCGCCGGCTCCTCCGGCCGGGCGGCACGCTGGTGGTGGCGGGCGACGAAGAGCAGCGCACCGAGGTGGGCGCAGGCTTCCGTTCGTTCGACGACACGCTCGCCGAGCTCGGCGCGAAGCACGCGCGGCGAGTCCATCTCGAGACCAGCTACCGTTGTCCGCCGGAGATAGCAGACGTGGCGCGCGAGCTGCGGTCGACGCCGCGTCTCACGCTTCCGCGCGCGGCGCGGTCGATGGTCGCGCGGTCGTTCCCGAACGAGCTTCAGCTCATCATGGACCTCGCGACGTCGATTCGCCGCATCCGGGAGCACGACGTGCGTGCCACGGTGGCGGTGGTGGCGCGCACCGCGGAGACCGCACGCCGCATCGCCGGTCCCCTCGCCGCAGCGCTGCCGATCGAGCACGCCGCGGACGGGAACTTCGACTTTCGTGTCGGCGCGCACGTCACCACGGTCTCCGATGTGCGCGGGCTCGAGTTCGACTACGTGCTGCTGCCGGACGTGGACGCGGCGACGTACCCCGCCGATGACGAGGCGCGGCGCAGCCTCTACCTCGCGCTCACACGTGCCTGCGCTGCCGTGAGCCTGGGCTGGGTAGGACGGGCCTCACCGATGATCGCCGCCGAGGTACACTCGCCGCGTGCCGACCCCAGCCATCTCCTCACAGACCGAGACCCACGCACTCCCCCACGGTGAGCTGTGCCTGCTCGGCGCCTGCAGCTGCGTCACCGGGGCGATGACGCGCCTCGACCTCGGCGGGACCTCGCTGCTCGTGGACGCCGGCGCGCCCCAGGGCGACGACGCGCGCGGGTGGTCGCTGCCGGACGCCGCCATGGACGCCGCGGGCATCGTGCTGACGCACGGGCATCAGGACCACGTGGGGGCCCTCGCGCACATGCTCGACGCGGGCTTCGCGGGGCCCATCTTCGCGACCGCGGCCACGTTCGACATCGCGACGATGATAGTGGAAGACGGCCTCGGCATCGAGGGCGCCAGCACGCGCGAGATCCGGGAGTTCCGCACACGGCTCGCCGCCCTCGCGCGGCGCGTCCGCTACGACGTGCCGTTCGACACCGGTGGCCTCAGGGTGACCCTGCGCGAAGCGGGGCACATCCTCGGCTCCTCGAGCGTGGAGGTCGAGAGCGCGCACGCGCGCGTGCTGGTGTCGGGTGACCTCGGTCGCCCCAACAGCCCGCTGCTGCGCGACTTCGAGACCGCGTGGAGCGAGCACCGGCCCTTCGACCTCGTGGTGATGGAGAGCACCTACGGGGACCGCAACCACCGACACGGAGGCGCCGAGGTGGAGGCCGAGCTCGAGCGCGTGGTGAAGCGCGCGCTGCGGGACGGCGGCCACATCCTCGTGCCGGCGTTCGCCATCGGCCGCACGCAGACGTTGCTCTACCACCTCGACCGTCTGCGGACGTCGGGCCGCATCCCCAAGGTCCCGGTCGCGCTCGACTCGCCCCTCGGGCTGCGGGTGACCGAGGTCTACGGGGACCACTCGCGCCTGTTCGACCGGGAAGCGCTGGACCGCATCGGCCGCGGAGACGACCCCCTCGACTTCGCGGACCTCTATGCCGTGCGGCGCGGCGGCGACTCGGTGCGCCTGCGCGACGTGCACGAGCCCATGATCATCATCGCCGGCAGCGGCATGTGCACCGGCGGACGCATCGTGGGGCACCTGCAGGAGCTCTTGCCGCGCCCCGAGACGTGCGTGGTCTTCGTGGGCTACCAGGCCGTGGGCACGCCCGGCCGCGCCATCCAGGAGGCAGCCAAGCGCCGCGGCCGCGTCTCGCTCGGCGGGCAGCAGGTGGACGTGAACGCCGAGGTGGTCAGCATCGGCGGGCTCTCGGCACACGCCGACCAGGGCGAGCTCACGCGCTGGCTGCGCGCCATCCCGGACGTCCGCGCGGTGGCGCTGCACCACGGGGAGCCCCACGCCCAAGACGCCCTCGCATCACACCTCGAAGGCGCGCTGAGCGCGTCGCGCTGACGCGCACAGGCACCGTTCACCGCTCAGCGGGGGTTCACCGCTCAGCCGCCGTTCGCCTCGAGGGCGCGGTCGTCGTTGTAGTGGCAGCTCTTGTACTTCTTGCCGCTGCCGCAGTGACACGGGTCGTTGCGGCCGAGCTTGGGCCCTTCGCGCTTCACCGTGACGGGCTCAGCCACCGGCGCGCCGGGCACCAGTGAGCCTCCGCGCGCCACCACGGCACGGCGCTCCTTGCGGCTGGCCGGCGCAGGCTGCGACATGCGCGGCTGCGAGGCGCGTGCTTGGGCGTCGGCCGCGCTCGCGTCGGTGGGCATGACGCTCGCCACTGCCGCGGCCTGGCCGGCGGCGGCAGCGGTGTGCTGACCCTGCATGAGCTTCTGCCGCGCCTCCACGGCCATCCGGCGCTCCTCCGCCAGGCGCTGGAGCTGCGCGTCGTCCATCTTCACTTCCTGGAACATGGTGCGGAGCAGCTCGCTCTTCATGCTGCGCATCATCGCCATGAAGAGGTCGAAGCCTTCGCGCTTGTACTCCTTCTTCGGGTCGCGCTGACCGTAGCCGCGCAGGCCGATGCCGTCGCGCAGGTGGTCCATGGTCTGGAGGTGATCCATCCACTGCTTGTCGATCTCGCGCAGGTAGATCTCGCGGAAGAAGCGCAGCAAGGAGCCCGTACCCCACTGCTTCTGTTTGCGCAGCAGCAGGCCCTCCACGTCCAAGAACATCTTGCGCACCAGCTCCTGCCGGTCGTTCATGTTCTTGATGCCGGACGGGTCGAGGTGGAACTGATCGCCAAAGTCCTTGGCGAGCCCGTCCATGTTCCACATCTCGTAGCTGCGGTTCTCGGGGCAGTGCTTCTCCACGAGGGCGACCACCAGCTCGTCCACCACGTCGAAGAGGCGCTCGCGCTGCTCGGTGAGCGAGAAGCCCACCGTCTCGAGCATGCGCTCGTAGGCGGCCTTCGGGTCGTTGGCCAGGTCGTCCACCTGCACCACGCAGCCGAAGTTGCGATACACGTCCTCGGCCACGTAGGCCGTGCGCAGCGCGCCGAGCTCGCTCCAGTCGCTCTTGAACACCGCCTCCTGCCACGCGAGGCGGTCGGCGTCGGGCGCGTCCTGCGGAGGGGGAGCGAGCTTGGTGGCGTGCACGCGCACCAGGCGCGCCAGCAGCTCCTCGAGCCACTTGAGGATCTCGGGGTCGGCCGCCGCCACGCGCGACACGGGCTTCACGCCCTTCTTGATCTCGTCCGGCGTGGGGATGGTGCGGTACTCACCGCGCAGCACCTGCTTGCGCAACGCATACAGCGTGGTGCGCTGCTGGTTCATGACGTCGTCGTAATCCAGCAGGTTCTTGCGGATGTCGAAGTTGCGCTCCTCGACCTTCTTCTGGGCGTTCTCCACCGACTTGGTCACCCAGCGGTGCTCGATGGGCACGTCTTCCTCCATGCCCATGCGGTCCATCATGGCCTCCACGCGCTCGCCCGCGAAGATGCGCATGAGGTCGTCTTGCAGCGACAGGTAGAAGCGCGACGAGCCCGGGTCACCCTGGCGGCCGGAGCGACCGCGCAGCTGGTTGTCGATGCGGCGCGACTCGTGGCGTTCGGTGCCCACCACGTGCAAGCCACCCGCGGCGAGGGCCCGCTTTTGGTTCTCCTTGCAGATGCCCACGTAGCGCTGCTTGGCCTCGTCGAGGGCCTGCTGCACCGCCTCGCGGTTGTCGCGCAGCTCGGGCGCGAGGTTCTGCATGACGTCCATCTCGGCGAGCATCTCGGCGTTGCCGCCCAGCACGATGTCGGTGCCGCGACCGGCCATGTTGGTGGCCACGGTGACGGCGCCGGGCACGCCGGCCTGCGCCACCACGTAGGCCTCGCGCTCGTGCTGCTTCGCGTTCAGCACGTTGTGCGGGATGTTGTTGCGGCGCAGCAGGCTCGAGACGACGTCCGAGCGCTCCACGCTGGTGGTGCCCACGAGCACGGGCTGACCCCGGCCGTGAGCCTCCTTGATCTCCTCCACCACGGCCTTGAGCTTCTCGCGCTCGCTCTTGTAGACGAGGTCCTCGTGGTCCGCGCGCGCGATGGGCTTGTTGGTGGGGATGACCACCACGTCCAGCTTGTAGATGCTGTGGAACTCGCCGGCCTCGGTGTCGGCCGTACCGGTCATGCCGGACAGCTTCTTGTACAGGCGGAACAGGTTCTGGAAGCTGATGGTGGCGAGCGTGCGGTTCTCGTCCTGGATCTCGACGCGCTCCTTGGCTTCCACGGCCTGGTGCAGGCCCTCCGACCAACGGCGGCCGTGCAGGGTGCGGCCCGTGTTCTCGTCGATGATCAGGACCTCGCCGTCCTTCACCATGTAGTGCGTGTCGCGGCTGTAGAGCGTGTTCGCCCGCAGGCACTGCTGCAGGATCTGGAGCGTCTGCAGGTTGGCCGGGTCGTACAGGTTGGCCTCGGGCACGTTGCGGTAGTCGCCCTGGCCCCCGGCCAAGAGGCCCTGGCTGGCCAACAGGCGCTGCGCGAGCTCCATGCCCTCTTCGGTCAACGTCATGGAGCGGGACTTCTCGTCCAGCTCGTAGTGCTCGTCCTTCTTGAAGCGGGGCACCAGCTCCGTGATGAGCGCGTACTTCTCGCTGGCGGTCTCACCCGGGCCGCTGATGATGAGCGGCGTGCGCGCCTCGTCGATCAGGATGGAGTCCACCTCGTCCACGATCGCGTAGTGCAGGTCGCGCTGCACGTAGTCGTAGATGGAGAACTTCATGTTGTCGCGCATGTAGTCGAAGCCGAACTCGTTGTTCTGCCCGTACGTGATGTCGCACGCGTAGGCTCGCTTCTTCTGCGCGTTGGGCTGGCGCGGCACGACCACGCCCGTGGTCAGCCCCAGGAACTGGTGCACGCGGCCCATCCACTCGGCGTCGCGCTGGGCCAGGTAGTCGTTCACGGTGACGACGTGCACGCCCTTGCCCTCGAGGGCGTTGAGGTAGCACGGCAGCGTGGCCACCAGGGTCTTGCCCTCGCCGGTGCGCATCTCGGCGATCTTGCCCTGGTGCAGCACCAGGCCACCGATCATCTGCACGTCGTAGTGGCGCATTCCGAGGACGCGCTTGCTGGCCTCGCGCACGGTGGCGAAGGCCGGGATCAAGAGGTCGTCGAGGGGTGCCCCGTTGGCGAGCTTGGTCTTGAAGTCGGCCGTGCGCGCGCGGAGCTCGGCGTCGCTCAGCTTCTGCATCTTGGGCTCGAGCTGACCAATCGCGTTCACGATGGGCTGCAGCTTCTTCACCTCGCGCTCGTGCTTGCTGCCGAGGACCATCTGGAGAGCCCGTGAAAACATCGTAAAAGTCGCTCCAAGTGCCAGGAAAGGCTGCAAGCTAAGTCGAGCGTGGGACGGGCGCAAGGCCACGCCCAAACACGAACGATTCTCGTTACATCCCTCGGCTGAGCACCATGATCGAGACCAGCACGAAGGCGCCGAGGACGGCCAGCGCGGCCAGCCACGTGCCGAGGCTCAGGCGCCCGCGGGTCTGCTCGCGCTCCACGTCGGTGGAGCCGGCTTCGCGCAGCACCGCGTCGGCCAGGTTGGCTCCTTCACGCGCGCGCCGCAGCACGATGGAGGCCGCCACCAGCCCCATCAGCATGATGGCCACGGCCACCGTGATGCGGCTCCAGCTCACCCGCTCGTCCACGCCGTAGGCCACCTGCTCGATGCCGCTCGAGGGGAAGGGCAGGGCGAAGAGATCGCGGGCGTGCTCGTGGGCGAGTAAGCGGAACGCCGTGTCGGGGTCGGCCAGCGTGGCCCCCCCGCGCAGCTGCTCGGCGAAGACGTCGTTCCGCGACCGGACGCGCGTGTCGCCCGTGAGCGCCACGAGGCACGCGTCGGCCGAGTCGCCGGACGCGTAGGCGCACACCACCGCCACCCCCGACCCCTGCGGGTCGAAGGCCGAGGCCTGCGCCTGGATGTGGTGCAGCCCCGGCTCGAGCGGTGGCAGCAACAGGCCGCCCTCGGGCGCGTCCTCTTCGCCCGCAATGGACGTGGCCACCACCCAGTGGCCGCCGCGATAGACGTTCACGGCGGCCGACGCGGGACCGGCCACGCCGCTGACCTGCACGCGGACCGACTGCCCGGCCTCGACGATGGCGCGGTCCACGTGTGCCGCGAGGCCGCCCGGGGACATGGGCAGCTGCAGGGCGCGGCGCGCGACCTCGAGCTGGTCTACCAGCGCGCACACGGTGACCGTGGCTTCTAGGCGACGGGCCACGATCACGAGCCGGGCCACCCCGGTGGTGGGCGCTGCGCGCTCCACGATCTCCACGCCCTCGCTGGGGTCGAGGGTGACCTGCACGGGCGTGTCACCCCCGACCCATACGAGGATCTCGCAGGGGACCTCGGGGACGCAGACACCGGAGGGGACGCGCGCGTCCATCTGGAGCGCAGAGGGCGCCCCTGGCAGGAGCCGCAACGGCCCGGGCTGGAACTCGCGCGCGGACGTCGTCACGCGTGGCGCGACGGCGCTGGGCTGGGGTGTGCGGGTCACCTGGACGCGGCGCTGGACACGCGCGAGGTCCCCTTCGTCGAGGGTCGCCGCGAGGAAGAGCAGCTGCTCGCCGACCTCCTCCGGGGCGCGCGTGCCGCCCTCGGCGCCGGTGGCATGGGACACGCCGAGTGGCTGCCCGGGGTTCGCCGGCAGCTCGATGGGGCGGGTGTCCATGCGGATGGCGCGCTCGCCGATGCGCGGCAGCTCGGCGGCGCCCACGCCCTCGAACACGAACGCGCGCACGGGCACGGGAGCACCGGGCCGCACGTGCGTCGGGGCGTAGACACGCAGGTCCACGTCGGTGGCTCCGCGCTCGTAGATCAGCACGCCGATGAACAGCACCGCGACCAGGACCGGGAGCACCACGCGCAGGAGCCAGTCCGATCCGGTCCAAAGATCCGCTGGCGGCGAGTCGGGCGCGTGATCTTCTCGGGGGGACTCGGGTTCCATGGTAGACAACCCGCGTATCCTACCGTAGACCGGGGGTAGACACCGTGCCGAACCGCAACACCCAAGAACTGAAGGACCGTCTGGTCGAGTACATGGACCGCGAGGGCCTGCGCAGCACGGCTCAGCGTCGCCTCGTCTCGGACATCTTCTTCAAGAGCATCGGGCACCTCAGCATCGAAGACATGCTCGAGAAGGTTCGCGCCATCGACCAGGGCGTGGGCTACGCCACAGTGTACCGCACGCTCAAGCTGCTGAAAGACAGCGGGCTGGCGTTCGAGCGCCACTTCGGCGACGGCATCTCGCGCTACGAGGTGGCGGACGAGGGGGAGCACCACGACCACCTCATCTGCCAGACCTGCGACAAGATCGTGGAGTTCGAGGACGACGAGATCGAGCGTCTGCAAGAGGCGCTGGCCCAGAGCTACGGCTTCGAGCTGCGGCGCCACAAGCACGAGCTGTACGGTATCTGCGGGGACTGTCAGGCCAAGAAGTAGGGCCCCCGGCTGCGGCGTTGCTCGCGGGGGCATTGCGCTTTTGGGTTTGGACCGCGACCATGAGGGTATGACTTCGGCTTGGTTTGGTGGTCGGTGTGGTGGCCTCGGGCTCTTTGCGGCGGCGCTGGTGGCGTCCGCGATGCTGGCGGCGCCAGCGCGGGCGGAGTTCTCCATCTTGCACGCCGAGCGGACGTCCAACGGGGTGGTGCTCACGTGCAACGAGACGTACGAGTGCACCGGGACGGGCGAGTGCGATGGCTGGCAGTGCGCGAGAGTCAACGCCGACCTCCAGATCTGCATCCCGCCGGACCATCAGCTGCGCTTCGAGGTGCTCTGCTGCGAGACGGTGGAGGACTGTCCGCAGCGGGACGGCGTGAACGCCCGCAGCTGCAGCACCGTGGCGGGTGACGTGAGCGTGTGCGTGTGGGGCGGGACCGTGCCGCGAGCCTACAACCTGTGCACCAGCGGGAACACGGCGGCTACGTTCGAGTCGGTGCTGGCGTGCTTCGACGTGGTGGCGACCGGGTCGTTGAGCTTCGCGCAGGGCGACTGTGACGGAGACGGCGAGATCAACGGCACGGACTCGGCGGTCTGCGTGCCCAACATCATTCCGCCTCCCATCGATGGGGGCGTGAACCCCAACGAAGACCTGGGCGTGGACGACGGCGGCACGGACGACGGAGGTACCGTGTCCATCGACCAGGGGCCGCGCGCGGACACGGGCGCGAACCCCACGGCGCCCTTCCAAGGAGGCGGCGGCTGCTCGGCGGGAAGCGGCGGTCGGTCGTCCGGTGTCGCGCTGCTCGCGATGTTCGGCGTCGTCGTCACGTGGCGCCGGCGGCGCGCATGGGCGTAGACCGGCAGTTGCTCGGCCAGGCTTCTCCGCGCAGGCTCCTCGCATGTACGTCGAGCACTTCCCCGTGGCCCCGCTGGGCTGCAACTGCGTGATCCTGGGTGACCTCGAGCGTGGCGAAGCCATCGTCTGCGATCCGGGCGGCGAGGCCGACAAGATCCTCGCGCGCTTGGCCGCCAAGGGACTGCGCTGCGTCGCCATCATCCACACGCACGCGCACTTCGACCACTGCGGGGCCACGGGCCTCGTGCAGGCCGCCACCTCCGCGCCCACCATGCTGCACGAGGGGGACCTGTTCTTGTACAGCGACCTCCAGATGCAGCTGAACGCGTTCGGCGTGCCCATGAAGGCACCCAAGCTGCCCGAGGTGGACCGCTTCCTGAAGGACCAAGACAGCGTCCACGCCGGTGCGGTGGAGGCGGGGGTCCTGCACACCCCGGGTCACACCCCCGGCAGCCTGTGCTTCTTGGCGAACGGCGACACGCCGGTGCTGCTGGCGGGGGACACGCTCTTCCGCGGGGGCATCGGCCGCACGGATCTGTGGGGTGGCGACGGGCGCCTGATCCTGAAGTCCATCGAGGACAAGCTGCTGACGTTGCCCGACGACACGCTGGTCATCGCTGGGCACGGGCCCGTGACCCGCATCGGCGACGAGCGGCGTCACAACCCGTTCCTGTAGCCCCCCCCGCTGCGCTCCGTCTCAGCCTCGGGCAGCGCGCAACGCAGCACGCGCGGCCGCGAGCTCGGCCATGTTCTGGACCGAGATGGCCGTGGCGTTCTTGTCGATGCGCTTGAGCAGGCCCGTGAGCACCTTGCCCGGACCGATCTCCACGAACAGCCCGACGCCGTCGGCGATCATCGCCGCCACCGCTTCGTCCCAGCGCACTGCGCGGCTCACCTGGCGCACCAGCGCGTCGCGGGCAGCGCCCCCGGCGGTGACCGGCGCGGCGTCCACGTTGACGTACACGGGAACGCGCGGGTCGGAAAACGCCACCGACGCGAGCACGGGGGCCAAGCGCTCCTCCGCCGGCCGCATCAGGCTCGAGTGAAACGGCGCGCTCACGGGCAGCGCCATCACGCGCGCCTTCTCGGCGGTGAGCGCCTCGCCAGCCAGACGCACCCCCTCCGCGCTACCAGCGATCACGATCTGCCCGGGAGAATTGAAGTTCACCGGCTCCACCACGGCGTCGATGCCGGCGCAGACGCGCTCCACCAAGTCGCGCTCTGCCTTGAGCACAGCCGCCATGGCGCCGGTGCCCACGGGCACGGCCTCCTGCATGAACTGCCCGCGCTGACGGACCGCGCGCACGGCATCGGCGAACGCCAGGGTGCCTGCGGCCACGTGCGCCGAGTACTCCCCCAGCGAGTGACCGGCCATCACGTCCACCGGCAGCGGACCGTCCTCCTCCAGCGCTCGCAGCACCGCGATGGACGCCGTCAGGATGGCCGGCTGGGTGTTGGCGGTCAGGGCCAGCGCGTCGGCCGGTCCGTCGAAGCACATCCCGCTGAGCGACTCGCCGAGCGCCGCGTCCGCTTCTTCGAACACCGCCCGGCCTGCGGGCGACGCCTCGAAAACGTCACGCCCCATGCCCACGGTCTGGCTGCCTTGCCCCGGAAACACCCACGCGATCTTCGTCATGCCGTGCGATAGCACACCCGACCCGAGGTCGAGAAGTCGTGCATCCGCCACGTCCGCTGCACTAGTATGCGGGCCGTGGTTGACGAAGCCGATCTCGTGATCGAACCCAACGGGTTGGTGCGCACCTCCGCATCCGGTGCACAAGCCCTCAAGCGCTTCTCCGGCGCGTACACCCTGGCCGTCGCGTCGCCCGGCATGCTGCTCTTCGGGGACGCCTCGCTGGCCGAGGGGCGCGCGCGGGTGCTCATGGCCGGTGAGATCGTCAACCGCATGACGGTCATGGAGGTCATCAACGTCATCGCCACCGCCAACTGGCGCGGTGAGCTGCTGGTGGCCACGCCGGACTGGGAGCGCCGGCTCCACTTCGACCAAGGGGCCCTCAAGGGGGCGGCCAGCTCGTCCATCGACGACAAGCTCGGCGAGGTGATCTTCCGCGCGGGGGGTATCTCGCGGCGCGACCTCGAGCGGGTGCTCAAGGACCTGGCCCCCGACGAGCGCTTCGGCGAGACCCTGGTGTCGCGCGGCATCATCGATCAGGCCCAGCTCTTCCAGTTCCTCCAGAAGCAGTCCATCGAGGTGTTCCACGGTGCGCTGCTCGCCGGCGAGGGGCACTACGTCTTCCGCTTGCCCACCGACTCGGAGGAGCCGCTCGGCATCCAGATGCACATGCCCATCCACGGGCTGCTGATGGAGGGCGTGCAGCGCATCGACGAGATGGCGCTCTTCCGCGAGCGCATCCCCAGCAACCAGATGTGCCCGGTGCCCGTGCCGGACGCGCCGCCACCCAAGAAGCTCGACGAGACGGCCGAGGCCCTGATGATGGTCGTCGACGGAACCCGCACCATCGACGAGCTGGCGCGCATGACGGGCCACGGCGAGTTCGCCACCACCAAGGCCGTCTACCACCTGCTGCAGGCCAAGATGATCACGCTGCGGCGCGCGTCGAACGTCGACGTGGACACCGTGAAGCGGCTGGTCGCGGCCTTCAACGAGGTCATGCAGGACATCTTCATCGCGGTGGCCACCTACGGCGGCGTGGCTCAGACGCGCAAGACGCTGGACGCCTGGATCGACGGGAGCGGCTACGGGCCCTTCTTCGGCGAAGGCATGGACGACTTCGGCTGTGTGGACGCCAACGTCATCTCGAAGGCCCTCATGGGGGTGGAGAACGACAGCCCGGTGGACTCGCTCAACCAGGCGCTGCACGAGCTGGCGGCCTTCGCGCTCTTCTCGGCCACCACCACGCTCCCGCGCGACCAGGAGCAGACCCTCGCGCGCGACGTGAACCGGCGGCTCAAGCAGATCCGCATCGAATAAGCCGTTTGGGGCTCGTCCATTGACACGCGCGCCCGGGAGGCTTAGCCATGCGACATGGTCGAACCAAGCGTGCTGGAGCAGCGGCTCCGTGAGAAGTTGAGTGGCGTCACCCACGTCGAGGTCAAGGACATGACGGGGACCAAGGACCACTTCGAGGCCGTCATCGTGGCCTCCGCCTTCGCGGGGCAGTCGCGCGTGAAGCAGCACCAGCTGGTCTACGGCGCCCTCGGCGAGCTGATGGACGGGCCGGTTCACGCCCTCACCTTCAAGACGCTCACGCCCGAAGCGTGGGAAGCCCAAGGATCGCAGTCATGAGCGCGCTCACTCCCGAACTCGAGGCTCGCCTCCAGAGCCTGGTGGACCAGGCCCCCGTGGTGCTCTTCATGAAGGGCACCAAGAATTTCCCGCAGTGCGGGTTCTCCGCCACCGTGGTGGAGGTGCTCAAGCGCGCCGGCGTCACCGACTTCGCCACCGTGAACATCCTGGCCGACGCCGAAGTGCGTCAGGGCATGAAGGACTTCAGCAACTGGCCCACGTTCCCGCAGCTCTTCGTGCGCGGCGAGCTGGTCGGCGGCTGCGACATCGTGCGCGAGGCGTACGAGTCGGGCGAGCTCCAGAAGATCCTGGCGGGCTGAGCTGCGGGTCGCGGCAAGCTCTGTGGGTCTTGAATCGTGGTTGTTTCATGTGGTTTGGCACCCCGGACTGAAGTCCGGGGTGCCCATGTGCCCAAATTCAGGCTACTTCCGGCGCGTGAGCGGAAGGGCTTCCGCTTCCGTGCGCAGCGCGCTCGCAATCTGACCGGCGCGCAGCGCGTCGCGGGCGTGGATCACGCTGCGGCCAAGCACGTCGGCGTCGGTGGCTTCGGGGGTGAGGCGCAGGATGTTCGCGAGGGCGCGGGACATCTGGCGCGTGCTCACGTAGCGGTCGCGCGGGGAGCGAGCGAGCGCGTAGGTCAGCACGTCATCGAAGGCGCGCGGGACCTCGGGGCGCTCGGCACACACCGAAGGGATGACCGCGGCCTGGATGGCGCGCACCACGTCCACCGGGCCATCGCCGTGGAAGAGCTTGCGGCCCATGAGCGACTCCCACAGCAGCACGCCCAGGCCGAAGAGGTCGGACTGGGGCGAGGGGTCGGCGCCCTCGGTGAGCTCGGGCGCTAGGTACGAGACCTTGCCCTTCACGATGTGCTCGCGCGTGATGCGCGCGCGATCCGTCGCGCGGGCCAGCCCGAAGTCGGTCAGCTTCACGTAGCCGAACTGGCTGATGAGCACGTTCTGCGGCGTGACGTCGCGGTGGTAGATGGGCGAGAGCACGCCGCTCTCGGTCACGTTCTCGTGCGCCGCGCCGAGGCCCTTGGCGACCTCGATGCCCACCGCCGCCACGAGGTGCCACGGGGTGCGCTGACCGCGCAGGCCGTGGCCTTCGCACCAGTCGAGCAGGTTCACGCCCGGCACCCACTCCATCACCAGATAGAAGTGGCCGTTGGCGTCCCGGTCGAAGTCGTGGATCTGCACCACGTTCGGGTGGTGGATGGTGGCCGAGACGCGCGCCTCCTCCACGAACATCTCGAGGAACTCGGCGTTGTCGGCGAAGCCCTCGAGGATGCGCTTCACGGCGACCGGCCTGCGGAAGCCCTCTGCGCCGAGCGTGTAGCCCTTGTAGACGTGCGCCATCCCTCCCTCGCCCGCGAGTTCCACGAGCTCGTACTTGGAGTTCAGGATGCCCAACATCTGGGCGAAGGTAGCAGGGGTGTCACCGAGATGCACCTGAGCGGATTTCTGCACCCCTCGGGGGGGCGGGGCCTCGCGTCGGCGGGCGGAAACACCTGCACATTTGTTGACTGGTCTCGGGGGACGGGGGCAAGACCGATCCATGGGTGCCTCACTCACTTCTCGGGGTCCGCTGGGCCTTGCCTTCCCCCCGCGCCGACGCGCGCTGCTGGGGGTGCTCGTGGTCGTGGTGTTGCTCGGCGGGGGCGCAGGTCTGCGCTTCCATCAGCAGCGCGGCCTGGCCGAGGCGGAGGCTCATGTGGCCGAGGCTCGCGAGCGGCTCGAGGCCAGCGTGGTCGCGGCACCCTGGCTCGACCGGGTGGCGGCGAGCAGCGCGCTCTCGCACCTCGAGCGCGCGCGCGAGGCTGGGCGGGACGATGCGGAAGTGCAGGCGCTGAGGGTGCGCGCCAGCGTGCTGGTGGCGCTGCAGCGCGGGGACCTGCCGGTGGCCACGACAACGCTCCAGGCCGCCGTTTCGAGCAGCGGCTGGGACGCCGAGCGCCACCTCTTGGCCGCCGAGATTGCGCGACGTGCGGGGCGCCGTGAAGAAGCCGAGCAGCACCTCTCGCACGTGCTGCGGCTCGCGCCCGACCACGCACGTGGGCTGATGGCCGCCGCGTCGCTCGCGCTCGAGGTCGGCGACGCCACCGCCGCGGAGCGCTTCGCCCGACAGCTGGTGGTGCACGAGCCCGAGGCCAGCCGCGCGCACGCGCTCTTGGGTGAGGCCCTCGAGCATCAGCATCGCTTCGAAGATGCCGAGCGGGCCTATCGCGAGGCGCTGCGTCACGACCAGCGCGACGTGGTGGGCCACATGGATCTCGCGCGCGTGCTGCGGGTGCGCGGCGAGCTCACCGACGCGGAAGAGTCCTACAGCCAGGCGCTGGTGTTGGCCCCGCGCGACGCCGCGGCGTTCCTGGGGCGCGGTCTCGTGCGCATGGAGCAGGGCAACGGCGCGGGCGCCAGCAGTGACCTCGAGCGCGCTCGCCAGCTGGCTCCGCGCGACGCCTCGGTGTGGGTGGCGCTCGGGGATCTCCACCGCGCTGCCAGCGACCTCGACGCCGCGGTCACGGCGTATCAACGCGCGCTCACGCTGGACCCCGCGCTCGTGATGGTGGAGGTGCGCCTCGGAAACACGCACGTGGCGCGCGGACGGCTCGAAGAAGCGCTCGCCGCCTTCGATGGCGCGATCGAGCGCGCGCCCACGCAGTCGGAGGCCCACAACGGGCGCGGCGTGGCGCTCATGTACCTGGGTCGCGAAACCGACGCGCGCGCGTCGTTCGAGCGGGCGGCTGAGCTGGCGCCGAGCGACCCGCATCCACTCTTGAACCTGGGCATCCTCGATGAGCGGAGCGGCAACCGCGACGACGCCGAGCAGGCGTTCCAGGCGGCGCTGGACCGCGACCCGAGCTCGGAGGACGCGCTCGAGAGGCTGCTGGCCTTGCGAGCGGGCTGAGCATGATGCCTCGGGGGTCATCGCAGCGCGCGCCGAGCGCCTTCGCGCTGCTGTTGGCGTTGGGCCTCGGCGCTGGGCCGTTGCACGGGTGCACGGGCCGCGGGCACGCCGACGCGCAGCCGCTGCCCCAGGTGGACGCGCCGCCTCGTGCCGCGCGTGAGCAGGCCGCTCCCGCAGCGGCGCCCGAGCCCGTTCGGCGGCCCGCCCGCACCGTGGTGTGGATCGCGGGCGACATCCTCATCTCGGAGGGCATCCGCCGCATCATCGAAGGGGAGGCCGCGCAGGGCGGCACCGAGGCCGACGCCTACACGCGGATCTTGGAGCCCGTGGGCGCGTGGTTCGCGCGCGAGCCGCACGCCTTCGTGTACGCCAACCTCGAGAGCCCGGTGGCCCAGCGGCGCAACGAGATCGACCGCAGCACGTGGGGCGGTGAGCGCCTCGTGGCCATCCCGCTGAACATGCCGGCCTACACGCTGGAGGGCCTGCGCCGCATCGGCGTGGACGGCCTGATGCTCAGCAACAACCACGCCCTCGACCAAGGCGAAGAGGGCCTGGTGGAGACGCTGGCCGCTGCCCGCGCGGCCGGCTTCGTGACCAGCGGCGCCGGGCACTACCCGCACACCTCGTGGCCCGTGACCATGGGCGAGGATGGCGCGCGGGTGACCTTGGTGCCCTTCTACGACGGCCATCCGCGCGGCCGCCTGGACGAAGGCACGCCCGCGCTGGCCGACCTGCATGCGCCCACCATCGCGCAGTTCGCGGCGCTGCGGCCCGACACCGAGCTGCTCATTCCCGTCATCCACGTGCTGGGCGAAGCGGTGGACCGCCCCAAGCCGCGCTGGCGCGAGTGGGCCCGCCAGCTGGCCGAGGCGGGCGCCGACGTGATCGTGGTGCACGGGACGCACGTGCCGCTGCCCGTGGAGCAGCTGGTGGTGGGCGAGCGCCGCGTGCCCATCGTGTGGGGCCTCGGCAACTTCGTGTCCGACATGGCGCGCCAGGCCACGCCGCGCCGCCCGTACTTCGCGGGCATGCCCAAGGACGAGAACCCCATGCTGCGCGAGGGCCTGCTGGTGCGCATCGAGCTGGTGGAACGGCAGCCCGTGCAGCTGCGGTTTCTGCCCACGTGGATGAACGACGACCGCTACGTGCGCTTCTGGGGCGGCTTCGAGAGGCAGCCGCGGTTCCGGCTGCTGCCCGTCGCCGCGTGTGGCGCGCCGATCACGCCACCCGAGGACTGGCCCGCGCCGCTGCGCGACGAGATGATTGCGTGGATCTCCGAGCGGCGAGACCACTTGGTGTCGCACGTGGGGCTGGACGTCGAGGGCTGTCGCGCGGGTGAGGTGGGGCTGCTCAGCGCGCGTGCGCTGGGGCCTCCCGTGGCTCCGTGAGTCGGGGGTGGAGTCCGCGAGCACGTCGTCAACGTAGTCGTTGACGTGGTCGTAGGCGTACGCGTGCGTACGCGTGCTCGTTGACGCGCCCGTGCTCGTGCTCGTGTTCGCTCACGTCGACGGTGCGCAAGTAGTCGGTGGCGACGTCCCGCGATCGACTCAGCGTCCCGGCTCTCCGCCGAACATCGGCCTGAAGTGCGCAGGGTCGTTGGTCGCGGTCGGAGGCGTGGCGCGTCGTCTATCGGACACGAGCACGAGCACGA
>CAZEAA010000031.1:0-27424 GCA_964510015.1 uncultured Sandaracinaceae bacterium
GATGTTCACCGTGCCGTCGTCCTCGACGTCGATGGCGACGCCGGTCTGCTCGACGATCGCCTTGATCATCTTGCCACCCGGTCCGATGATCGTGCGGATCTGGTCCGGCTTCACCTTCAGGCTGGTGATGCGCGGCGCGTAGCGGCTCAGCTCCGGGCGCGCGGCCGGGAGGGCCTTGGCCATCTCGCCGAGGATGTGCAGGCGAGCCTCGCGCGCCTGGTCCATGGCCTCGCTCATGATCTGCGTGGTGAGACCACCGATCTTGATGTCCATCTGGATGGCGGTGATGCCCTTGTCGGTGCCACAGACCTTGAAGTCCATGTCGCCGAGGTGGTCCTCGTCACCGAGGATGTCCGTCAACACCGCGTAGTCGTTGTTGATCATGATGAGGCCCATGGCCACACCCGCCACCGGCGTGCGGAGCGGGATGCCGGCGTCCATCATCGCGAGGCTGCCGCCGCAGACGGTGGCCATCGACGACGAGCCGTTCGACTCGGTGATCTCCGACACCACACGGATGGTGTAGGGGAACGCCTCCTTGGACGGGATGACGCTCTTGAGCGCGCGCTCGGCCAGGTTGCCGTGACCGATCTCACGACGGCCCGGACCGCGCACCGGCTTCGTCTCGCCCACGGAGTAGGGAGGGAAGTTGTAGTGCAGCAGGAAGTTCTTCCAGACGTCCTCGGTGAGGCCGTCGATGCGCTGCTCGTCGCGGCGGGTGCCGAGCGTCGCGGTCACGATGGACTGCGTCTCGCCGCGCGTGAAGAGCGCGCTGCCGTGGACGCGCGGGAGCAGGGTCGCCTCGATCGCGATCGGACGCACGGTGCGCGTGTCGCGGCCGTCGACGCGGACCTTCTCGTACACCACCTGCTCGCGCATGGTGTTGAACTGCAGGTCGTCGTAGGCGTCCTTGATCTCTTGCTCGCGGCCTTCGAACTCGCCGGCCAGAGCCTTGACGGTCTCCTTCTTGCCGGCCTTGAAGGCGCCGTAGCGCGCGAACTTCTCGCGCACGTTGCAGGCCGCCTTGATCTTGCTGAGGGCCACGTCGCGCACGCGCGAGCCGATGGTGGCGTCGGGCACCGGGGCCACGTACTCGAACTTGGCCTTGCCGACCGCCTCGCGGATGCGCTCCTGGAGCTCCAGCACGCCCTGCACGGCGTCCTTGCCGAACTGCAGCGCTTCCACCATCTCGGCCTCGGTCAGCTCGAGGGCCTCACCCTCCACCATGACGATGGCGTCCTTGGTGGCCGCGATGATGATGTCGCAGGTGCTCTTCTCGAGGTCGGCGAAGGTGGGGTTGGCGATGAGCTTGCCGTCCACCTTGCCCACGCGCACACCGGCCACCGGACCCGCGAACGGGATGGGGCTCAGCATGAGCGCGAGCGACGCGCCGGTCAGCGCCAGCACGTCGGTCGGGTTGATGCGGTCGGCCGACATGACGGTCGCGATGACCTGGATCTCGGAGCGCCAGTGCTCCGGGAAGAGCGGGCGACACGGGCGGTCGATGATGCGCGAGGTCAGCGTCTCGTGGTCGCGCAGGCGGCCTTCGCGCTTGAAGAAGCCACCCGGGATCTTACCGGCGGCGTAGGTCTTCTCGACGTACTCGCAGGTGAGCGGGAGGAAGGAGACACCGGGGCGGACCTCTTCGTTGCCGCACACGGTCACGAGGAGGACGGACTCGCCGCAGGTCACGAAGACGGAGCCACCCGCCTGCTTGGCGATGCGGCCGGTCTCGAAGGTGACGGTCTTGTCACCGATCTTGACGGATTCACGGATGATCACAGAAGACACTCCATGAGCCCGTGGACACGTGCCACCGTGCGCAAGCGCAGCGCGGCGACGTCATGTCAGCGGGCTCTCGAAAGGCGCATCCCGGGAGCGACGAGAGCGGGGCTCGATCCTCGATTCCATGGCTCGAACCCGCGGCGGGGATTGCCTCGAGCCATCGAAGCGAAGAGCGAACGACCCACGATTCCAGTCGCGGAGATGCTGGGGAACCAAATTGAAAACGGCGGCTCGGAACCATTCCCGAGCCGCCGCGTAGCTTACTTACGAATGCCGAGCGCGGTGATAATCTTTCGATAACGCTCGATGTCGTGGCGCTTGACGTAGTCGAGCAGTCCGCGACGCTGGGACACCATCTTCAGGAGTCCACGCCGGCTGTGGTGGTCCTTCTTATGGGTCTGGAAGTGGTCCGTGAGGTACTGGATGCGGTCCGTGAGGAGCGCGATCTGGACTTCAGGGGAACCGGTGTCGTTCTCATGAGTGCGGAACTTATTGATGATTTCCGCGCGGCGGTCAGTGGTCGAAGCCATCTTCATCGTCTCTCGGTGGCTTGCTGGCTCTAAACAGCAGGGGCCCCCGTATCTGCAACGTAGGAAAAGAGCCGGGGGAGCATGCTGGGGCGCGGGGGGGGAGTCAAGGCAGGCGGGTCAGAAACCCCTCGAAGCCGACTACTCCGCGGCAAGCAACGTGACCAGGTCCATGACGCGACGGTGCGCCTCGAGCGGATGACGCAGGTGGGCGCCGCTGTCGATGGCGTAGTGCGTGCGCCGTCCACGCCGCTCGCGCACCAGCACCGCACCCTCCTCGAGCTCGGTCAAGATGCGCTGCACCGCGCGGTCGGTGATCCCCACGCGATCCGCGATGTCGCGCACTCGCGCGTCGGGGTCGCGCGCGATGCAGATCAGCACGTGGGCGTGATTGCTGAGGAATGTCCAGCGGTTGGGAGCTTCGTCGGTCATCGGGGCCTCACGGGGCGACGCAACACGGGATGCCGTGCCGGGAGAATGGCTCATCCACAGTCGCTATATTCATGAAAATGATATCATGCATTGACATGCGTGCAATCTAACTCATGTTTAGGTCGTCATGATAGAGCACTTGGCGACAGACCCCCTGGTGGACCGGCTCCGCACGCTGCTGGGCGCGCCGCCCCTCGCGCAGGAGGCCTCCTGGCCGTCCGCCGCCGAGCTGGACGAGGCGGGGGAGTCGGGCGACATGGGCGATACGGGGGATGAGCACGCCGCCGGGGACGTGGTCACCGACACGGGCGAGCCCCAAGCGGAGCGGCTCGAACGCACACCGCTCCAGCAGCTGGTGGAGCGCCTGGCGCGGGGCGGTCTGGCGCTCCAGTCGTTCGAGGCCCCCGTCGACGTGGCCGTGCGCGCCGTCCGCGCGGGTCACCCGGTGTCGACCGTGGGGAACGACGGCGCCGTGCTCGTGCTGCTCGACCGGCTCGGGTCGCGCGTGCGCGTGGAGAGCGAGGGCGGCGAGCGCGAGTGGTTGGATGCGCGCCGCCTGTCGACTCGGCTCGGCCTCTCGAGTGTAGCGAGCGAGCACACCTGGCTCGCGGTGGATGCCGCCCACGCGCTGCCGCGCGACACCCACGCCGAGGGCTCGCCGTTTCGTTTGGCGTACGAGCTGGTGCGCGCGGACCGCGCCGATTTGCTGGCCATCGTGGTGTACGCCACGGGCGTGGGGCTGCTCTCGCTGGTGCTGCCGCTCACGGTGCAGGTGCTCGTGAACACCGTGGCGTTCGGCACGCTGCTGCAGCCCATCGTCGTGCTCTCACTCCTGCTCGCCGCAGGGCTCGTCTTCTCGGCCGTGCTGCAGGCGATGCAGGCGTTCGTGGTGGAGATGATCCAGCGCCGGCTCTTCGTGCGGGTGGTCTCGCAGCTGTCGCTGCGCTTGCCGCGCGCCGACGCCGCGGCGCTCGAAGCCCGCGGTGGCCCCGAGCTGCTGAACCGCTTCTTCGACGTGTTCATGGCGCAGAAGGCCATCGCGTCGCTCGCGCTCGGGGGCATCGAGGCCGCGCTGGCGGCCGCGGTCGGGCTGCTGCTGCTGGCGGTCTACCACCCCATCCTGCTCGGCTTCGGCATCCTGATCGTGGCGGGGGTGGCCGTGGTCCTGCGCGTGGTCGGGCGCGGTGCCACCTACACGGCCATCCACGAGTCCAAGGCCAAGTACGCGGTGGCCGCGTGGCTCGAGGACATGGCTGCCCAGCGCATCACCCCCAAGCTGGCAGGGGGGGCCCGCTTCGCGCAGCGCCGGCTGGACGGGCTGGCCGCCGCGTGGCTCGGCGCGCGCGACGCCCACTTCCGCATCGTGTTCCGGCAGTACCTCGGCGTCCTCGGGCTGCAGGTGCTGGTGAGCGCGTGCCTGCTCGCGATCGGAGGCTGGCTGGTGGTGCAGCGCGAACTCACCATCGGACAGCTGGTGGCGGCCGAGCTGGTGGTGAACGCCGTGGTCGGGTCGCTCAGCAAGCTCGGGGGAAAGCTGGAGACGGCGTACGACCTGGTGGCCGCTGCCGACAAGCTGCACAAGCTCCTCGACCTGCCGCTCGAGCGGGCGGGGGGCGTGCTCCCCTCGACCAAGGCTGGCGCGGCGAAGCTGGAGCTGCGGGGCGTCTCCACTGCCGGGGGAGAGCTGCGCGACGCGAGCGTCGTCATGGAGCCCGGCCAGCGCCTGCTCGTGCGTGGGGATGCCCAGCGCACGAGGGCGCTCGTGGAGCTGACCTTCGGACTCCGAGCGCAAGCGTCGGGGGCCATCCTCCTCGACGGAGACGACCTCCGCGACCTCAGCCTGCGTGGCCTGCGTACCCGCGTGATGGTGGTCGCGGGGGCCGAGGTGTTGCAGGCGAGCGTGTCGCAGAACGTGGCCGCCGTGGGATCTGCGCTGTCGCCCCGCGGTGTCTGGCGGGCGCTCGAGCGCGTGGGGCTCGCGGACCGTGTGCGTGCGCTGCCCGAGGGGCTCGAGACCACGCTCTCGGCCAGCGGGGCGCCGCTCACGCGAGACGAGGTGCAGCGCCTCGTCATCGCGCGCGCGCTGGCGGCACGTCCCGGCCTGCTGGTGCTCGATGGCGCGCTGGACGGCCTCCCTCCCGACGCCCAGCACGCGCTGCTCGGCGCGATCGACCGAGAGGTGACGTTGATGCTGGTGACGCACACGCACGAACTCGACGGTGCCGTGGATGCCCGCCTCGAGCTGCCTCTGGAGGGGATGTGATCATGTCGGCTTCTTCCTCGCTCCGCGATGACGCGGACCTGAACGCCCTGCTGCCCGCGTCGCGCCTGGTGCCCCCGACCACGGCGCCGGTCCGCAGCGCGAAGCGCCTCGGCATCGCGTTTGCCGGGTTCCTGGTGTTCGCCGCGCTCGCGCCGTGGCGCCAGAGCGTGTCCGGCACCGGGCAGGTCTATGCCTTCGCGCCGGACGAGCGACCGCAGCTGATCGAGGCGACGATCTCCGGCGTGGTCGTGCGCTGGCATGCGGTCGAGGGCCAGGTGGTGCAGGAGGGCGAGCTGCTGGTGGAGCTGGCCGACAACGACCCCGAGCGCATCGTCCGGCTGGAGCTCCAAGAGGACGCAGCCGTGGAGCGGCTCGCCGCGTATCGCGCGCAAGCCGAGGCGTACCGCGAACGGATGGAGGCGTTGCGCCGGTCCCAGGATGCGCAGGTGAGCGCGGCGCGCGCCGAGGTGCGGGTGGCGTTCGACACCCTCTCGGGGCAGCGCGAGCTGCTGGTGGCGGCCGAGGCGCGCGTCCGCGCGAACGACACGCAGCAGGCGCGCGTCAGTGACCTGGCGGCCGAAGGGCTCGCCTCTCAGCGGGAGCGCGAGCTGGCCTCGCTCGGCGCGACGGACGCCCAGGCGTCACTGCGGGCGGCCCGCGCGCAGGTGAACGCCACCGAGGCGCGCCTGGGCGTGGCGCGCGCCTCGCTCGAGCGCGTGCAGGCCACCACCGACGCCGACCTCCGCGCGGCGGCGGCGTCCCTCAGCTCTGCCGAGACGCAGGTGGCGTCCGCCCGCAGTGAGCTGGCCCAGGTCGAGTCGCGCCTGGCCCAGCAGTCGGCGCAGCTCATCCGAGCGCCCCGCGCGGGCGTGGTGCAGCGCGTGCTCACGCAGCAGGGAGGGGCGCAGGTGTCGCCGGGCACCGTGCTCGCGCAGCTGGTGCCGCTCACGGAGTCGCGCTCCGTGCACCTCTTCGTGGACGGGAACGACGCGGCGCTCGTGAGCCCCGGTCGCGAGGTCCGACTGCAGTTCGAGGGGTGGCCCGCCGTGCAGTTCGCGGGTTGGCCCAGCGTGGCGGTGGGCAGCTTCGCCGGGAGGGTCGCCTTCGTGGACTCCTCCGACGACGGGCACGGTGACTTCCGCGTCGTGGTGGTGCCCGACGAGCACGCCGAACCCTGGCCGGACCCGACGTTCCTTCGCCAGGGCACACGCGCGAAGGGCTGGCTGTTGCTGGACGAAGTGACCGTGGGCTTCGAGTTCTGGCGTCAGCTGAACGGATTCCCGCCGCGCTACCACAGCGCGCCCCCCACGGGAGGTGACGCGTGAGCCGGCCGCGACGAGGCGAGCGGATGGGCGCGCGCGGCCTCCTGCGCTGGGGGGTGGTGTGCGCGGGGCTGTGGCTGACCGCGGCCGCCGAGCATGTGCAGGCGCAGCTGGACGAGCGTCGCGGCGTGCTGACGTTGGACGCCGTGCTGCGCTCGACCGCCGCGCACCACCCGAGCGTTCAGGCCGCGCTCGCGCGAGAAGACGTGGCCGAGGCCGAGCTCCTGCGCGCGCGGGGCGCCTTCGACCCCTCGCTGAGCGTGCGCGGCGCGCTCCGCCACGGCGGCTACTACGAGCTGCGGCGCGTGGACGCCGAGCTGCGTGCGCCCACGCCCTGGCTGGGCGCCGAGGTGTGGGCCGGCTATCGCTACGGACAGGGCGTGGACGACGATCGGCGCTACCCCAGTTACTACGCCGATCAGACCCTCGACCGGGGTGAGGTGCGCGCGGGGGTGCGGGTGCCCCTCTTGCGCGACCGCGCGCTCGACGATCGCCGCGCTGGCCTCGAGCGCGCCGAGCTGGCACGCGAAGCCGCGGAGCACACGCGCTTGCTCGCGCAGGTCGAGCTCGAGCGGCGCGCCGCCGCGGCGTACTGGTCGTGGGTCGCCGCCGGACGCGGGCTGCAGGTCTGCGACGAGCTGCTGACCCTGGCCGACGACCGCCTCGCCGCCGTGCGGACCCGCGTGGCCTCCGGGATCATCCCGGAGGTGGAGATCCTCGAGGCCGAGCGCGCGTCGCTCTCGCGGCGAGACTGCGTGATCCAGGGTCGCCGCAACGTGGAGGCCGCCGCCATCGTGCTGGGCTTGTTCGTGCGCTCGGCCACGGGGTCACCAGCGCCCCCCGCGCTGTCACAGCTCCCGCGTGAGATGCCGCTGCCGACCGCGCCGGCCTTGACCGACGGCGCCGTGCAGCGCGTGCTGGCGTGCCACCCCCGCCTCTCGGCGCAGCGTGCCACCGTGGCGGGGCAGCGTGTGGTCCGCGACCTGGCGTCCCAGCGGCGGCAACCCCGGCTCGACGCCGTGGCCGAGGTGTCGCGCGACGTTGGCGAGGGGGACCCGTCCCTTACCGGCACGGTGCTGGAGCTGGGCGTGCAGCTCTCGGTGCCGCTCTTGTTGCGTGACGCGCGCGGCCAGCTCGCCGCCAGTGAAGCCCAGCTGGTCGTCGAGCAACAGCAGCTGCGCCTGGCGGAAGACGAGCTGCGGGCGGAGCTCAGCGACATCGCGAGCGCGTTCCAGGCGGCGCTCGACCGCCACGCCTTGCTGGAGCGCCTGGCGCAGACCTCGGAGCAGCTCGCGGCGGCCGAGCGGCGACAGCTCGAGCTGGGCGCCACGACCCAGCTGTTCGTGAACCTTCGCGAGCAGGGGGTGGCCGAGGCCACGCTCGCGCTGGTCCAAGCCGCGCGCGCGCTGTGGGAGCAGGCGTTGCGCTGGGAGGCTGCCACGCGATGCTCGTGAGGGGTGCGCTCGCCCCGCCACGTCTGCGATGCTCCGCGCCATGAGCGTCGTCCGCGTCCTTGGCCTCACCGGCAGCCTCCAAGCGGCCTCCAGCAACTCGCTGCTCGTGGACTCGCTGCCCACCGTGGCCGACCCCGGAGTCACCGTCACCCGCTGGGACGGGCTGCGCGGCCTGCCGGCGTTCGACCTCGACGCCAACGAGGCGCCGCCCCTCGAGGTGCGCGCGTGGCGTGACGCGCTGGGTTCCGCCGACGCCGTGCTGATCGCCACACCCGAGTACGGACACAGCCTGCCGGGGGCCCTCAAGAACGCGATCGACTGGGTGTTCGGCTCGGGGGAGCTGTACAAGAAGCCCGTGGCGATCACCGCGGCCAGTACCGGCCCCGGCCGTGGGCGACGTGGGCTCGCGGCCTTGCACCAGACGCTGGGCGCGCTCGATGCGCTGGTGCTCGGGGGCGAGCCCATCCCGCGGGGGCCGCAGGCCGAAGAGGGGGCGCGCCGGTTGCTGCGTCAGCTGGTGGCGGCGGCGCAGCACCTCCGCGCGGGGCACACCGAGCTGCCGCGCATGGTGCTGCCCGAGGCCATCGAGGGGCTGCTCCGGGGAACGCTGCTGCGTGCGCCGCTGGTGACGCGTCTGTGGAACGGAACGGAGAGCGACGCGCCGAGCGAGGCTGAAGCGTGGCGCGCGCTGGCTGGCCTGCTCGGCGACGGCTTGCTGGGCGCCCCCCCGAGTGGACCGAGTCTCGTGGTGGCGCGGCTCGACGCCTTGCTGGACGGAGCCAGCCGAGCGCCCGGTGAGCAGCTGCTCGACGAGCTCGTGGCCCGCGTGGACGCGACCCCGGCGCTCGAGATCTTGCTGGAGCAGCTGGGTCCGCGCGCGCTCGCGCACCTGGGCTAGAGATCATGCTCTAGCAGGCTATGGTTTGCGCGCATGACCGAGAACGAGCACGCGATGAGCGGCGGCGCACAGCCCCCGGGTGGATGGTCGATCACGCTGCGGCCCGAAGACGTGGAGCTGCTGGCCGCGCTCATGGGCTCCTATCTCTCGAGGAGTCGGCTCTGCGACGCGGCGCACCTCGTGGGGCTGCGCAGCGCGGTCCGGCGACGAATCAACGTTCACGACCTGCAACCGGCGGTCGACGCGCTGGTGGCGCGGGGGGTGCTGCGCCCGTCGAGCGAGGGGCGAGACGTCTACGTGTTCGATCCGGAGCGACGGTGGGAAGTGCTCCGCAGCCCGAACGCCCGAGACCGCATGGGCATGCTGGCGGCCGCGATGACCGCGGCTCCGGACAAGTCGAGCTTCGCCGTGCGCAACCCGCTCCTGCAGCTGCTCTCGCCGGCGGCGCCCGTGCAGGTGTTCCTCGCCCTCGGGCGGCTCGAGGAAGCGAAGGCGTTCTTTCGCGAAGAGGTGCGCTACGAGTACCGACCCGCGTACATCGCCAGCTTCGCGTACGACGCCCTCGGCAGGGAGCCGGAGGCCGCGTGGCTCGCCATGCTCGATGCGCCCGTGCTCGCCGTCTACCTGCACGACGTCGTGACGGACGCGCTGCTCGAGCTGTCGCCCGTCGGCGCGGTCGTGCTCGACGCGGCGCTGCGCTGCGACTCCGCGGCCGCCCGAGCACGCGCTGCGCGGGTGGCGTTGCTGCGGGGTCAGCCGCTCGACGTGAACGAGGTGAAGCTCACCAAGCTCGCTCGCGCGGACTTCGACCTGCTCGACGCCGTCCTGCGCGGAGACTTCGGTGGAGCGCTGCGCTTCGCGGACGTCGTGAACGGCAAGGACCCCGCGAAGCCACGCGTGCTCGACCCGGATGTTCGGGCGGCGCTGACGTGGTGCTGGATCATCGCGAGCGGCCGGGACGGCGGTGCCTGGGCACGCCTGACCACGCGCCTGCTCTGCGAGAAGCAGAGTCGAGACCACTGGACCGGGCACGACGGCCTCGACGCGTTCGTGCACACCATCCAGTTCGGCAAGCCTCCAGCGCGCACCCGCCGGGACCACGATGACGACCGTGAGAAGGCGTGGGTGCCCGACCTCAGCCATGCCGTGTTGGCGTACTGGCGCCGGGACGTCGGGCCGAAGACGGTGGACACCCGCCCGCAGCAGAAGGTGCTGGCGCAGTGGCTGGCTCGCGCTCGACAGCATGGCTTCGCGCGCCTCGCGCAGCTGTTCGACGAGACGCTGCGCACGCTGACCACGGGCGACGCGGTCGCGGGCTCGCTGGCCGCCGCCTACGAGACGCGGGCCGGCTGGGAGCTGGCCCTCGAGGCGCTCGCCGAGTTCGCGGGCGAAGACGCCGACGCGCCGAGCCGCCCCGGCTCCGGCCCGGCCGAGCGGCTGCAGTGGCAGCTGCGCGTGTCCAAGAACGACGGCTGGACCATCACGCCGCTGTACTTCAAGTCGGCGGCCACGCGTGTGGGGCGCGAGGTGGCCATCGAGAAGCTGCTCACGGGCAGTCACCTCTACTTGCGCGACATCGACCGCGCGGTGCTGGCCCACGCCGAGGCGGACGCCTACCACGGCTACGGCCGGCGCTCGCGCATGACGCCCATGCGCCTCAAGCCCACGGCGGTGCTGGCGCTGGTGGGTCACGACTCCGTGGTGGACGAAGGCGGCAAGGCGCTGCGGGTGCTGCGCGGCGAAGGAGAGCTGCGGGCCGAAGCGCTGCCGAGCGGCGCCACGCGGGTGTCGCTGCACCCCAGCGAGCTCGCGCAGAACGAGCTGGTGGCCGTCTCGCAGCCGCCCGACCAGCTGGTGGTCTACGAGCGCACCCCCGAGCTGGCGCGACTCTCGCGCTTGCTCACGAGCGGCGCCCTCGAGGTGCCGGCATCGGGCGCCAAGCGTCTCGGTGAAGTGCTCGGGCAGGTCGGCCGTCGCGTGCGCGTGGGCGCCGGGGAAGACGTGCAGCTCTCGGGCGAGCTGGTGCCCGCGGAGACGCGCCTCGCGTTCCTGTGTCGCTGGACCGGGGAGCGCCTCGACGTGCGCTTGCGAGCCGTACCTCTCGGCCTCGCGGGACCGCAGGCACCTCCGGGACGCGGGCCCGCTCAGATGGTGGCGGTGCTCGATGGACGACCGCTGCGGACCGAGCGCCACTTGGACGCCGAGCGACGGGCCCGTGAGGCGCTGCTCATCGCCGCACCGGGGGTGGCCGCGCTGCCGTGGGAAGAGGACAACGTCACGCTCGACGGACTGCCCGGCGCCTATGACTTCCTCACCGAGGTGGGCGCGCTGCCCGAGCACGCGCGCCTCTTGGCGTGGCCCGATGGCAAGCGCCTGCCCACGCCGCGCAGCGTGGGCGTCGAGGCGCTGCGAGTGCGGGTCAGCGGCTCGGGCGGCAAGCTCCTCTCCGCCATCGACGTGGAGGTGGACGACCAGCTGCTGGTCGGCTTCCAGGAGCTGCTCGCGGCACAGGCCACCGGACGCTTCGTGCAGGTGGACGAGCACACGGTGCTGGCGCTCACCGAGGAGCTGCGGCGGCGCGTGATGGGCTTCAGCCACCTCGGAAAGCTCGGCAAGCAAGGCTTGGTGTTCGAGCCCGTGTTGCTGCCGCGCCTCATGGAGCTGAGTGAGGACATCGGCCGCCGCACGCTCGACGCGGCCAGCCAGAAGCGCGTGGCGGCGCTCGACAAGGCGCTCGCCGCCGACGTGAGCGTGCCGCGCGGCTTCGCGGCGGACCTGCGCGACTATCAGCGCGAGGGCTTCGTGTGGATGGCGCGCTTGGGCGAAGCGGAGCTGGGCGCGTGCCTCGCGGACGACATGGGCCTCGGCAAGACGGTCCAGACGCTGGCGCTGCTCACCCACCGTGCCAAGGCGGGGCCGGCGCTGGTGCTCACGCCCACGTCGGTCGTCGGGGCCTGGGTCGCGGAGGCCGCCCGCTTCGCGCCGCGTCTGCAGGTGACCCTGCTGGCCGAGAGCGGTGACCGCGCGGCCGTGATCGCGGCAGCCGGGCCGAACGACGTGCTGGTGGCCAGCTACGGGGTGCTGGTCACCGAGAGCGAGGCGCTGTGTGCGCGCCGCTTCGAGACCGTGGTCTTCGACGAGGCCCACGCGCTCAAGAACGCGGGCACGCAGCGCTCGCAGGCCGCGGCGCAGCTGAACGCGGGCTTCCGTGTGGCGCTGACGGGCACGCCCATCGAGAACCATCTGGGCGAGCTGTGGAGCCTCATGCGCGCGGTGGTCCCCGGGCTGCTCGGGAGCGAGCGCGAGTTCTCCCTTCGCTTCGTGGAGCCCATCGCCGGGGGCAAGCGCGACCGCCTCGCCGAGCTGCGGCTGCGACTGCGGCCGTTCTTGCTGCGGCGCACCAAGGCCGAGGTGCTGGACGAGCTGCCCGAGCGCAGCGAGACCACGCTGCTGGTCACGCCCACGCCGGATGAGCGCGCCTACTACGAGGCGTTGCGCCGCAAGGTGGAGGAGCGCCTCGAGAAGCAGCGCGAGACCCCGAACGGCGCCGCGCGCGTGGAGATCCTCGCCGAGATCATGCGCCTCCGGCAGGTGGCCGTGGACCCGCGGCTGCTGGACGCGAAGCACGGGCCCGCGGGCGCCAAGCTCGACGTGCTGGCCGAGCGCGTGCGCGCGCTGCGTGACGAGGGCCACCAACCCCTGATCTTCACGCAGTTCCTCGGGAGCCTCGCGCGCATCGAAGAGCGACTGGCGCAGGAGGGCCTCACGGTGCTCACGCTCGACGGCAGTCTGTCGGCCAAGGAGCGCACCAAGCGCGTGGCCGCGTTCCAGGCCGGCGAGGCGGACGCGTTCGTCATGAGCCTGCACGCGGGCGGCACGGGCGTCACGCTCACGGCGGCCGACTACGTGTTCCACGTGGACCCGTGGTGGAACCCGGCGGTCGAGGACCAAGCCACGGGTCGCGCCCACCGCATCGGGCAAAAGCGCCCGGTGCACGTCTACCGACTCATCACGGCGGGCACCATCGAAGAGAAGATCCTGGCGCTGCACGGGAGCAAGAAGCGCATGGCCGGCGACCTGCTGGAGAACCTCGACGACGCGCAGAAGCTGGACCTCGAGACCCTGCGTGGGCTGCTGCGCGCGTAGGGTGCGTGAAACGCGTTCGTTCTAAACCTGGGTTCATGCGGGCGCGCCGGGTCCCTGCGACGCTGCCGGCATGCCCTCCCACCGCACCCTCCGAGACGTTTCCCTCGCCGCCGCGCTGCTGCTGACCAGCCTGTGCGCCATCACGCTCGCCAGCGGCGTGAGCCAGCAGTGGTTCGAGTGGGTGCGCCCGCCCGCGGACTACGCCGCCCGGCTCGTGCAGGATGCCCTGCCGCTGCGCCTGATCATCGCCCTCGACGACGTCTTCATCGCGGCCTACGTGGCGAGCGCGCTGCTCTTCGTGCAGTTCCTGCGGACGTCCGAGCGTGACCCGCTGCGCGTCGTCGTGGCCGCGTTCAGCGTCGCCGCGGGTGTGCTCGACCTGGCGGAGAACCATCACCTCTTGTCGTTGCTCGCGCTGGCGGAGGCGGGGCTGCCGGTGCCCGTGGAGGACATCCTGCTGCGCTCGCAGCTGAGTCAGCTGAAGTGGATGCTGGGCCACGTGGCCTTCGCGTTCCTGGGCGTGTCGCTCACCCTCGACGCGCCGCTGGCCAAGGTCCTGCGCGTCGCGCTCGTGTTCGTCCAGCTGCCCCTCGGCGCGCTGACATGGGCGGTGCCCGACGGACTCTGGCTGCCCGTGCTGGTGTGGCTGCGCTACGGCGCGCTCGTCTCCGGCTTCGCGTCCGTGGCCTTCCTCGCGCGGTCCTCCCAGCCGTCGCTCACTCGGCGGCCGGCTTCACGCGACGACGACGGCGCAGTCGGCTCAGGTGCACGGGCGTGATGCCGAGGTACGACGCCACGTGCTTCGCGGCCACGCGCGCCTCGATCCCCGGATAGCGCGTGCGGAACGCGGCGTAGCGCGCCTCGGCGTCGAGGCCGAGCAGCTCGTACTCGCGCTCGGCCTTGATGCGCAGCAGGGCCTCGGTGGCGCGCGCCCGCACCAGCCCCCACGCCGGGCTCCGTGCGGCGAGCGCCGTGCTCGCGGCGAAGTCCACCACCAGCAGGCGACACGGCTCTTCCGCCACGATGTAAGCCCGCGCAGGCGCGCTCGACAGCAGGTCGGCCAGCGAGCCGCTCAGCTCCCCCTCGAGCACGAACGCCTTGGTGCGCTCGGAGCCGTCCGCCAAGAGGAAGTGCTCGCGCAGCAGCCCGCTCACCACCACCGCGGCGTCGCGGGCCACGTCCCCGGCGCGCAGCAGGTGCTCGCCTCGACCGAGCTCACGCACGCGGACGAGCGAAAGCCCGGCGCGGATGTCCGCGTCGGTGAGCGGTGACACGCGGCGCATGGCCTCGGCGTAGACCGCGTGATCGTGGACCGTGAGCGTCATGGTGTCCGTGCGCGAGCGTAGAGGCGCCGTGACCGCGGTTCAATCGTGGTGTCGGACTTGGTCGATGCTGGTCGCTCCCGGTCGCCCTCCGTCTTCGCACTGGCGCGGCCCCTTCGCCACGGCGATACTCCCGGCTCGGGGGAACGAGGCTATCGGATGAGCAATTTCTTGGCATTGATGGAGCAGAGCGCTGGGGGCGCTCTCGCAAGGCAGCTGGCGCTCGGGGACTACCTCGGCGCGCACGAATGGGAAGTGAACACACAGACGGGGCGCGTGAACTTCGGGAAGAAGCGCGTGCACCCGATTCAGATCCTGGGGACCGAGAACCAGAGTGACGGCACGTGGACGTGGGCGTGGGCCAACACCGCGAGTGGGCTGCCCGAGCCGGTGGTCGAGCTGAGCACCCGCCTGCGCGACCACGGCGCCGAGCACAAGATCCCCGAGCTGAGCAAGGGCCGGTTCCGCATGGAGCACCTGGATGGGCACGCCATCGCGCTCGCGTGCTCCGGGCTGGTCGGCCGCTTGCCCTACTACCGTGGGCCCTTCGACGGAGGCGCGCTCTTCTTCTACGTGCTCGCGACGCCAGCCTCGGTCGGCGCGCCGGTCAACGTGGCGCGGGCGTCGCAGGTCATCCAGCAGCTCATCGCGGGGTTCGAGTTGCATCACGAGCGCGCCGTCGCCGCCTTCCTGGTGGGCGAGGGGCTCTACGTCGAGGCCAACGAGGCGGGCCTCCTGGCCCGCTGGCCGCAGGGGGACGAGATGCGCGTGGACTTCGATGGCCAGGGGCGCGTGACGCGCATCCACGCGCAGCCGTCGCAGCCGCCGCCGGCCAAGCAACCCTGGTGGAAGCGCAAGGGCTGACGCATCATCGCCGGGCCGTATGCCATCCACGCGTCGTCCCCGGTCCGTCACTCCCCTCGTGTCCGTCCTGCTGGCGCTGGCCCTGACTCCGGGCGTCGCCTGCCGCCGAGCGAGCCCCGCGGGCTCTCTCGGGAGCGAGAGCAGCGTCGGCGGCGAGCACGAGGTGACCAGCAGCGCCTGCGAGGGCCAGCCTCTCGTCGCGGACCTGCCCTTCGAGCTGCCCGAGGCGGAGGACCCGCTGCGCTGCACGGAGCTGACGCTGGCGGACCCGGTGCCGCTGCCCACCCAAGCCTCCTGCGCCGCCCTCCTGCGCGAGGAGCGCGCGGCCTGCGTGGCCGAGGTGCGTGGCCGGGCGCGTGCGGAACGCCTGCTGGCGGAGGCGCAGGCCGCCGCGACCGCGAGCGACTGGCCGCTGGCCATCACCAAGCTCGAAGCGGCTGTCGACCTGTCGAGCGCGGCCGACCTGCTCGCCGCGCTGGGCTGGGGTCGCTACCGCGCCAACCGCTGGTGCGACGAGACCCAGGACCGCGCAGACCTCGAGGCCACGCTCGACAACGCCGAAGAGGGCGCGAGTGAGGCCCCCGTCGCCGACCTGTGCGTTCGCCGCGCGAGCCTCCACCAAGCCGCCGAAGAGCTCGGGACCGCCATCGACGGCGCCCCCTCGCGTGAGCACCTCGCCACCTGGGAGCTCCACCGCGCGGAGGTGGCGCTGGCCCTCGGCGCGACGGACGATGCCCTGCGCTCGGCGCGGGTGGCGGTCTGCGCGCACGATGACCGAGCGGGCCGGGAGCTGCTCGGGACCTTGCTCTTCCGGCTGGGCCACCGCGTGGGGACCAGCGACGCGCGGGAGGCGCTGCGCCTCTACCTCGCGTCACTCGCGGTGGCGCCCAACCCCGAGCGGCGGGCCTACGTCGACGAGGTGGTCGCTGCCTTGCGCGGTGGCTTCGCGCTCGAGGCGGAGGCTCCGGCCTCCCCAGCCAGGCTGCTCCCGACCGTGGACGCGCTCTGCACCGAGCTGGTGCTCGCCAACATGAACGAACCGGTGGAGCCCGCGGAGCTGCCGGAGGGCTTGTGCGAAGTGGGTGAGTGGGACGAGGTGGGCCTCATGCGGGGCGACGACCTCGACGTCCACTTCCATGTCACCACGCTGACGGTGCAGGACCCCGAGCTGAGCGACGGACCCATGTCCACCACCTACCTGGTCGCCCGCACCGCGCGCGGGGTCAACGTGCTCCTCGAGCTGGGTCGCGACCACGGTGACAGCCGTCAGCACAACGCCTTCGTGACGGACATCGGCACCTCCTACCACTTCGACAACCCGGACGCGCCGCTGGTGGTCACGTGGAGCGTGGGCGAGGCGGAGGCCTACGACTGCACATGGCAGTCGCGCGCCAGCCGGCAGCTCGCCGTGTGCGCCCTGCTCGACGGCACCCCGGGGTGCTTCGCCAAGGCCGAGCTCGGCCCCACCGAGTACACCAGCGACAGCATGCTCCCCACCATCCAGGAGTCGCTCGGCAACTGCACGGACGAGGACTACGCCGAGCCCATGCCGCCCCTTCCGAGCGAGTTCCGCCCGCGCTACGACGTGGACGTCACGTCGCAGGAGCTGGTGGCCGTTCGCGCCGAGGACGGCGCGCGACGCTGCCTGCCCCTGCGCGAGACGCTCAGTCCTCTTCGCCCGTCAGCAGCCGCCCGATGACGTTGTCGGCGGCGGGGGCGCCCAGGCGCTTAACGCTGTCGAGGTGGTGCAAGAGGAACGCGCGGTTGTCCATCAGGCTGAGGTTCTGCATCTCGAGCGCGCCGATGCGGTCCTCCTGCGTGAAGTAGGCCTGCTCCACCTTCTCCATGGAGAGCTTGTCCGGACCGTAGGCCATGTAGGCAGCCTGCGTGTCGAGGATGGTGTAGTCGTCGCCGCGGCGCAGCTCCACCGTGACGGTGCCCTTCACGCTCGGCGCCACCCAGCGGGTGAGCGCGTCCTTCAGCATCATGGCCTCGGGGTCGAACCACTTGCCCTCGTAGAGCAGGCGACCGAGGCGACGGCCGGAGGTGAAGTACACGTCCAGCGTGTTCTCGTTGTGGATGGCGGAGAGCAGGCGCTCGTAGCCCAGGTGCACCAGCGCCATGCCGGGGGCCTCGTAGATGCCGCGGCTCTTCGCGTCGATCACGCGGTTCTCGATCTGGTCGCTCATGCCCAGGCCGTGGCGGCCACCGATGCGGTTGCACTCGAGGAACAGCTCGAAGGTGCTGTCGAAGCGCTTGCCGTTGATGCTGACGGGCACGCCACCGTCGAACTCGAGCTCTACCGTCTCGGCCTCGACGGCCACGGTCTTGTCCCAGTGCGCCACGCCCATGATGGGCTGCACGATCTTCATGCTGGTGCTCAGCGACTCGAGGTCCTTCGCCTCGTGCGTGGCGCCCAGCACGTTCGCGTCGGTGCTGTACGCCTTCTCCGTGCCCATGCGGTAGGGCAGGTTGTGCTTCAGCAGGTACTCGGACATCTCGGTGCGCCCACCCAGCTCGGCCACGAACTTGGGGTCGAGCCACGGCTTGTAGATCTTCAGCGTGGGGTCGATGAAGATGCCGTAGCGGTAGAAGCGCTGGATGTCGTTGCCCTTGTGCGTGCTGCCGTCGCCGAACACGTGCACGTCGTCTTCGCGCATGGCGCGTACGATGGCCGTGGTGGTCACCGCGCGGCCCAGCGGCGTGGTGTTGAAGTACTTCTTCCCGCCCACCCCCAGGTGGAACGCGCCGCACTGGATGGCCGTGATGCCCTCGCGCACCATCGCGTGGCGGCAGTCCACCGAGCGAGCGGCCACCGCGCCGTGCTGCAGCGCCACCGGCGGGATGTCGTCCACGTTGCTCTCGTCCGGCTGGGCGAGGTCCGCCGTGTACGCGTGCACCGCGAGGCCCTGATGGGTGAGCCAGGCGACGGCGCAGCGCGTGTCGAGGCCGCCCGAGAAAGCGATGCCCAGTTTGGTGCCGGAGGGAGGAAGCGTTCGGTAGATGCGGCTCATGATGGGGCGGGACCATAGTACGAACTGGGCGCACGAGCACACCTCACCCGCGCTCGGGTTTGGTGGTAGGGTTCGGCTCCGTGTCCGGCCACCTGCTCGAGATCCGCGGTCTCACGACCGCGTTCCACACCGACGAAGGCTCGCTGCGCGCCGTGGACGACGTCTCCTTCGTGATTCCACGCGGCGCCACCGTGGGCGTGGTGGGGGAGAGCGGCTGCGGCAAGAGCGTCACGGCCCTATCGGTCATGCGCCTGGTGCCGGACCCTCCCGGCAAGCTCGAGGCGGGCGAGATCCTCTTCGAGGGGCGCGACCTTCTGCGCCTGACGGAGAAGGAGATGCGCGGCCTGCGCGGCAACGACATCGCCATGATCTTCCAGGAGCCCATGAGCTCGCTGAACCCGGTGTACCGCGTGGGCGAGCAGATCGGGGAGTCCCTGCGCCTGCATCGCAAGCTGAGCAAGGCGGACGCCAAGGCCCGCGCCGTTCAGCTCTTGAAGCAGGTGGGCATCCCGGCCCCCGAGCAGCGCGTGAACGACTACCCGCACTCGCTCAGCGGCGGCATGCGCCAGCGCGTCATGATCGCCATGGCGCTGGCGTGCGAGCCCAAGCTGCTGATCGCCGACGAGCCGACCACCGCGCTCGACGTGACCATCCAGGCGCAGATCCTCACGCTGCTGCGCGACCTCCAGCGCGAGACCGGCATGTCGGTGATGCTCATCACGCACGACCTCGGCGTAGTGGCCGAGGTGGCTGACCACGTGGTGGTCATGTACGCCGGCCGGGTGGTCGAGACGGCGCGCACCGTGGACCTCTTCGCGCGGCCGCAGCACCCGTACACGCGGGGGCTCATGGGCAGCCTTCCGGGGGTGCGCAAGCGGGACGAGTCCGCCACCGCCCGGCAGCAAGACGGCTCGCGACGGCGCCTCACTACCATCCGTGGCGTGGTCCCCGACCTGCGCGCGCTGCCCACCGGCTGCCGCTTTCGCGACCGCTGCGACGTGGCCATCGACGTGTGTGCCGCGGAAGAGCCCGGGCTGCTGGGCCGGGGCGAGCACCGCGCCGCCTGCTGGGTGGCGGAGGTGGCCCAGTGAGCGGCGCTGTGGTGGCACCGTCCCCAGCGGGCGCCGGAGCGGCCCCGAAGCCCGACGCGGCGGAGACGCCCGACAGTGCTGGACCGCTGGTGCGCGTCACCAACGTGACCAAGCGCTTCCCCGTGGAGCGCGACCTGCTGGGCAGGCCCACCCGCGAGGTGCGCGCGGTGGACGACGTGAGCCTCGAGATCGAGCGGGGCGAGACCCTCGGCCTCGTGGGCGAGAGCGGGTGTGGCAAGAGCACGCTCGGCCGCGTGATGTTGCGGCTGATCGACCCCACCGAAGGTTCCATCTTCTTCGAGGGCCAGGACATCGCGACGCTGCCAGAGAGCCAGCTGCGCCCGCTGCGCCGCCGCATGCAGATCGTCTTCCAGGACCCGTACAGCTCACTCAACCCGCGCATGACGGTGCGCGCCACGTTGGCCGAGGCGCTGCGCATCCACGGGCTCGTGAAGAGCGGTAGCGAAGAGGAGCAGCGCGTGGCGAGCCTGCTGCAGCGCGTGGGGCTGCGCCCCGAGCACATGCGGCGCTATCCGCACGAGTTCAGCGGTGGCCAGCGGCAGCGCATCGGCATCGCGCGCGCGCTGGCGGTCGAGCCCAGCTTCATCGTGGCGGATGAGCCGATCAGCGCCCTCGACGTGTCCATCCAGGCGCAGGTGGTGAACCTGCTCGGCGACCTGCAGGACGAGCTGGGCCTCAGCTACCTGTTCATCGCCCACGACCTGAGCGTGGTGGAGTTCATCAGCGACCGCGTCGCCGTCATGTACCTGGGTCGCGTCGTGGAGATCGCGGGCTCGGCCGAACTCTACGGCACCCCCCGTCACCCCTACACGCAGGCGCTCTTGGCGTCCGCGCCCATCCCGGACCCGAGCCGCCGTCGCGAGCACCCGCCGCTCAAGGGCGACGTGCCGAGCCCGCTCGACCCGCCCAAGGGCTGCACGTTTCATCCGCGCTGCCCGTTGGCCGAGCCGGGGCTGTGCGACCGCACGCCGCCTCCGTTGGTGTCCATCGGTCCGAAGCACCAAGTGGCTTGCTACAAGGCCACCTGACTACGTGACGGAAGGGCGCTCGAGTTGCAGGTCCACCGCAGAGATGACGGGCAGGGCCTGACGCGCCATGCCCAGCGTGAGCCCGAGGTTGCGGCAGTCCTCACAGAGGGCCACCACCACGTGCGCCGCCCCGCAGCGCTGGATCACCACCAGGTCGCGCTCTCCCACCACGAACACCTCGCGCGGGTCCTCCCACGACGAGCGTGTGGTCTCGAGCGGCGTGACGGCCGGGTCGAGCAGGCGCATGGCCACCTCGGTCAGCGACACCTCCTCGCTGAGCGTGAGCCGTGCGGGCGGCCACACGGCCACGGGCAGGCGCTCTTGGCAGTCCACGATCATCACGGCACGGCAGTCCGGGACCTGGACGTAGGCGCGCGACAGGCGCTCGTTCACCTCGGACGCGGGTGGGAGGATGCTCGAGTGCTTCTCGCGGAGCGCGACGCAGCGCTCCACCAGCTCGTCGTAGCCGAAGAGCAGCGAGCCCGAGTAGTGCTTCGCGCGCGGCACGAAGATGCTCTCGACGTGGCGCCCGAGCCCCAGGATGCCGAGGAAGTGCGTCGCGTTGTGCTTGAGCATGCACTCGCGGAGCGTCTCCCCGTCCAGGAGCCCCCAAGCGATCAGCGTCTCACCGAAGTTCTGCCGTGTGTGCTGGCACTCGTCGACCACGGCGTCGAGCGACTCGCGCTCGACCCCGGCGTCCTCTTCGAGGATGTCCCGGAGACGCGTCCGCACCGTGTCGCACGTCACCCAGGCGATGGCCTCGCGGCACAGGAACACGCGGCCCACGTGGCTCCCGCTGCGCACGATCACCTCGCCGCCCTCGGCGTCGGCCAGGGCCTCCTGAATGGCCCGATCCACCATCGGGCTGATGCTGATCGCGCTCGCCATCATGGGGTCCTGGTCAGGTCGTCCTCCCGTGGCGCCGCCGGCACGGCCACCGTGCGCCGGAAGAGCTCGTCCAGCTGCTCCTCCGGGGTGTCCAGCAGGGCGATGTGCGTCTCCCCCGGAATCACGGCGTACGCCCGCTGACGGATGCGAAGCACCCCCCACGCCAAGCTCGGGCGCGCGCTGGAGTGCCACCCGGGCGGCCGCACCAGGCTGGCCGCCGCGTGGCACAGCTTCACCAGCGCGCGTAGTCCTACGCCGTCGAGCGCTTGACCGGAGACCGGGTAGGGCAGCAGCTCCGAGCGCTCGCGCAGGCGCAGCAGGATGCACGTGCGCCCCGACGTGGCGTGGGCAGCGAACGCCTGGCTCGCGGCATCGGCATCGCGCGCGGGCTCCGACAGCGCGCCCGTGCGCGCGAACAACTCCGAGACACCCACGCGCGCCCGCTGGCCGCCCAGCGGGGGCAGCGTGCTCGGCGCGAGCGTGAGCGGCTGCGAACTCTCGGACACCCATGTGTGCAGGACGTGTGGCAGCTCGTCGAGCGACTCTCCGTTCGCGTCCGATGGACCACGCAGCGACAGCCCGGAGCTCGCCACCTCGATCGTTCCACGGACGGTGTCGCCCGCGAGCACGTCCACGCACATCGGCGCCGACGGACGCAGCTTCTCGAGGTGCGCGAGGAGGTCGAACAGCCTGCGGCGCGCCGCTGCGAGCGGCGAGTCTTCTCGGCTGACGAAGGGATCGTGAGCGGCGTCCAACATGCTTTCCTAGGCGCTCAACATCGCGTGGAGGGTGTTCGCGACGAGCTGGGTGTTCGGGTTGCGGGTGGTGTGGCGTTGCTCGTCGAGCGGCTGTAGCAGCGCGGCGGCGTCCGAAGCCCAGTCGCGCACGACCGGAAGGAACTCGCGTCGCACGAGCTCGTCGTTGCCGGGGATGTTGAGCGACGTTTCGTGGACCAGCGCCAGGCTCGAGAGCAGGCCGACGAACTCCACCTGCTGCTCACCGGGACCCACCGTGTCGAGGGTGCACGGCGGGAGGTGCGGGAACTCCCCGCGACGCGAGTTCAGGTCCACCAGCAACGTGCCGACGTGCGCGAAGCAGCTTGCGACCTCGCGCGGGTCCTGCACGCCCAGCGCCGACGCGAGGGTGTCCCTCAGGCTCGGACGAATGCGTACGATCTGCCAGAGGCGCCAGGTGCCACGGCCGGTGGCCGCCACCACGATGGCGCGCGGATGAGACAGGAGACGGCCCAGCGCCGTGTGGGCACGCGCCGACTGCAGCAGCTCTCGTCGCGCCGACTCGAGCGTGGGGAACTCGGCGTCGCGTCCGGAGTGCAGCCGGAAGCGTTGGCCCACGGTGGCGAGCCAGGCCCCGGAGGAGGTGCGCTGCAGCTCGATGCCGGTGTTGGTCACCTCCTCGAGCAGCACGCGCCCCTCGATCGGAGGCCAGATCATCCCGCTCGGGACGGTGGGATCCGGCAACGCCGGGGGGATGTCCAGGTCGGACTCGTCCACGTCGTCCACGTGCTCGCTCTCCACGTTCGGGGCGTCGCGGTCCGCGCCCTCGCCGCTGGCGGTCGTCAGGCGGTCGTCGTTCTCGGCCAGCACCTGCTTCAATGCGCCGAGGGCATCCACGTCGGCCGAGGCCTCGACGTCGGCCAGCACCACCCGCGAGGCGTGGTCGTCGAGGTCGGCGCGCTGCGAGACGGTCCCCTCGTTCGCGCGCAGCCAGCGCAGCAGCGCCTCCCCCCCGCCGTTCTCGGCGGTGTCTTCTCGGAGGTCTCCCTGACGCTTCAGCTCTCGCACGCGGTCGAGGGCCAGGCGCACGGCGAACACGAAGGTCTCGCGGATGCCCGTCCCCACCTGGGCGACGGCCTCGCGCATGCCCACCGCAGGGTCCTGCCGTTCGCACAGGTCCCGAATCGCCGCGAGGGGCACGGCGGGTGTCAGGTCGCACTTGTTGGCCTGCACCAGGATCCCGCGTGGCACCACGCGTCCCGCGCCGGTCTGGGCCCGCAGCTCGCGGATGCGAGCCTCGATGCGCGGCAGTGACGCCACCGAGAGGTCCACCACGTGGACGACCACGTCCGCCGACTGCACCAGCAGCTCGCGGCGCGCCGAGAGCATCTCTTGTCCGGGCACGCTGACCACCTCACAGCGCACCTGCATTCCGTCGAAGAGGCCGCCCGTGTACTCGAGCCAGTCGAAGTAGAGCGTCCTCTCGCCGGGTTGTGGGGGGGTGAAGACCGTGCGCGAGAGGCTTCGGGAGAGCGCGTGCAGGTTCGTGGTCTTGCCTGCACGCGCATCGCCGTCGTACGCGATGCGCACGACGACGACCCCCGCTTCTGTATCGATGACGGCCATGGCGATGCTCAGTGGCGGCGGCGCAGAGGCGCTGCCCCCTCGGTCAGCCGATGCGCATTTCGCCCTCGACCGACGCCAGCACGTGGCGCGCCATGGCGAGGTTGCCGCGGGCCTTGTCGAGCACGAGGTAGATGAAGAGCGCGTCGTTGGTCCGCAGCGGGCGGATGAGGTGGTACTGCGTCTTCATCGTGATGAGGATGTCATCGATGCTGTCGGACAGCTTGAGCGCCGACATGGTCTTGCGCTTGGCTCGCACGACCTCCGTGTTTCCCGCCGCCGCTACCTCGAGGTTGAAGCCGGACGAACCGCCCGCCGAGCCGAGCATCATGCCGCTGTTGCTGTCGACTACGCAGCATGCCGTCGCGCCGTCGATCTCCATGAGCTTCCCCAAACTTGCTTGTACGTCTGCCATTTGTAGGGTCCCTATCGTGATTGCCTGTGGTTGCGTGTCTTCGACCGGCAGCGGAGGAGGCACGCTGCGCGCCTCCTCGAGCTGCTCGTCAAACCAGTCGCCGGCTTCGATCCCCTCGAACTCGCCGGTGCTGACGCTCGCGATGCGCTCGTCCAGCCTCCGGCAGCCCTCCATGAGGAGCTCTTCCCAGCGTGCATCGATGCTGCGGATCTCCGGCTCGTCGAAGGCGTCGACCGCAAAGCGGCCGCCCCGTCGCGCCAAGATGGCGTAGAACGCCTCTTCCCCCTGCGCATGGCCCATGACCGCATGGACGATGGCGCCTTGGTGGAACCAGACGCTGCCCGTGCGGGCCCCCATGCGGATGCGAACGATGGCGTCCCGCCGGGAGATGACCAAGACCTGCACTAGGTCTTCGAGCGAGAGGCTGAGCGCCCCGGAGAACTGCGACTCGCGCTTCGAGAGGTGCTCTTCGATGGCCCGGGCCGCGTCTTGCAGCGGGAAGGGCTTCTCGAGCACCGTCACCCCACGCCTGCGCACGTCACTCAGCGACGGATTCGACGTGTGCCCGGTCATCAGCACGGTCCCGGTGCTGGGGCTGATGGAGGCCGCGTTCACCAGGAGCTCGAGGCCATCCACGTTGGGCATCCCCAAGTCCGTGACCAAGACGTCCACGTCTTCGCTACGCAGGAGCTCCATGGCATGACGTGAGTCCGTGGTGGTCAACACGCGCCACTCCGGATGGAGCCTGCGCAGAGACACACCGAGCGCGTTGAGGAACATCTCCTCGTCATCGACCACGACGAGCGTGCGCGCGTCGGCATCCGCTGGGAGGGCGACGTCGGTCATCACGTGCCGCCAACCACTTCCGTCGGCGATGGCCAGACACAAGGCGCCAGAAGGCACTCGGAGGGGTTCTCGAACCGCCGCATAATTTCCCGATGGTGAACGGTGAGAGTCGCGGATTCGGACTCTATTCGTCGGTGAACTCAGCGCTGCGCGCCGACCGGTTCCAATTGGAATCCCCGGCACCCAGTGACGTCAATTCAATTAATTTCGCCGTCGTGCGAGATGAATGGAAAGTGTCACCGATTGGTGATGCGTGGCTGGTGCAAAGTCCTAGGGCGATAGTGGCATTGACTTGGCCACATAGAGGCGACTGAATTCGTCGACGTAAATGTCATTGAATTTCGCTCGCAGAACGTGTCCATGGGGCGCTCTGGACGGCGAGACGAGAGCATGACCATCCGTTGGAAGTGCTGGGTCGTGTGGCCCTTCCCTCGGGTACCCGCGTCGGCGGGAGTGGTCGACCGGCTTCCGTCCCCAGTGGATTGGCCGACGGGCGCGACTGTTTCGAGACGGTTTCTTGGATGGGCGAGTATCCGACGAGGAGGCACTGTCGTACGGTGAATGTTCCGCGAGTCTGCAATACCGCGCCCGTACTATCGGCCATGTGACTGGAAGCGCCGGGGAAATGTTTCGCAGGTTTCGAGCGCGTGGGAGATTTGACCGACGCCCACTGGTGTCTCTGGTGGGGACTGAAGTGACCCTGAACGGTGGTGATTGTGAGACGTACATGGGTGCCGTTCCCCCTCCCAGTGTGGGCGCGTGGGAGGCGTCACCACGGGGCGCCGTCAGCGTCACGTCATCGGGTGTCACTACGTTGGCACTTTCCGCCCTGTCGGGGTCAGTCAGCGGTGCGGTGCCTCTCGATCGAGCAACTCGCATCGACACGGGTTGGGTGGCTGATTCTCCGCTCTTATCGCGCGGATGGTCCACTCATGAACAGCGCTACTCGTGAAATCACGAATGCCATCTAGACGGAAGGCAGCGGGCTCGTACTCGGCGCGAAAAAAAAGACCTGGGTGTGCTCTGGCCGGTTTAGTTCGCTGCGCGACCACCGAGACTGCTATGGTGGGCGCCGTGATCCACTCCGGGCGTGAAGTGGTCGGGACCTGGTCGGCGGACGTCGGCTCGGGTTCGGTGCGTCTCTCGCACGCGCTCCGCAGGCTTTGGGGGGAAGGCACGCCCGTGACCACCTCGTTCCTCGAGCTGGCCGAGCGCGCGGCGCAGGGGGAGCGCGTGGCGGTCGCGGCCTTGGACGGATGCCTCCGTCGCGGTCAGCCCACCCCGCACCTCGAGGTCGGCTTGGCGTGCGCGAACGCCGAGCGGCGTGTGTTCGCGTTCCACGCTGCTGCGCCCGAGCCCGGCCTCGCCACGTACGTGGGCGTCGTCGAGGACGTGACGGAACGGCACGCCCAGTCGCTGCGCAGCGCCCTCGTCGCGGCCCAGCTCGAGAGCGCTCGTGACGCGGACCTCGGCACCTGGGAGGTGATCCTCGAGGACGCTCGGATGCGCCTCTCGCCCGACCTCGAGCGCGCCTTCGGACAGCGGTTCCAGCATGTCGCGGAGTTCGTGGACTACGCGCGCACCGGCATCCATCCCGCCGACCAGCCGGAGGTCGCCGACGCGGTGGCCAACGTCATGGCGGGCCAGGCCATCGGGCCGCTCATCTTCCGGGTGCGGGACCAGCACGACTGGCGGCCCTTTCGCCACGTCGGCGCGCGCCTGGTCCGCGACGCCCGAGGCGAGCCGCACAGCGTGGTGGGCGTCATCCATCACGCCGGTTGGATGCACCGGCGCCTCGAGCGCTCCGAGCGTCTGCTCCAGCGGGCGGTGGACAGCGGCGGCCTCGGGCTCTGGGAGTGGAACCCGCAGACCGACGAGGCCAGCTTCAACGCCGAGTGGGGCGAGATGGTCGGATACGGCTTCGAAGAGCTTCCTGCAGACGCTTCCCTCTGGCGCGCGTTGCTCCACCCCCAGGACCGGGCGGCCGTGTTCAGCACCCTCGGCAACGAGCACACGGAGGGGGCGCACCGCTTTCGGCTGTCCTTCCGCATGCGGCGGCGCGACGCATCCATCGCGAGCATCATCTGCACGGCGCTGGTCTCGGAGCGCGACGTCGAGGGCCGCGTGACGCGCGTCAGCGGTAGCAACATGGACGTCAGCGAGATGGTGGAGGCACGCCAGGCGCGCGAGCGACTCGAGGCGCAGCTGGCTCGTGCCCAGCGGATGGAGAGCCTCGGGCAGCTCGCCGGCGGTGTCGCGCACGACTTCAACAACGCTCTCCAGGTCATCTCGGCGTCGTGCGAGCTGGCCGAACTCAGCCCGCCCGAAGAGGTTGCGCGGTGTTTGGTGGAGGTGCGCGAGGCGGCCATGGGCGCGGCGGTGCTCACGCGCCAGCTGTTGACCTTCAGCCGACAGCAGCCGGCCGTGGAGACGCGCGTCGAGTTGGGGGAGCGCGTGGCTGCCCTGGTGCCCATGCTGTCGCGTGTCCTCGACAGCCAGTATCCGCTCCGCGTCGAGTCATACGGGCTGGCCCAAGTCAGCCTCGATCCCAGCTTGCTCGAGCAGGCGGTGCTCAACCTGGTGCTCAACGCCCGTGACGCCATGCGCGCTGGCGGGGTCATCTTGGTGGAGACGGGCGATGCGGCGCTCCTGCCGCGTGACCTCCGCCTCCCGGCCGGCTTCGCGCCAGGGCGGTACGCCTACTTGAGGGTGTCCGACAGCGGCTGCGGCATCGCGCCGGAGCACCTGGAC
>CAZEAA010000032.1:0-15560 GCA_964510015.1 uncultured Sandaracinaceae bacterium
GCCAGCAAGCGACGCACGGCGCCGGCGCGCCCGATGGTGGCGACGGACACGAGCACGTCGGGCACCTCCACTCGGGGTGGAGGCTCGATGTGTGCGGAGTCTTCGACCAGCCCACGCCCTAGCGCGAACCAGCGGGGCTCGTCGCCAAGCAGATCGGGGCGCCGTCGCGCCATCACGTCGACCGCCTGATGAACCAACTGCGGGGCGAGCCCGAAGCGCTCGGTCAGCAGGGAGGTCACCGCGTCGCGCCCCACAATGGAACGGACGCTGCGTCCAAAGCGGGTGTCGCGGGCGTACTCCAAGTCTCGCAGCGTCAGCACGGCGTCTGTGTCGATGCGCACGGCTCGGAGCCCGCTCAAGAACGGCCCGAACCCAGCCTGCGTATAGTGGGACACCACCATGGGCGCGAAGTCCTGGTAAGCCTTGGGCGTTGGGTCCACGACGTAGATGGTCCTGACGCCATCGGGCCCGAGGTCACGCACCAGAGTGGGTCCACCGGCCCCGCGTGGGTCGAAGCGGAAGCTCCATCCATGGAACGACTGCTCCTGGACAGGACCGTCGAGATCCCAGGGCTGGAGGTAGGGGTGACCGTTGCCCACGTCGCACAAGAAGCGCCGCCCCTCGGTCTTGACGACGGCGACGAAGTGGTCGCCCGGCTCGCGAATGGTCGCCGCCGCGAGCTGCGCGTCGAACCCGACGGCCCGCAGCAGTGATGTGAAGGGAGGCGTCGTGCGATCGCAGTTTCCGCCCACCCCGGCGATGGCCTCGTCGACCACCTGCTCTAGCGGCTGAAGGCCCCAGGGCCGCCCGTCGTTGGCGAGCAAGATCAGGTTGTGAAACGGAACCGCCTTGAGGTGCGCCGCCTGCAGCTGGGTCAACCCCTGCGCACTAAGGCGTACGTCGGCGGCACCAAGTCGCGCCAAGTAGGCGTCCGTTCTGTCGCTGTTCAGGTTGCTCAGCTGCATGAAGCGCTCCTCTCCAGGTGGTCGACCCACCGAAACACGACATCGAGCTCATCAACGTGCATCCCGAAGGTCCACTCGGGCAGCGACTCGTTCAGCCCGTGAATGCGGGCCACCGAGTCGTTCACACCGATGGCGAGGTACCTCGCCCCGAGCGGCAGCGAGTGGTTGAAGGGACAGCCGCCTTCGACGACGGACTTGTTCAGCCCACGGAGCTCGTGGCGGGCGGCGACCCCCCAGCGCGACGCCAGTCCCCAGAGGGCACGCAGCAACAGCGTCAGAGGGGGATCGGGCGGAAGGCTTGCGTCGCCCTCCCCCATTCGCCTCCCCAGGAGGCGCAACGTTCCGTCTTCGTGGTCATGGTAGCCCGTCTCGTCTAGCCAGAGCGTGGGCCGCAGCGTGCGCATCAGGTCGGGCAGGAGGGCGTGGGCGACGACCGACCCAGTCTCTTCCTCCCCCTGGATGAACCAGGTGAGTTCGGGGGTCTCCGGGAGCCTCGTCAGCGCAGCCAGACGGCACGCGAGCGGGCCCTTGTTGTCCGCAACGCCACGCGCGAAGAGACGACCGTCCGCGACGGTCAGCTGGCGTGGCGGGTGCGTCCACTTAGCGGCGGGACCAAAGGGGGTGACGTCGTAGTGCCCGTAGAGGCAGACCTGGCCCTCGAGCCCACGCGCAGGACGGTGCGCCACTAGCAGCGGCCGGCCAAGATCGGCGCCGAGCTCCCTCACGGTGAAGCCCAGGTCGACAATAAGCCTCGTCAGCCACTCCACGCAGGCGGTGTGCCCTCGGCCCGCGGGGCTCGTGTCGAACTCGGTGAGGGTATGCAGCAGCGCAATCGCGCTGGGATCAGCGCAGGCCCCCGCCTCAGGCATGGCAGCGGCGCCCAAGGTTGGGCCGAAGGCCGCCGCGACGGCGTCGCCAAAGTCCGCGCACACCAAGTCCCAGAGGTCCTTGTTGCTGGACCCGTAGACGTCTCGCCCCATGTGCGCGCGGTGCGCTCGGCCGCTGATGATCGCGGACCGAAACGCCGCATGTACCGCCTCTGGCGAAAGCGGTGACAACCCAAACGCCGCGCGTGCATGGTCGACCATCCCGCGCGTTCGTTCGCGGCCATAGACCGTCGCCAGGCTCTCCAAGGACAAGGTGTGCCTCCGCGCCTGCTCGCGCTCTGCGGAGTCCAGCTCCATCCACCATGCCGACGAAAGCGTGGCCGGAAGCGGCTGAGTCAGCGCGTGCGCCACCGCCAAGACCCGGTGCAGGCCAAGACGCAAGTCGGGCGAGCTCGAGTACATCTCGATGCGGTTCATCGCGCACCTCCCCGTGCCCCAAGGATTGGGAACGCGTTGTCGTTGAAGACCTCACCCGCGGCGACGCTCACGTGCTCCGACATCGGGTGCCACCCGGCCCGTGTGGGGTCGTACGTGCAGGTCGCGTCGAGGTAGATGGTGATGTAGGCCCGCCGCCACCGGTCGGTGGTGTTCGGGGGGCTCGAGTGCCACGAGAGGCAGTGGTGGAAGATGGCCGACCCCGCGGCGACAGGAACAGCCACCGCCTCGGCCTCGCGCTCACCCCAACACTTCTGCTCGTTGAGGAAGTCGATGGAAGGAGTCATCGGCTGCTCGTGGCCCCCAATCATGAAGCGCATTGCGCCCGAGTCAGCCGTGACGTCGTCGAGGGCAAGCCAGCACGAGACCGCGCGCGCTTCGGCCACGGGCCAATTGGGCAGGTCGCGATGCCAAGGGATGGTGCTCCCGGCGTGGGGCGGCTTCACGATGAGGTGGTCGTGAAAGACTCGGACCCGGGCGCACCCAATCAGCTCCGCCGCGATGGCGGCAGCTCGGACATGGAACAGCTGGTCGCGGAAGACCGCGTTGTGCTCCCAGACGTTGGTCCACTGCGAGACCACCGCGAGGTACTCCTCGAGGGGCGTGTCGATGTCAGCTGCCCAGGTGGCGACTTGCGCTTCGAAAGCCTGCCGGAGTCGCTGCACTTGGGCGTGCGGCACGAGCGGTCCGACCTCGAGGTGACCCTGTTGTTTGAAGAGTTGGCGCTGGCGTGTGGTGGTCTCAGGCATGGTCGAGCTCCGTGACGGGCGCGCCGTCCGGGACGACGCGGCAGAGGGGGTGGTTGGGTGCGTTGGCGTGGCTCCAGCGCGCGCGCGGCGAGAGGAAGATGCAGGACCAAGCCGCCCGCTCTGTGGGGCGCCGCATGGCCGGCGACGCGTGGAACGTGGTGGGCGTAAACGCGACGACATCGCCCGCGTCGTAGGTGGGCGCGAAGAGGGGCCACTCGTCCGGCACAAAGGCGAGGTCGGCGAGAGGGTCCTGGGTACGTCCGTTGTGAAGGTCGACGACGGGCCGCGCGCCGAGACGGTGGCTAGCGAGCGCAAAGCGCAGCGCACCCGTGTCGTGCCCGGTGGACTGGAGCGGCGCCCAGAGAACGACGCCCAGCGGCCGGTCCACGGGCCAGTAGCCGAAGTCCTGGTGCCAGGGGAACTCGCCGTGGCCAACTCGCTTGACCAACAACAGGTCCTGAAAGAGGACGCCCTTCTCTCCTAGGAGCCGCTCGGCGACGGGGCGCATGGCGTCCGCCACGGCGCGCGTGGAGCCCGGACCCGTGAACCGAAAGGGGCTGAGCCACTGGTCCATGATCGCCGTGAGCGGGGGCCGGCCCGCTGGGACGGGGCCGTGCGTGTAGAGCACCTGACTGCTGAGTGTCCGCGCCGCCGCTCGATTGGCGTTCACGGCGGCGCACAGGTGCTGCTGCTGATGGACGGTGATTGCGCCCCGCAGCAGCGCCACTCCGTCCTGCTCCAGCGCAAGCTTGGCCGACGGGGAGTTCATCGGCACCTCCGCTCGCCGGCCGAACGAGGGCGAACGCGGAGCCGCTGCCGGTTCTGACTGCGCACGACGGTCACAACCCACGTCTCGTCCACCATGACCACGGCGACGCCAATCGCGCGCTCAGGAACGACCACACCGGCACGGCGTGCCTGTGCCGCCTCTCGGTCGCCGAGGTGATACGCGGTGCGTCCGCGCCCTTGGGGGATGACGCAGCCCCAGGCCACGGCAAGGTCTGTGTGAGCAGGCGAGATGCGCCGCTGTGCGCCTCGAAGTCGCGCGTGTTTCGTCCAGTCCGACATTGGAACCTCCGGTGTTGGGTCTTGGGAGCGCCTTCTCGTGCTCCCACTCGAGATGTCGCCGGGGCGCGACAAATCGGCTCACGTCGGCCGAAGAAACCTTGCGTAGTCGCCGGAATGGGCCGGCTCTGCGGCTTCATTCGCGCCCCCACGCGAGTTTCTTCGGCGGGAGTGAGCCGATTTCTTGGGCCCGGGCGACGTGTCGTGGGCCAAGGCCGCCACGAGCATGTGCGCGGGCCTCATGGCGACCAGACACCGTCCCCGGAGTCCCGTACCCCTATGGAAACGCCACAACCCACCCTTCCCCCGCAACGCTTCGTGCTGCTGGTGGACTTCTACTGGACCCGCGACAAGGACCCGCGCGTCCCGCTAGGCCACGCCTCGTTGCTCGCGGCGCTCAGCACCCAGCCAACGCTGGACGTCCGCTCTTTGGTCATCGCGGTGAACGGCCCCCATAGCAAGGCCGCGGCGATCGTACGCCGGATTCTCGGCGGGCTGCAGGATGCCGCTTGATGGTACGAAGGGGGCCATCACTGCGGTGTACAGGGACGCTCCACGGTGGTCTCTCCTTGAACTTGCCAAGCGCCGCCTTGCAGGCTGAGCTCCCAACGCCTCGCGGTGTCGAGTGGCGGCTCGCTGTGTTCGGTCAGGAACACGCGCGTGGCAGACACCACGTCTCGGTCGAGGCGTCCCAAGTACTCGCGTCGACGGTCGGGGGTAAAGTGACTCGCGCGCTCATCGCGGAGTCTCTGTCGGCCCTCGTCCGGTAGTCCGTAGAAGCAGGCCAGGTCCTCGGTATGCCGGGAGAAGTAGTCCTCGGCCGTGCCGCCTCGCCGCACTTCGAACACCCTGAGCAGCGCCGCCTCTGCTTGATCCCCCGGGTCTGACTGCCGTTCCAGCCAGTTCATCCTCACCCACTGTCGGGCTTCGGCACGTCGAACACGCAGCAGTGCTGCGGCGTCGCCGTCCACTCGCCGCATCCACTCTGGCGAGAACACGACGCTCGCTGCGAGGAGTCCCAGCGCGAGGAGGCGCGGCCACACACGTCGCCCCGGCGCGCGCGCACGCGACGACTCGGCCGCCGCGCTCACCGCCGCATGCAGCGCCACGATGGACGGGCGGAACCACGGCAAGGGGCGCATCGCCGACTTCAAGGCGCGGCGGAGCGGCTTCGCGATGTGATGCTCGCCCGGTAGTCGCTTGATTCCGAACAGACCGAACGGGACGGAGTCGGTGGTAAACGGCACCTCTCCAGTCAACGCCTCCCACAAGGCGACGGCGTAGGCATGGACGTCGCTCTCCCGCTGAACGAGCCCCTGGCGCACCTCGGGCGCCATGTACGGGGGCGTGCCCATCACCTCGCTGCGCGTGGTTGCTCCCATCTCGTGGATGTGAGCCGCAAACCCAAAGTCCACCAGCGTGGGGGCGCCCGAGCTGCTCATGATGACGTTGTCGGGCTTCACGTCACCGTGAACCATGTCGTGAGCGTGCACGATGGACAGTCCTACAGCGAGGTCCGCGTACACATGGAGGACCTCGGCCATGGTGCGCTCACGAGTGTTGCGCCACGCGCGCAGCGTGGGCCCGACCACCAGCTCCATCGCGATGTAGTTCACGCGCCCAGTGAACGCTGAGCCGGAGAAGCAGCCGCTCGCCGCCTCCCAGACCTGCACCACGAACATCGGCCGCTGCATCCGCGCTAACGCGCGCGCTTCTTCCAGCATGCGCGCCGACGCTGCGCTCGAGGGCGCCACCTTGATGGCCACCTCACGCTTCAGGCGCTCATCGTAGGCGCTCAGCACCACCCCCGTGACGCCCCGCCCCAGCACCTTGCGGATGTGGTAGCGCGCATCGAGTACCGGGCTGGCGGCGCCTAGCAACGCCGTCCGCAGCAGGTCTCCTCCCAGGTCGGTCGCCAAGCGCGATACGGACTCAGACACCGCGCATGAATATCACGGAAGAGTCGGTGCCTGTTGATTGGAGTTCTGGGCGAAGGCTATTCTGCCGCGATGAGGGTAGCTCCATGGCCCAGTTGAACGCGCAGCAACGCATCCAGGTCGACGCGCTAATCAGGAGCGAGTGGCCCAACCTCGAACGCTTCCTGCGCTCCAAGGTCCAGCCCGGCGACATCCATGACGTGGCTCAGAGCGTGGTGTTGGCGTTCGTCCAACGCAGCAACACGCCGATGGAGAACCAACGGGCGTACTTCTGGCAGATCGCCCGCAACCATGTGGCCGACCACTACCGGCGCCGCGGCCTCGTCACTGCGGACTTCGACAGCAGCGTTCACTCGGTCATCCACCTTGGCCCCAGCATGAGCAGCGTGATCAACCGCAAGAACCGGCTCACCAAGGCGCTGCAAAGCCTGCCGCTGGACCAGCAGACGGCCATCGAACTCAAGTACGGCGAGGGGCTGACTGACCCTGAAGCGGCCATCGCGCTACAGGTGAGCATGGCCACGTACAAACGCTATGTGAGCGCTGGCTTGGCCGCGCTGCGCGAGCACTACGGGGTGACCGACATGGCGCAGGTAGGCGAGGCCTATCGCTGCGGGTAACTTCCTCGCGTGAGTCTCCGCCCAGGGCGCACCGGCCTGCTGGATAGACAGGGCCCCAGCACAGCGGGGCACCTGTCCGGGGGGGCGGGAGAGGTGACAACCCGCTGGCCAAGTGGGAAACCGGCGCAGCGGGCACGGTTGGTCCGGCGTCTCGATCGCCCTATATTCAAGGCACCAAAACCACAAACTCGATCGGCAGCCCCACCCCCCGTGCCAATCCCCAACGCACGCCCCCGCAACTAAAGTAAGAAACGGCGTAACCCTCACGGGTTGCGCCGTTTTGGTTTGGGCCTCGCCGAGCCCCTGTCTCTTGCCCGTTGACTCGTCGATTACATGCGCTGGCGCACGGCGCCCCTGGCGTGCTGACGGGGCGGCGGGCGGCGAGGAGGTTCTTCTCCGCGCCGGCGCTCGAGGGGGCGACGGATGTTCCACTGGTCGCGAAACCGCATGTTTCTCGGCATTTCGCTACTTCCTTGGCTTTCCCCTTGCTGCGAAAAGCGTTGCGAAATTCACCTCGAAGGACCAGAGTAAAATCATGGAAAAAGTCCTCTCGACCCGCGAGTACCACTTGTGGGCCGTCGCCCGACCTAGCCCGGACGTGGAAGGTCAGTGGGTCGGCCACTGCCTGCAGTTGGACGTCGTGACGGTGGGCGACTCGCTAGAGCACTGCTTCCAGATGTTGCAGGAGGCCTCCGGAATGGTGGTCTGTGACGACCTGAACCTGGGGCGGAACCCGCTCGATCGGGCAGACCACGCTGATCCCGTGTGGAAAGAATGGGCTCGTGTGATGGACCAAGGAACGATCAAGTCCATCAGCAAAACCAAGAATCAGGCCAGCTACCTGTGGGCGCTACGCTGGAGCGTGAAGGCTGCTCTGACGGAGATGCCCATGCCCCACGCCATGAGCGAGCGAGACCGCAAGGCCCGCAAGGCGCCTTCGATTTCCACGTCCGAAGTCGAGTTGGTCCTGGCTGCGTAGACGATGCCGTCGAGACTTGGGGACCTGGAGAAGCGGCTGATTGTCCTCGGCCTTGCGGTGGAGGCCCCGAAGAAGGGTTCGCACTGGAAGGTGCGCGCCAAGGACGGAAGGATGTTCCCGCTCCCAGCTCACAACGGCCGCAAGAGCGAGATCTCTGACGTCTATGTGCGATCACTCGCCAAGTTCGTCGGCGTTTCCTTCGAAGACCTCAAGGGGTGATCTGCACGCTTGCGCGGACGACGCTCCCCGCTTGGGCGCGGGCCATCACACACCTCACGAGAGAGCGCCAACCAATACAGCTGCCGTGAGGCTACTGCGGCTCATGCCCTCATGCGGTGCGGGACCCTCCCGCGCGCGCACTCCACGTCGTCCACCAGCTGCTCGTCGATGTTGCGGTAGTGCGCGATGCGCACGTGCAGGTCGAACCCCTCCACCCGCTTCAGCGCGCGGCCAATCGCCCCGGCGATCCACTCCATGCGGTTGCCGAACACGCCGCCGCCGATGAACGTGAGCCACACCGTGCGCAGCGGCGCGGGGTGCTCGTCCGTGAGCGCGGCCAGCAGCGTGGCTTCGTACGCTGCGTCTAGCGCGATCGTGGCCAGCAGCTCCCACGCGTCCAAGGGCACGTTGGTGTACCCGCAGCTGAGGGCCGAGCAGAACGCTTGCGACACATGCGTGGGCTCGGTGGTCTCTTCGAAGCGAGAGCGGAAGTCCACGCCGGTGCCGCTCTGCAGGCCGATCTTCACGGCGCCCAGGAGCTCCTCGCGATCGTGACCAGCGAGCACCGTCTTCAGTCGAGCCAAGCGCGCTTCGTCCGAGTGCGTGTAGCCGTTCACCACGTTCCAGAATTCGCCGGGTGCGCCCAGCCGGGCGGCCAGCTCGTCGAGGCCATCCAGCTGGCGGCCACGCGTCTGCCCCGCGATCCCGTTCACGGGCGCGAAGTAGTTGCGGTACACCGTGGCCGCCGCAGCCGCGAGGGAGCACGCCGGCCCCTGGGTGCGATCGAACGCGTAGCCCGTCACGCCGTCCTCGGGCACCACCTTCGGGCCCGCGAACTCGAGGCAGTTGAACTGCGAGGCCACTTGGAACATGGCGCCGCGGTTCTCGGGCAGCGCGTGCAGGGAGAGCACGTCGCCAATCGCCTCGTGCGTGACCACGAGCGTGCCGCCCGGCGGCTTGCCGACACGGGCGCGCAGGGACGCGAGCGTCGGGGTGCTGAACGTGCCGATGGTGAACTCGCGGCCGTTCACCATGGAGCGCAGCGTGGTGCCGCTGACTTCGAAGCGACTCTGCGTGGTGGCGTAGTCCTCCTCGGGGAAGCCGAAGAGCTGCTCGAACCAAGAGACCGGTGTGGGGGTCATGCTGCGTCTACCCGCGTGTGAAGAACCACGCCGCCGCGCCCAGCAGGACCACGAACACGACTAGCGTCACCCACGTGAGCGACGAGCCCCCGTTCCGGTTGGGCAGCGGCGCCGTGAAGGTGTCGGCTGGCCGTGCAGGACTCCCGGAGCCCGCGACCGCGGGAGGACGCGAGCTGCCCTGCCTTGCCGCATCGAGCCGCGCGAGGTTGCGCGCCATCAGCGCGTCTTCGAAGAACGCGTGGAAGCGCTCGGGCACGCGGGTGCGGTAGAGCGCACGCCCCTCGGCGATGGGCTCCGAGAGGTCGCCCGCCGCCGTGATGATCTCGGCGTGGTACAGCTCGATGTCGGCGACGATGGCGCGCGCCAGCCGGACCGCCGCTTCATCCGTCTCGAGGAGCGCCATGGGTCGGTTGTACCCCTGACTGTCACCTCCCGTACACACCAAGCGCGAAACCCGATTCTCGGTTGGGCCCCGCGCCCCCACCCTGGCAGGTGGTCCAGCCCGGAAAACCACAGGATTCCGGGCTGGCCCGGACCTTGCTCATCGGGGCGGCATGGAACGAGTGCGCATCGCCCCGGTGAAGATGGCCCTGCTGAGCTTCCCCGTGTTCTTCCTCGGGGGCATCGCGTTCACGCTGCACGGCGGCCCCTGCGCGGGCGAGTGCCACACGGCGCTGTTCTGGCGCGTAGCCCTGGGCGGACCGCTGCTGGTGGGGGTGTTCACGGCGGCGCTCGGCTTCCTCTCGGACGGCCTCGCGCAGGACGAAAGCCCGGCTCCTCGCCACGCGCGGTCGTCCACCCGCTCGACGCGCAACGAGTAGAGCATTGCGCGCGCGAGATCGTTTACTCTCCGCCGATGCTCCCCCCCCCCGAGTTGCGCTGCCCCTACTGCTTCGAGCCGGCCGTGGTCCCCGTGGACCGCGAGACCGAGGGCGTGATGGTCGAGGTCTGCGCCGCGTGCCGCAAACCATGGCGGGTGACCGTACAGCGCGACGACTTCGGCGAAGCCATCATCACGCTCGAGCGCTCGCAGCCGTAGCCCGCGCACGGGAGCGTTGAAGGGTCAGGCGGCGCGCCGCTCGGTGTCCGCGGTGCCCTGCACGAACCGAACGATCGCCTCGATGACGGCGGGCTCGCTCAAGATGCGCCCGTGGCCGAGCCCCTCGGTGGCCATCAGCCTGGCGCCCGGCCAGTGCTGAACCAGCTCGCTCGAGCCGCTGAAGGACGTGATGCGGTCCTTCTGGTCGTGCACCACCAAGAGCGGCACCGTGAGGTGCTCCACGTCGCGCAGCCAGCTCGCGCGGTCGATGGGCCGGCCCACGAGGCCCTGCAGCGTCGCGAGCATGGCGTTCACCGCCGGGTCGGGCGCGCGCATCATCTTGGCGAAGCCGCGCGCCTGCTCTTCGAGGCTGGTGGGCGGCGCCACCAAGGCGATGTGGTCGGCGTCCAAGCGGCCCTCGATGAGGGCGAGGATGGTGCCGGCGCCACCGACCGAGTGAGCGATGACGGCGTGCAAGTGACCGAGGAACGCGGCCACGCCCGCGATGGCCTCCGCGATGTCGCGCAGGTTCGCGTGATGACCCTCGCTCTGCCCGTGCGCGGGCAGGTCGAAGAACGAGACACTGTACCCTTGCGCCACGAGAGGCCGCGCGATGGGCAGCAGCTGGTGACCGCCGCCGGCCCAGCCGTGCACCAAGAGGATGTGCGGGCCCTCGCCGTCTTCGTTCGGGTGACGGCCCTCGGGGCGCAGCGTGAAGCCGCGCAGCGTGCGACCGCCCACGGGCACCGACCACGCGTCGGCGAACATCAAGCGGGCGTCCACCTCGGCCGAGCGCGGATAGGGCTGCGGCGCGCGCGTGAAGATGTCCACCAGCAAGCCGCCGGTCTCGAACGGAGCCACGCGTCCACCCACGGCGACGGCCTGCACGAGCAGGGCGTCCTTCATGCTGGGACGGGCCCGATTCACAGGCCGAACGTTCGTGCTTTTTTCTTGGCGTGACGAGGCAGAGGGCGATGCGTTGGTCATGATGGGTTCCTCCACGGCTCCGTGAGGGAGCCGCTCAAACGATGCGGGCGCTCTCGATGACGCGATCGATGGCGCGACGGAAGCGCTCGGTGGCGCGCGGGTCCTGGCGGAGCCGCATGGCCTGGTGACTGGCGAGGATGGCGCCGTGCACCTCGAACGCGAACTGGTCCACGTCGAGCGCGGGATCGAGCTCGCCTTCCTCCACGGCGATGCGCGCCGACTGGGCGATGGCCGAGAGCAGGTCGCGCTGGGCGGCCACCACCACGTCGCGCGCGGGGCCTGGCTTGTCGTCCAGCTCGAAGCCTGCCGGAAGCATGGGACAGCCGCCGGGCAACCAGTCCACGCTCATCCACGCCACCATGCGGTCACGCAGCGCGTGGATGCGGGCGAGGCCGCGCTTGGCCTTGAACGAGGGCAGCAGCGTGTCCGTGAGGAAGCGGTCGCGCACGTACTCGAGCACGGCCACGTCCAGCTGCTCTTTGGAGCGGAAGTGCGCGAACACGCCGCTCTTGGACATGCTCATGGCGTCCGCCAGGCCACCGATGCTGATGCCGTCGAGCCCGTGCACGCTGGCCAGCTGCGTGGCGCGATGGAGGATGGCTTGCTTGGTGGTCTCGCCTTTGGACACGAGAAGCAAATAGCACGACCGTTCGTAAACAGTCAAGGCTCGGCCAGAAAAGCCGAACGCGCGTGGCGGGCGGCCCAGCAGGTCAGTCCGGCGTGAGCCGCGGGGCGAGGCGCCGCACCAGGCTCGGCGCCCAGCGCGAGAGGTAGACGCCCGCGGTCTCCTTGCCGCCGATGACCAGCTCGTGCCGGCCCGACTCGATGGCGGAGACGATGCCCTTCGCCACCTTCTCGGGCGAGAGGCCGGCCTCGATGGCCGAGGAAGTCTTGCCATGCGCGCCACCGCCCTCGCCGAGCGCCGCGCGCGTGATCTCCGTGCGCACGTAGCCCGGGCAGATGATGCCCACCTCCACGCCGGTGCCATGCAGCTCGGCGCGCAGCGAGTCGAAGTAGCCGCGCACCGCGAACTTGCTGGCCGAGTACGTGGAGCGGTGCGGCGTGCTGAGGTAGCCCGCCACGCTGCTGACCACCGACACGTGTCCCACGCCGCGCGCCACCATGGCTGGCGCGAGCGCGCGCGTGAGCGCGACCGGCGCCGTGAAGTTGAGGTCCATCAGCTCGCGCACGTCTTCCATGCTGGTCTCGAGCGCGGGCGCGCGCTGGCTGCGCCCCGCGTTGTTGATCAGGGCATCCACCTGGCCGAACGCGGCCTCGGCGCGCCGCGCGGCGTCTTCGAGCGTGTCGAGCTTGGTGAGGTCCACCGGCACCGCCGCCACGCGGTCGCGTCCGTGCTGCGCGACGAGGGCGTCCAGCTTGTCCGAGCGCCGTGCGCTGACCACCACCTTGGCCCCACGCGCCAAGAGCGCCGGCACCAACGCCTCACCGATGCCCGAAGAGGCGCCCGTCACCCAAGCCACACGATCGCGGAGTTGCATGCGGTGGACGATAACAGCGATCGCCGCCGATGATCCCAGCTCCAATTGCGAACGCGCGCCGGTTCGTCACCGTCGCGCGCTCGACGTGGTTGCCGCAGGAACGCGGCGCCAGCTCAGTCGACGGTGAAGACGCGGGTCTCGTTGGTCCCAGCGGCGTTGTTCACGGACCAGGTAGCGATGTACGACGTGTCGCCGTCGAGCGCCTGGCAGGTCCAGAAGCCCGTCTGGTCCTCGGCGTCGATCGGAGCGTCAGCCCCTTCGCCCTGGAGCGTCCACTCGGTGGCCGCCGCCGCCCGAGTGGCGAGCAGCGCTTCGATGCTGGTGGCGTCCTGGTAGACGATGCGCACCTCGCCGCTCGCCAAGACCGCGATGTCGGCGTCAGCGCCCACGATGTGCGGTGCGCTGGTGCCGCGCACGCCGTCGTCCACCCGCTCGCGCGTCACGCCGGGATTCGCGTTCCCGATGGTCGTGCCATCGACGGTCGCCATGCGCAGTTCCTCGCTCACGCCGTCCACGTAGGCCACGTACCAGTTGCCGGTGCTGCCGATGGCGAGGTCCGCGTTGTAGCCCGAGTCGCCGGTGCCGACGGCGTCGAAGCCATCGATGTTGAACGGCGCACGCCAGGTGCTCGTGTCGGCAGCGAAGGCGCTGCCACGCAGGGTGCGGCGCACGCGGTCGTGCCAGACCAACGCGAGCCCGGTGCTGGTGGCGCGCAGCGACGTGTAGAGGCCGTTGGCCACGGGCACGTCCTCGACGGGCTCGCCGGTGGAGAGAGCCTGGCAGGTGAAGTTCCCGCCGGTGTTGTCGCTCACGCAGGTGGTGCCCCGAGCACATCCGGGCTGGGTCGCGCCTTCGTCGTCCACAAACGTGCAGTCGGTCGCAGGGGCAGCCGACGTCACGGCGCAGCCGCCATCCGCGCGGCACACCAAGTCGCCTTCGCACAGCGCCTCGGTGCAGGCCACGGGCGTGGCTGCGCCCACCGTGGTCACCACCCAGTCGGTCGGGGCGGCGGGGGTGGCGCTCATGCCGATGGCCACCTGCACGGCGCTGGTCGGCGCCGTGTTGGCCGCCGCGGAGGGCGTCAGGGTCAGGAAGGAGATCGCGGGGCGGCCGTCCGCCAAGAAGGCGAGCGAGGTGAACTGCCCGGAGTCGCCCACGTCGTAGACCGTCTGGATGGACCACGTGGCGCCGTCGTCGCCGCTGGTGGCGTACTTGAGGGCGCTGTTCGTGCGGTCGTAGTAGCTGATGGCGATGTCGCCGCTGGGGGCGATGGCGATGGCGTTCCACTCGCCCACGTTGTCGCCAGCGGTGGTCACGCCGCCACGCCAACCATCCGGGTCGGCGTACAGGTTGTCCTGCACGATGGGCTCGCCCGCAGGCGCGCCGTCCACGATGGACCACGAGACCCCGTCACCGTCCACGCGGCCCACGAGCAGGTCGCCATAGCGCGGGTTCGGGTTGCGGCCCGCGCTGTAGCCGGCGAGCACCGCCGCGCCGTCGGCAGCCGCGATGTCGAGGTGCGTGGCCAGCTGACCCGGATCGAGCGGGGCGATGAACCGACAGCCGTTCTCCGTGGTGGGCTCTTGGAACCCCTCTCCGTCACAGCGGAACGGCGAGGTGCACGGAGGCACTTCGACGCAGACCTCCATCCCTTCGCCGTTCACACAGCACACGGGCGGCAAGCCTCCGTCTTCCACCCCGCCGTCTTCGTCCGTCGGGCCGCCGCTGTTGTCGCAGTCGCAACCGGCGGCACCCAATGCCAAGGGCCAGAGCATCAAGATGGCGAAACCACGCGCTTTTCTAAGCATTCTCAATATCCTCGGTATCCGTGACATCCGTGAACGGGGATGGGGTCCCCTGGCGGCACCTCTCATGTTCTTCGAAGTTGGTGCTATCAGCCAATGTTTTTTTGGTGAGGGGCGCGTCTCGTGAGCCTCGCTGGCTCGTAAGGCCGGGTCAGGGACACACGCGCAGCGCCCGCCGGGTGCGCTCGTGCTTCTGGTGACGCTCGCCCGCGCACTCGGGGGACGCATGCAGGAGGGCCCGGCACGTCTCGGGCCGCACCTCGTAGACGCTGCAGACGAAGCGACCGCTGGCCGGCTCCACCACGAGGGCCGCACAGTGTCCGTCGCGCATCGTCATGAAGCAGCGCGTCCCGTGCCAGGTGGTGAGCTCCTCGGCCAGATCGCCGAGCCGCTGATGGTCGTCGCCGAGCACCGCCACGTAGTGCGGCATGTCGGAGAAGCAGCAGGCTCCGCAGAGCAGGCAGTCGGGCGGCTCATCATCGGGGGGCTGGGTCACGCGGCAGGGTAGCGCGAGCTTCACACTTCTTCACAGGCGCTCGCACAGTGGCTTCACACGGGGGGTTCAAGGTCAGTGCTGAAAGGAATCACCGACCATGTTCTCCATCCTCTTCGGCCTCGCCTGCTTGGCTGGGCTGTTCCACCTGAACCGCCATCACTTCGCGGGGCGCCACGGCTGCTCGAGCCGCTACGGCGACGACCATAGGGCCTCCTTCCGTCCCGGCCAGCGCTTCCTGCGTCACAAGGTCGACCACGTGGTGCGGGCTGTGCGCGCCACCCCCGAGCAGGCCACCGAGATCCGCGGCGCCTTCGACGACCTGCGCTCCGAGGTCGAGGGCCTGAAGCAGACGCTCGGCGGGCAGCGCCGCGATCTCGCCGAGGCCCTGCGCGACGACAGCGTGCACCACGAGCGCGTGGACGTGCTCTTCAGCTCGCAGCGCGAAGCCCTCGAAGGCGCTCAAGCCGCCGTGAAGCGCGCCCTCGACCGAGTGCACGGCGTGCTCGACCCCGTCCAGCGCGGACGCCTGGCCGACCTCTTGGCCAGCGGTCGCCGCGTCCCCTTCGGTCCCTATCGCTAACCCCCGCCACCTCAGGAACCCACCATGCGAATCTTTCTCTCTCTCGTCCTCGCCGCGGGTGCCGTGTTCGGCATCGGCGGTGGCATCGCCCGCCTCCATCACGGGGGTCGGCACCATCGCGAGCACATGATGGACCGCGTCGCCGAGACGTGTGTC
>CAZEAA010000032.1:15660-27209 GCA_964510015.1 uncultured Sandaracinaceae bacterium
CCCTGACACGTATGCTGCCGCCATGACGCTGCGCGTGCTGCTCATCGATGACGACCGACGGCTCGCCGAGCTGCTGGGCGACTACCTCGGAAACCACGAGGTGGTCGTCGAGCACGCGGCGGATGGGCCTCTGGGGCTCGCGCGCCTGGCCGAAGGTGGTCACGACGTGGTGCTGCTCGACGTGATGATGCCGGGCATGGATGGCCTGACCGTGCTGAAGCGCATCCGTCAGGACAACAGCGTGCCCGTGGTGATGCTCACCGCGCGTGGTGACGAGGCCGACCGCGTGGTGGGGCTCGAGCTGGGCGCTGACGACTACGTGGCCAAGCCGTTCAGCGCGCGCGAGCTGCTGGCGCGTCTGCGCGCGGTGCTGCGGCGCGTGCGACCGGGCCTGATGGACGAGCGCCTGTCGGCCGGTGGCCTGGTCATGGACGTGCCGCGTCGGCAGGTGAGCCTCGACGGCGCCGCCATCGACGTGACTGGCCTCGAGTTCGACCTGCTGGCAGCCCTGCTGCGGCGCGCCGGACGCGTGGTGCCCCGCGAGACGCTGCTGTCGCTGGCGGGGCGCGACGAGGTGGTGGGCGAGCGCACCGTGGACGTCCACATCTCGCACCTGCGCCGCAAGCTGGGCGACGACCCGCGACGCCCCGAGCGCATCCGCACGGTGCGCGGTGTGGGCTACCTGTTGGCCACCCCGTCATGACACCGCGCGAACATCGCCATGGGTCACAGCGCCGCGGACATCGTCACCGTGGGCGCCCCGGCTCGCTGCAGCGGCGCCTGTTCCTGTCGTTCGGCGCGGCCATGCTGGGCGCTTCGCTCTTGGCCGGCGCCGTGGCCTTCGTCATGCGCCCCGATGAGCACGGCCCCGACTTTCACGCGGCCGAGGGCTTCGTGGCCGTGCGCTTCGCCGAGCGATGGAGCGACGACGCGGCGCTCTCCCAGCTGGCCGACGAGCTGCACGGTCGCTTCGGCCTCTCCGTGACGATCCACGACCTCGAGGGCCGCGAGCGCCTGCGACGAGGACCCAGCTGCTCGCGGCGGGCCCGCCCCACCGTGATCGAGAGCGACGGCCGGCGGCTGGGTCACGCCACCCTCTGCATGCCGCGTCGCCCGCACTTCTTTCGCCAAGGCCTCGCGCTGTTCGCGGCGTTCGCGGTGGGGCTCTGGTGGGCGTCGGGTGTCATCGCCCGGCGCTTGGCGCGCCCGCTGGTGGAGACCGCCAAGGTGGCGACCGAGATCGGCGAGGGCGCGCTGGACGCCCGCGTGCAAGTGCATCCCCGCGCGCCCGCCGAGGTGCAGCACCTGGCGCGCGCGGTAAACGAGATGGCCGCGCGCGTGGAGTCCACGCTGGCCGAGCAGAAGATGTTGCTGGCCAGCGTCTCCCACGAGATCCGCACGCCGCTCGGGCACCTGCGCCTGCTGGTGGACCACGCCGCCGACGCTGGGCTGAGCGAGAAGCTGACCCGGCAGCTCGAGGAAGAGGTGCTGGAGATCGACGAGCTGGTGGCGCAGCTGCTGGCCGGCTCGAAGCTGGACACGCTCGGCCCGGAGCGGCGCCGAGTGGACGCCATCGACGCGGCGCGCAGCGCGCTGGCGCGGGCGGGTGAAGCCGCCACCAAGCTCATCGCGGACGAGACCGTCTTCGTGGACGCGGACCCCACGCTGCTGGCCCGCGCGCTCGCCAACCTGCTGCGCAACGCGCGCGAGCACGGGGGCGGCCTGCTGTCGCTGCGCGTGGAGCCCGACGCCGGGTCGGTGCGGTTCGTGCTGCGCGATGCTGGCCCAGGCTTGCGGGCCGAAGACCTCGCGCGGCTGACGCAGCCGTTCGCGCGGGACGCCGCGGACAGCGCGGGCTCGCTGGGCCTCGGCCTGACCCTGGTGGCGCGCATCGCCCTCGCCCACGGAGGCGAGCTCCGCGTGGGCGAGGACGGCCAGCTGATGCTCTACCTGCCGGCGACCTTCTCCACGTGAACGGCGCAGTGCTTGTATGAAGGCTGCCGCGAGTACGGGTCGAACGACGGGAACGTGAGCCGGTTGGTCTCCACGTAGTGCATGGGCATGAACACCTGCCCCGGCTGGACGATGTGGGTCACGTAGGCCCGGGCTACGAGCGAACCGCGGCGCGAGGACACGCGCACCCAGCTGTTGGGGGTCACACCCAAGTCGGCGGCGTCGGAGGGCGAGAGCTCCACGTACTGGTCTTCGGGCGCCAGCGTGTTGAGCACCGGGCTCTTGCCCGTGCGGGTCTGCGTGTGCCACTGCGCCGAGCTCCCGCGCCCCGTGAGAAGCGTGAAGCGGAAGAACGCGTCCACCGCTTCGGGCACGGCACGCGGCGCCTCGAAGACGAACTTTGCGCGTCCATTCGCCGTGTAGAAGCGTCGGTCCTCGAAGAGTCGGCGCTGCTCGAGGCGCTGCGGCGTGCGCCCCTCCGGCAGCGGCCACTGGATGCCGCGCATGTCGTCCAGCTGCTTGTACCCCTCGATGCCCGAGATGTCGCACGGCATGCCACTCGTCAGGCCCTTGAGGATGTGAAAGACGGACTCCGGTGAGTCCCACTCGCGAAACATCTCGCCGCATCCCCAGGAGTCGGCGATGAGCTGAAAGATGCGGAAGTCGCTGAGGGCGGTGCCGGGCGCGCGCGCCACCTGCTTCACCACGCTGATGCGGCGCTCGGAGTTGATGAAGCAACCCTCTTTCTCCCCCCAGCCTCCCGCCGGCAGGATCAAGTCCGCCAGGTCCGCGGTCTCGCTGGAGTCGTACATGTCCTGCACCACCAGGAAGTCGAGGCGACCCAGCACGTCGCGCGCGTCGGCCTGGTTGATCCACGAGTGCGCGGGGTTGGTGGCGACCACCCAGAGGCCCTTGATCTCACCCTTCAGGATCCCCTCTAGGATCTGGTCGTAGGCCATGCCCGCATCCGTGGGGATGACGGCCGGGTCGATCTTGAGGTGGTTCGCGACCTTCTCGCGGTGCAAGGGATCGTCGAAGCGGTGCCCGCCCAGCAGGCTGGTGGTGTTGCTGAAGAGGCGCGAGCCCATCGCGTTGCACTGCCCGGTGATGGAGTTGGGCCCCGTGCCGGGTCGACCGATGTTGCCCGTGAGCAAGCAGAGCGCGATCAGGGCCTGGGCGAGGCGCACCCCCTCGTGGCTCTGGTTCACGCCCATGGTCCACCAGATGGAGACCCGCCGGCCCTCGTGGATGATGCGCGCCAGGTCTTCGATCTGCGCGACGCTGACGCCCGCGCGGGGCGCCACCCGCTCCGGCGTGAAGGCCAGCACGTGGGCAGCGAAGCCCTCGAACTGGTCCGTGTGGGCGGTGACGAACTCGTCGTCCAGCCAGCCCTCGCGAATGAGGACGTGCGCCACGGCGTAGAAGAACTCGAGGTCGCTCTTCGGCGCGATGGGCACGTGCAGCGACGCCTGCTCGGCCGTCTCGGTGCGACGCGGATCGATCACCACCACCTTGGGGTTGTGGGGGTTGCGGCAGACTCGCTCCCACAGGATGGGGTGCGCGATGCACGGGTTCGCACCCACGAACAGCAACACGTCGCTCTCCTCGAAGTCCGCGTACGTGTAGGGCGGCGCGTCGAAGCCGAAGCACTCCTTGTACGCCACCACCGAGGTGGCCATGCACTGACGCGTGTTGCCGTCGCCGTGCCGCATGCCCATCCCGAACTTGGCGAGCGCGCCCAGGAACGCGAGCTCCTCCATGGGGATCTGCCCCGTGCCCAGGAACGCGACCGAGGCCGCCCCGTGCTTCGCCTGGATGGCCTTGAAGCGCTCCGTGAAGGTGGTCAGCGCTTCTTGCCAGCCCACCGGCGTGAGCCGTGATCCACGCGACATGCGCAGCATGGGCGAGCGCGCCCGGTCGGGGGCCCGCAGGGGAGCCAGCGCCTCCCAGCCCTTCGGGCACGCCATGCCCAAGTTCACGGGATACTGGACCGAGGGGGTCAGGCTGATGGCCTCGCCGGCGCGCATGTGCACGTCCAGCCCACAGCCGGTGGAGCAGAAGCCGCACACCATCGTGGTGGTCGCGTCCGGCTTGAGCCGCGTGGGCACCTGCCCCAACCCGAAGCCCCCGGGCGAGCGCATCAGCTCGCGCGTGAGCACACCGCCGTCGTCTCGCAGCAGGCGCTTCGCCCGCTGAATGACCGTTGGTTTCACTTTGGCCATCAGCCCACCACTCCCGGCATGCGCGGCGCACTCATGGCCGCAAAGAAGAGGACACGTTCCAGAAGCTCACCGGCCAGCAGCATCCCCGCGCTGAGCAGCGCGACGGTCAGCTGAGCGGCCAGCGGCACACCCCCCGGCGCCCCGAAGAACGCCGCGGGCAAGACCACGCCACCCAGCACCGCGAGCACCGCACGCGCGCCCAGCAGCGAGCTCAGCTCGCCCACCAGCAGCCTCGCGGAGCGCGTGAGGTCGCTCGCCCCGCCCTTGCGGAGGTGGCGCATCACCGACAGCTCGCCGGCCAGCTTCAGCAGCGTCGCCACCGCGAGCGCAGGCCACGCGAAGTCCAGCCACGGCTGGAGCAGGGGCTGCGGCTCCTCGTGGGTGAGCGCCAGCGCGACGCTCGCCGCCGCGGTGCCGAACGCGAGCCCCAGCACCACCCCGGTGAGCGCGAACTTGAAGCTGGTGGCGGGGCCGTTCCAGTAGCGACGCCGCGTGCTCTGGTAGAGCATGACCGAGCAGAAGACGCCGAGCGCCCCGCTGATGGCGACGAGCGGCGACAGCACCGGCAGCGCCGCCTCGGCCCACTCCGTGAGCTGCGGCAGACCCGGGATGGCGCTCGGGTGCTCGGCCTGGAAGAGCGCGGCCGCGTACGTCACGGCGGCGCCCGCGAAGGCTCCGAAGGCCAGCACCTCACGGCTCAGCCACGAGGTGCGGATGCCGAGAACCGCGCGGAAGGCGTACTGCGGCCGTCCGAGGTGCGCGGTGCTGGCCCCGAGCGCCAAGAGGCCGAGCAGCAGCGCCACCAGGCTGTGCCAGGGGCGGACCACCGCGTGCGCCTCGGGGCTGAGCACGCTCTCGAAGATCTCGCCCACGAAGAAGGCGCCCACCGAGAGCTGCGTGAGCACCAGCATCCACACGAGCGGCTTGTGGATGTGCGCCGGGCGCACCGCGTGGAAGTCCGCGGGAAGCGTGTTGCTGGGCATCGGCTGCGCCGAGACGTAGCGCGTGGTCGGCGTGGTGATGCTGGGGTGCGGCGCGCCAGGCAGGAACTCGCCCGTGCGAGCGGCCTCCCGCGCGGACTCGGTGTCCACCACCTTGATGGCGATGGCCTGCGAGGGACACGCCTGCACGCACGCGGGCGCCTCGCCTTCGGCCAAGCGGTCCGAGCACATGTCGCACTTGCGCACGATGCCCTTCTTGGCGTTGTACTTGGGCACCTCGTAGGGGCACGTGAAGATGCAGTACTGGCAGCCGATGCACTGGTCATCGAGGTGCTTCACGATGCCCGTGACCGCGTCCTTCTCGTAGGCGCCGACGGGGCACCCCTTCATGCACGCCGGCTCGGCGCAGTGGTGGCACGCGCCGGTGACCGACTTCTGGAACGGCGCATCCACCGTGCCGCCGTGCAGCACACCGACGTTGCGCCAGGTCTCGCCCTCGTCGAGGCCGTTGAGGCTGTGGCACGCGGTCACGCACGCCTTGCAGCCGGAGCACGCGTCGAGGTTCACCTCGAAGGCATACTGCTGTCCCGGTCCGGGCGGGGTCGCGGGGAGGAGCGCCCGGTAGTAGGGCTCCATCAGCGGCGAATTCACGTCTTCGTGCAGCTGCGCGAAGCGCTCGACCGCGCTCATGTCGCGCTGGGCGGCCAGGACCTGATCCAAGAGCGGGAGGCGCTTCTTGGCGGCGGGCGAAGAGGAAGCAGTGGACTCGAGGATGGGAAGCGGGACGGCTCCAGTGGACATGCTCCTCCTACTCCGCCGCGTGGGCGTGGTCGCACGATGAGTGGCCTCTGCACAGCTGGTCCGCGAGCGACGCCGCGGCGGGCACACGCGCAAACACGCGCCCGTCGTGCACCTCCACCGGGAAGGTCATGATCTGGTAGTCGTCCCCGCTGAGCGACTCGCCGGTGCGCAGCGAGAAGCTCTTCTTGTGCATGGGGCAGACCACCTTCGGCTCGCCGCGAACGTCGCCCAGCATGCCGCGCGCCAGCACCATGTCTTGACGGTGCGGGCACATGTTCTGGGTGGCGTACCACTCGCCTCGCGACGCGAAGTGGTAGATGGCCAGCTGCACGTCACCGTGCTTCACGCTCATGCCGCCCTCCACGGGGAAGCTCTGCACCTCGCCGAAGTACACCAGGTCGTTCTCCGGGCGCGCAGCGCTCGCCTCGGCCACCACGTCGTTCGACGCGAGCACGGGCAGGCGCAGCTTGCGGGGCGCGGCCGGCGGGTCCCAGTCGGCCACGCGCTTCTGGCCGCGTTGCTCGATCATGAAGACCGAGTCGTCGGCGGCGTCGCTGTTGGCGAAGTGCCGAAAGCGTGCGCGCTGCTCGGGGTCGTTGACCACCGCGGCCCACTCGCACTGGTAGCTCGCCACCAGGTGCGCGGCCATCGCCTCGAGCTCGGCGCCGAGGCCGAGGCTGTCGTTCACCACCACGTCGCGCACGTGGTCGATGCCGCCCTCGAGCTTCTCCACCCACACGGACGTCCGCGTCAGGCGGTCGGCGGTGGTGATGTAGTACATGAGGAAGCGGTCGATGTACTTGATGAGCGTGGCCTCATCGAGGTCGGTGGCCAGCAGGTCCGCGTGGCGCGGCTTGGCGCCGCCGTTGCCACACACGTAGAGGTTCCAACCCGTCTCGGTGGAGATGACGCCGAAGTCCTTGCTCTGGGCCTCGGCGCACTCGCGCACGCAGCCGCTCACGGCGCTCTTCAGCTTGTGCGGTGCGCGGATGCCGCGGTAGCGCTCCTCGATGCGGATGGCGAGGCCGACCGAGTCGTCCATGCCGTAGCGGCACCAGGTGGAGCCCACGCAGCTCTTCACGGTGCGCAAGCCCTTGGCGTAGGCGTGCCCGCTCTCGAAGCCGCTCTCCACCAGCTCCTGCCAGATGTCCGGCAGCTTGTTCAGCGTGGCGCCGAACATGTCCACGCGCTGGCCGCCCGTGATCTTGGTGTAGAGCCCGTAGCGCTGCGCGATCTCGCCGAGGCGGATGAGCCCCTCGGGCGTGATCTCGCCGCCCAGGATGCGCGGCACCACCGAGTACAGCCCGCGCCGCTGGATGTTGGCGAGGAAGCGGTCGTTCGTGTCCTGGAGCGCGTCGTGCTTCTTCAGGATCATCTCGTTCTGCAGGCTGGCGAAGATGCTGGCCGCGGTGGGCTTGCAGATCTCGCAGCCCTGACCGCCCTGGCCGTGCTCGCGCAGCAGGTCCTCGAACGAGTCGAGCCCACGCACGCGGATGACGTCGAACATCTCGCGGCGCGTCAGGTCGAAGTGCTCGCACAGGCGCTTGCGCGTGCTGCGGCCCATCGCCCTGAGCTCGGCGTCCAGCAGGTCCACCACCTGTGGCACACAGCCACCGCACGACGTGCCAGCCCGCGTGCAGCCCTTCAGCTCGGCGAGCTCGCAGGCGCCCCCGCGCACGGCGCCCACGATGGCACCCTTGGTGACGTTGTTGCAGGAGCAGACCTGCGCGGAGTCTGGCAGCGCCGCGATGCCATGGGCCCCTGCGCCCTCGCCCCGCTCACCGAGCAGCAAGCCTTCGGGGGTGCCGGGGATGGCCTCTCCGGTGCGGGCGTAGTGTGCGAGCGTGCCGTAGGCCGAGGCGTCGCCCAGGAGCATGCCACCCAGCACCCGCTTCCCCGTCGCGTCCATGATGAGCTTCTTGTAGACGCCAGCGGTGAAGTCCTGGAAGGCCACCACCTGCGCGCGGTCGTCGCGCTCGTCGGCGAACGCGTCGCCGAAGCTGGCCACGTCCACGCCCATGAGCTTGAGCTTGCAGCTGAGGTCGGCGCCCTCGAAGCGCGTCCCGGTGCCCCCCACGAGCGTGTGCACCAGCGCCTCGGCCATGTCGTAGCCCGGCGCCACGAGGCCGTAGATCATGCCCCGGTGCAGCGCGCACTCGCCGATGGCGTAGACCCCGGGGGCGCTGGTGGCGAGCGTGTCGTCCACCACGATACCGCCGCGCTCTCCCACGGCGATGCCCGCCGCGCGGGCCAGCTCGTCGCGCGGACGAATGCCAGCAGAGACCACCACCATGTCGAACGGCAGCTCGGCGTCGCTGGTGAGCAGCCCCGTGACGGCCGGATCGCCGAGCACCTCACGCGTGCCGCAGCCCACGTGCACCGACACCCCCATGCTCTCGATGGCGCGCTTCAGCAGGCGACCGCCGATGGCGTCGATCTGCCGCGGCATCAAGCGCGGCGCCATCTCGATGACGTGCGCCTCGACACCGCATTGCTGCACGGCGCGGGCGGCCTCGAGGCCGAGGAGACCGCCGCCCAACACGGCACACCTCTTCGCCTTGGACGCGTAGGCGCGGATGGCGTCCAAGTCGTCGATGGTGCGGTAGACGAACACACCCTCGCGGTCGATGCCTGGGACGGGCGGGACGAACGCCAAAGAGCCCGTGGCCAGCACGAGGCGGTCGAACGCGTGACGCTCGCCGCGGTCGGTCACCACCTCACGAGAGACGAGGTCCACGGCGTCCACTCGGACGGCAGTGTGCAGCTCGATGTCGCGCTCGGCATACCAGGCGCTCGTTCCGAGGAGCAGCGGCGTGGCGCTCGAGAGCTCGAAGTACTTCGTGAGCTGAACGCGGTCGTACGCGGGCCACGTCTCCTCACCGAACACCAGGATGCGAGCGCGCTCCGGCCCCACTTTTGCCCGCATTGCTTCGCAGAAACGATGACTGACCATCCCGTTTCCAACGACAATCACGGTCTCACGAGACACCACTGACAATTCATCGGATGCTGAACTCATTTGACTATCCTGGCCCGTCATTGCCGACATCACACCACCGAAGCTAGGCGAGTTCCAAACCCAGTCAACTCATGGCGTGCGAAGTTATCGACCCGTTACGGCAGCGAAACACTGTTCGACGATTGGAAACACCAGGATGGTTTCTGGCTCGTTTCTCAGATTGACGATCGAATTGTTTCGCACTGGTGTCCGAGCTACAGCGGACGATCGAAAAGCGCCTCGCGCGGCCGTGCGCACCGACGGGCACCCGGCGGGCCCGCGGACCTCCTCCCGACAGGGGACGCGATGTATCGAGTCTCGATATTATCGACCCTCGATCTATTTTCGTCCCCGCAGCCCGCCCAGGGAACAGCCCGCTCGGCAAGGTGCCCATCACCCCCGCACCGCTTCGGGTCATCGCCTCCGTCCCCACGGACTCTCTGCCCCTACTGCGCATTCCAGAGCGGGCTGCCGGAGTGGCCTGCTAGAGTCTCCGGCAGGACCGCCCCTTGTCATCGACCGTCACCAATTCCACGTACAAGAGACTCGCGTCTTTCCGCTACGAAGTTCGTAAGTTCCTGGCCTTCAGCGAGCGCGCGGCGCGCGAGGCCGGTGTCGAGCCCCAGCAACATCAGCTGCTGCTCGCGGTGCGGGGCCTGCCAGCCGGAGCGCGCCCCACGGTGAGCACGCTGGCTGAGCGCCTCAGCGTGCAGCACCACACCGTGGTCGCCTTGGTGGACAAGCTGGAGGAGCTCGGGCTACTGCGGCGGGAGCGCGGCGTCGAAGACAAGCGCGAGGTGCTGCTGCGGATCACCTCCGAAGGCGAGGCGCTGCTGCGGCCACTCTCCGCAGCGCACCGCCACCACCTCAAAGAAGCCGGCCCCGCGATCATCGCAGCCATCACCGAGATCTTGGACAAGGAGCTGCACGTGCTTCCGGCGCCGGGCACGACGGACTCCCGCCCCCGGCCGCGGTCGCGCAAGAAGCCGGCTGCGAAGAACACCTGAACCCCATCCCTCGCACACCTCGGACATAGCCCCGTCCGGGTTCGGTGACCCGCATGCGGGGGCACGTGGAAAGTGCTTCGGAGGGCTTAGTGCAGGGCGGATCCCGCTGTTAGGCTTTGCAGGCCTCGCACTCAGGAGAACCCGGGACAGGTGTCGACCGAGAACCTAGATCTCCACGCGCTCTTCGAAGCCGTCCCCGGCCTCTATCTTGTGCTGTCGCCCAGCTTCCACGTGGTGGCAGTGACTAGCGCCTACCTGGCGGGAACCATGACCCGACGCGAGGCCATCGTGGGCCGGCACCTCTTCGACGTGTTTCCGGACAACCCCGACGATGTGCTCGCCACCGGGGTGTCCAACCTGCGGGCGTCGCTCGAGCTGGTGCTGCGGCACAAGCGGCCCAACACGATGGCGGTGCAGAAGTACGACATCCGTCGGCCCACCGAGGCGGGCGGCGGCTTCGAGGAGCGCTTCTGGAGCCCCACCAACTCGCCTGTGCTGAGCGCGGCGGGGGAGGTGCTCTTCATCATGCACAGCGTGGCCGACGTCACCGACTTCGTGCGCCTCAAGCGCTACGACCAGGCCCAGACTCAGCTCAACCAGGAGCTCGAGAGCCGCGCGGGCCAGATGGAGGCCGAGATCTACCGGCGGGCGCAGGAGATCCAGGAGGCAAACCACCAGCTGCACGCACTCCAGCTCCGCCTGCAGTCCCGTGTCGCGGCCAACGCCGTCGAGATCCACGACGCCAACGAGGCGCTGCGGCGGCGCGACGAACAGCTGCGTCAGTCGCAGAAGCTCGAGTCGATCGGGCACCTCGCGGGTGGCGTGGCGCACGACTTCAACAACCTGCTGTCGGTCATCCTCAGCTACACGCACCTGGCGCGCTGGAAGGTGGGCGAGGCGCATCCGGTCCTGCCGTACCTCGAGGAGATCGAGAAGGCGGGCGCCCGCGCGGCGGACCTCACGCAGCAGCTGCTCGCCTTCAGCCGTCGGCAAGTGCTGGACCTGCGTGTCCTCGACTTGAACGTGGTGATCGAGAACGTGAGCAAGATGCTGCGGCGGGTGATCGGTGAGGACATCGAGTTCCGCGCGACGTTCGCCCCCGACCTGGCCAACATCAAGGGCGACCCGGGGCAGATCGAGCAGATCCTGATGAACCTGCTGGTGAACGCCCGCGACGCGATGCCGAACGGGGGCAAGCTCACCATCGAGACCGCCAACGTGCACCTCGACGCCGGCTACGTGGCCACCCACCTCGGCGCCACCGCGGGCCCGAACGTGATGCTCGCCGTCACCGACACGGGCGTGGGCATGGACAAGGAGACGCAGCAGCACATCTTCGAGCCGTTCTTCACCACCAAGGATGTGGGCAAGGGGACGGGTCTCGGGCTTTCCACGGTCTTCGGCATCGTGAAGCAGAGCAACGGACACATCAGCGTGTACAGCGAGCCCAACGCCGGCAGCACGTTCCGAATCTACTTCCCCCGCACGGACGCGGAGGGAACGTGGGCCCCCAGCGAGGCGCGCGAGATGACCGACGAGCGAGGCCACGAGACCATCCTGCTGGTGGAGGACGAAGACCAGGTGCGGACGGTGGCCAGCAGCATCCTCACGGCCCTCGGATACCGGG
>CAZEAA010000033.1:0-3847 GCA_964510015.1 uncultured Sandaracinaceae bacterium
CTTGTTTTTGGGCACCCCCGGCTGAAGCCGAGGGCAGCAGACCAGGCTTGGACGACCTGAAAGTCCCCGTGAAGGGGACTAAGTGGAAGGTAGGTCAGACAGGTCGTCTCAAGGGTACCCGGACACAGCGTCCGGCCACCTTTGGTAGTACCTGCCGAACTCTCAGCCAGTCAGTCCCCCCTCGTGGGGGACTTTCAGGTCGCCGAGGCCTAGTCTGCTGCCCTCGGCTTCAGCCGGGGGTGCCAATGCATGCCGTCTGCCGCCGTGCCTCGGCACCCCGAGGCTGCTATGCCCCGGCCATGCTGACGCTTCGTGGTGCGCCCGCGCTCTCTGACCATCAGACTCAGAAGCTGTTCGAGCGGGTGCGAGCGGTCGCGCCCGGGGTGCGCAGCGTCTACGCCGAGTTCGTTCACTTCGTGGAGCTGAGCGCCGCGCTCGACGACCGCGAGAGCGCGCTGTTGGACCGCCTGCTCGAGTACGGGCCCTCGGTTCCGCGGCGGAAGCTGGACGGCACCGCGCTGTTCGTGGTGCCGCGCCTCGGGACGCGCTCGCCGTGGTCCAGCAAGGCCACCGACATCGCGCACATCACGGGCCTCACCAAGGTGACGCGGCTCGAGCGCGGCGTGCGCTACGTGCTGAAGGGCGAGCTCGAGCGGGCCGAAACCGTCACCGACACCACCCTCGCCAACGTGGCCGGGCTGCTGCACGACCGCATGACGCAGTCGGTGCTGCTCAGCGAAGCGGCCGCGAGCGCGCTGTTCCGCGTGGACGTGCCCACCCCGCTCACCCGCATCGACGTGCTGGGCGCGGGACGCCCGGCTCTCGAGGCCGCCAACCAGCAGCTCGGTCTGGCGCTGGCCGACGACGAGCTCGACTACCTGGCGGACGCGTTCACCAAGCTGGGCCGCAACCCGAACGACATCGAGCTCATGATGTTCGCGCAGGCGAACAGCGAGCACTGCCGCCACAAGATCTTCAACGCCAACTGGGTGGTGGACGGCAAGCCGCAGACGCGCTCGCTGTTCGGGATGATCCGCTACACGCACGAGCGGTCGCCCGACGGCATCCTCTCGGCGTACAGCGACAACGCCGCGGTGTTCGAGGGCAGCGAGGCCGCGCGCTTCTTCCCCGACCCCGAGGCGCGCGTCTACCAGAAGACCACCGAGCCCGTGCACGTGCTGATCAAGGTGGAGACCCACAACCACCCCACCGCCATCGCGCCCTTCGCGGGTGCGGCCACGGGCGCGGGCGGCGAGATCCGCGACGAAGGCGCCACCGGTCGCGGCGGCAAGCCCAAGGCGGGCCTCGCGGGCTTCTCGGTCAGCAACCTGCGCCTGCCGGACGCCATCCAGCCGTGGGAACGAGACTACGGCAAGCCCGGCCGCATCGCGTCGGCGCTCGACATCATGCTGGAAGGGCCGCTCGGCAGCGCGGCGTTCAGCAACGAGTTCGGGCGCCCCAACCTGCTGGGCTACTTCCGCACGTTCGAGCAGCGCTGCGCCGGGCCCGCGGGCACCGAGGTGCGGGGCTACCACAAGCCCATCATGATCGCGGGCGGCTACGGCAACATCCGCGCGCAGCACGTGGACAAGCAGCGCATCCCGCCGGGCGCGCACATCATCGTGCTGGGTGGGCCGGCCATGCTCATCGGTCTCGGCGGTGGTGCGGCCTCTTCCATGGCCAGCGGCCAGAGCGCCGAGGACCTCGACTTCGCCTCGGTGCAGCGCGACAACGCGGAGATGGAGCGGCGCTGCCAGGAGGTCATCGACCGCTGCTGGCAGCTGGGTGACCGGAACCCCATCGTGTCCATCCACGACGTGGGCGCGGGCGGCCTGAGCAACGCGCTGCCCGAGCTGGTGCACGACTCGTCACGCGGGGCCAAGTTCGAGCTGCGCGAGGTGCCCAACGACGAGCTGGGCATGAGCCCGCTGGCCATCTGGTGCAACGAGTCGCAGGAGCGCTACGTGCTCGCCATCGCGCCCGACGCGCTGCCCATGTTCGACGCGCTCTGCAAGCGCGAGCGCGCGCCGTACGCGGTGCTGGGCCAGGCCACCGAGGAGGAGCACCTCACGGTCTCGGACGCGCACTTCAAGGACACGCCCATCGACCTCCCGTTGTCGGTGCTGTTCGGGAAGCCGCCCAAGATGACGCGCGACGTGCGCAGCATCGCCACGCTGCCGAAGCCGCTCGACCTGAGCGACATGGACGTGCGCGAGGCCGCCCTGCGCGTGCTGCGCCTGCCCACCGTGGCGGACAAGACCTTCCTGGTGACCATCGGCGACCGCACGGTGACGGGCCTCGTGGCGCGCGACCAGATGGTGGGCCCGTACCAGGTGCCCGTGGCCGACTGCGCGGTGACCACCGCCGACTTCGACGGCTACGTGGGCGAGGCCATGGCCCTCGGCGAGCGCACGCCCGTGGCGCTGCTGGAGCCCGCGGCGTCGGCGCGCATGGCCATCGGCGAGGCCATCACCAACTTGGCCGCGGCGCCCATCGAGCAGCTGTCGCTGGTGCGCCTGAGCGCCAACTGGATGGCGCCCGCCGGGCACCCCGGTCAGGACGCGGGCCTCTTCGACATGGTGAAGGCCATCGGCATGGAGCTGTGCCCCGCGCTCGGCATCGCCATCCCGGTGGGCAAGGACAGCATGTCCATGCGCACCACGTGGCGCGACGGCGACGAAGCCAAGAGCGTGACGGCGCCGCTGTCGCTGATCGTCACGGCCTTCGCGCCGGTGTTCGACGCACGCAAGGCGCTCACCCCGCAGCTGCGCCGCGACCGCGGGGACACCGTGCTGGTGCTGATCGACCTCGGCATGGAGCAGAACCGCCTGGGCGCGAGCGCGCTCGCGCAGGTGTACGAGCAGCTGGGCGACGAGCCGGCCGACCTCGACGACCCCGAGCTGCTGAAGGGCTTCTTCGACGCCATCCAGCGACTCAACCGTGAGCGGCGCGTGCTGGCCTACCACGACCGCTCCGACGGCGGCCTCTTCGCCACGCTGGCCGAGATGGCCTTCGCGGGCGGCACGGGCCTCGACATCCGGCTCGATGGCCTGGGTGGTGAGGCGATCCCCATCCTCTTCAACGAAGAGCTGGGCGCCGTGATCCAGGTGCGCAGCGACGACCTCGAGGAGGTGCTGCTCACCTTCGCGTCGCACGGCCTGAACGGCTGCGCGCACGCCATCGGCAAGCTGCGCGACGACGACCAGCTGCGCTTCGTGCTGAACGGCAAGACCGTGCTGGACGAGTCGCGCGTGTTCCTGCGCGACATCTGGAGCGACACCACGCACCGCATGCAGGCGCTGCGCGACGACCCGGAGTGCGCCGACGAAGAGCAAGAGGCGCGCACGGACCCGACCGACCCGGGCATGAGCGTGAGCGTGCCCTTCGCGCCGGGCGAAGACGTGGCCGCGCCGTTCATCAACACCGGCGTGCGTCCGCCCATGGCCATCCTGCGCGAGCAGGGCGTCAACGGGCACGTGGAGATGGCCGCGGCGTTCGACCGCGCCGGCTTCGAGTGCGTGGACGTGCACATGAGCGACCTCATCTCGGGGGACGTCTCGCTCTCGCGCTTCCGCGGCCTCGCGGCCTGCGGCGGCTTCAGCTACGGCGACGTGCTGGGCGCCGGCGAGGGCTGGGCCAAGAGCGTGCTGTACAACCACCGCGTGCGCGACGAGTTCGAGACGTTCTTCAACCGGCAGGACACGTTCGCCCTGGGCGTCTGCAACGGCTGCCAGATGATGAGCACGCTGCGGGAGATCGTGCCTGGCGGCGAGGCCTGGCCGCGCTTCGTGCAGAACCGCTCGCTGCGCTTCGAGGCGCGCTTGAGCCTCGTGGAGATCCGCCGCTC
>CAZEAA010000033.1:3857-20265 GCA_964510015.1 uncultured Sandaracinaceae bacterium
GGGCATGGAGGGCGCGCGCTTGCCGGTGGCCGTGGCGCACGGCGAAGGCCGCGCGGAGCTCGAAGGTCACGAGCACCAGCTACGCCTCGAGGACGAGAGCCTCATCGCGATGCGCTTCGTGGACAACCGCGGCAACGTGGCCCACACGTACCCCGCGAACCCCAACGGCAGCCCCGGCGGCATCGCCAGCGTCACCACGCCCGACGGCCGCGTGACCATCATGATGCCGCACCCCGAGCGCGTGTTCCGCAGCGTCCAGCACAGCTGGCGCCCGGACGGCTGGGGCGAGGCCGCGCCCTTCCTGCGCATGTTCCGCAACGCGCGCGTCTGGGTGGGCTGAAGCGGCCCCGCGCGCGCGGGATGGTGTATGGTCCCCGCATGGAGATCGACAAGAGCCAAGCCATCGCCATCGCCGCCTTCGCTCGCTTCGACGGGGACGTGCGGGACCCCTTGCTGCGCGGGGTCAGCGCGGCCTACTGCCTGATCGCCTGCGCCGACGGCGACCTCGATGCCGACGAGCTGCGCGCGTACGTGAGCCTCGTCACCGGGGACGCGCGCTTCGAGACGCTGGACGCGAGCAAGCTGGCCGTGGCGCTGCAGACGTTCGCCGAGGCGCTGCAGACCGACGTCGGTGCGGGTCGCACGCGCGCGCTCGAGCTGGTGCGCGAGGTGGGCAAGGACGCCGCCACGCGGACGCTGCTCCTCGACGCCGCCAAGCTGGCGATGCAGGCCAACGAGCACGTGACCCGCAGCGAGGTCGGGGCGCTGCGCGACGTGTGCATGGCGCTGGGGGTGAACCCGCGCGATCACCTCCCGGAAGACTGAGGCCAAGACCGAGGCTGGCGCGGTGGCACGCTTCCCGACCTGCGCCAGCGAGGATACACTTCGGGCATGAGCAGTCGCACCTCCCCCTCGCGCTTCGCCGTCCCCTCCTTCTTGAGCGCCCTGCTCGCGCTAGCACCGCTCGTGGCCGGCTGCGGCGACGACGGGGGCGGCGACAACACCCCCGCGGACCTCGGACCACGCCCCGAGTGCGACTACGTGCACGACGACTCGCTGTCGGACGGGGAGCCGGCGGCGCTGGCTGGGACCACCGAGGCGCACAACGCGTGGCGCTTCCGCGCGGGCAGCGCGCCGCTCGCCTGGGACGAGGGCATCGCCGACCACGCGCAGGAGTGGGCCGACCACTTGGCCGAGACCAACAACTGCGGCCTCGAGCACAGCTCCAACGCGCAGCGCGCCAACATCGCGGGCTTCAGCTCGCTCGGGCAGAACCTGGCCGGCAGCAGCGGCGGACTCAGTGGCACGGGCGCCACCGCGAACTGGGCCGCCGAGCGCAGCGAGTACGACTTCGGCACCGTCATCACCGAGAACAACTACCAGGCCTTCGGTCACTACACGCAGATCGTCTGGGCGAACACCACGGCGCTCGGCTGCGGCGTGGCCACCTGCGGCAGCGCCACCGTGGTGGTCTGCGAGTACGGCACCGCGGGGAACTTCCTGGGCCAGACGCCCTACGGCGAGAGCACCGGCGACTGCCTGGACCTCGACAACGACAACGTCCTGCAGAGCGACGACAACGACGACACCGAGCGTTGATGAGCACGACGTTCCTCGGCGCCGGCACCCCGCGATGACCTCCCCGTTCCGTATGCTTCGATGGATTCTCGTCGGGCTGGCTGTGCTGTTGCCAGTGGTGGCGGTGCTGCTCTCGCCAGACACGATGAGCTGGTTGCGCAGTGACTACCGATGGCTCGGAGTGCCACTGAACTGGCTCGACGAGTACTCGACCCCCTGGTTCGACTTGACGCACATCGTGCTGTTCGCCGGGATTACCGGGTGCGTGGCATGTCTCTGGGCCCGGGTGGCATGGTGGCGCCTCGCAGGGCTGATGCTGGCGCTGGGCGTCGTGACCGAGGTCATGCAGTACGGGGTGCCCGGCCGGACGCCGAGACTGAGCGATCTGCTCGATGACCTGCTCGGGATTGGCGTGGGTCTGGTGCTGGCGGTTCCGCTTCGCCAGTGGGCGCGGCGCGGTCCGTCACCGGCCGCGTAGGTTCTCGGCCAGCTCGTCCAGCGCCACGCCGAAGTACGGACACTCGGGCTCGAGCGGCGCGCAGGGTCCGTTGCGCAAGCCTGCGATGGCTGCGTCGATCTCTGCGGCCGGCTCGTCGCGGGCCAGGAGCTCGAACACGTAGGCGCAGCTCAGCGGCCACACCTGGTCCACCACCACCTCGGCCGTGGCGTCGGCGCACGCCTCCACCTCGCCCACGGTGGCCGTGCAGCCCGTGTAGGGGGTAAAGTCGTGGACGTCGCACATGAGGTCCGTGGAGGGGATGAAGGGAGCGTCCTCCATGCAGTCCGCGAGCGTGCGCTCACACGCGGCCTCGCCCCGGATGAGGCCGACCAGCAGCGCGCCCTGCATGCACTCGGCGCGCTGCGCGAGCTCGAGCGAGTAGAGCTCGTCGATGTAGCGCATCGCTTCCTCGCAGAAGGCTTGCTCCTGCGCGTCGCTCTGACCCAGCAGCGGCGTGTCGGGCGACGTGCCGCTCTCGAACCGAGGTACTCCGTCGCCGTCGGAGCAGCCGAGGCAGAAGGCGAGCGCAAAGAGGATCGGGATGGCGGGGGCTCTCATGGCATCTCCTCGTCGGCGGGGGCGTCGAACCTGGACCAGGGCACGAACAGCCCGTAGAGACGGTGGGGCGCGACGATCCCCTCGGCGGTGACCCACTGCTCGGCGATCGCCCGCAGCTCGGCCGCTTCACCGGGGTCCACCAGCAGGGCCAAGGCCGTGCAGGCCGCCGCACGCCACGAGGCGAACTCCGTGGCGCTCAGGGCATCCACGGCGGCGCGCAGCTCGCGTCGCGCCGCCTCGAGGTCGCCCGCTTCGGCCGCCATCCCGCCGAGGATCATCCGGCCTGCAGGCGCCATGCCTCCCGCCGGGTGGTTGACCAGCGCAAGGGCGTGACGCTTGGCCGCCCGCAGGTCTCCCACGCGCGCCGCGCACGACCCCATCAGCTGGTCCACCCGCGCACGGTTGATGTGGTGTCGCAAGAGACCCGCGCGCTTGGCGCTCGCTTGCGAGGAGCGCACCAGCGCGTAGGCCTCGTCGAAGCGACGCTCGTAGTGCATGACGGCCGCGCGCGTCACCCCGTAGAGCAGGTGCGGCAGCAGGAAGGGCTCTTCGGGCCAGCCCTCGAGGGCCGTGTCCAGCGCGCGGTGGGCCTCGGCGGGCTGGTCGAGGGCCAGCTGTTGGAAGGCCGCGCAGGCGGTGCCGAGCACCGCGGTGCCGTACATGTCGCGGCGACGGCGCGCGTCCTCGCGGTGCTCCGCCAGGTCGTGCAGCGCGGAGCGATAGCGCCCCCCCGCGATGGCGGCGAAGTAGCGGAAGAGGCGGCCCGTGGTGAGCTCCCACGAGCCCGCGACGTTGGACCCCAACATGAGCGCCTCCGACGCGTGCAGGTCACGCTCGGTGTCCGTCAGACGCCACTCGGTGTAGGCGACGATGCCGCGCGCGTAGAGCGACGTCGCCATGGCGTAGGCGTCGCCCGTCGCCGCGGCACGCGTCACGGCGTCGTCGGTGATCTGCTTGCCCCGCACTCGGTCCCCCGTGCTGGCGCGCATGGCGCCTTCGACCGCCAGCGCCACCGCCACCTGCTGCTCCGACCCGTGGTCGAGCGCCAGCGCCAGGCGCCGCGAGTGGACCAGGGCGCCGCTGAGCGGGTCGATGAGCACGAGCACGGAGCTCAGGTTGCTGAGCACCCCGATGCGGCGGCGCTGCGCTTCGTCGTTCCCTCCGCGCGGCTCGAGCGACCGCATGCGGAGCGAGGCGCGCGCCGCGAGCAGCGAGAGCACGGTGTTCACGCGCCCCGACGGCAACCGAATGGCCTCGTCGTCGGCCACGCGGCGATAGACCTCCATCGCCTTGTCGACGCGCCCCGCCTGCAGCAAGCCCTCGGCGGCCAAGCGTCGCAGCTCACGGGCGTCGTGGTCCGTGCGCCCCTCGGCGGCAGGCAGCGCCACGTCGGCCGCCTCGGCGCCGCGTCCAGCGGCCACCAACGCCTGCGCCAAGCGCAGCGAGAGCTCGCCGCGCGTGTCCACGCTGGCCAGGCTCGCGGCACGGCCCAAGAGCCGCGCGGCACGATCGAACGCGAGCAGCTGCATGGCCTCGTCAGCGGCCCGAGTGGCATGCGAGAGCGCTGCGGTGACGTTGCCGGCTTCGGCGTGGTGGTGCGCCAGCTGGTCGTGCATCGCGGGGGACTCCACCTCGATGACCCGCGCCAGGTGCTGGTGATGTGCCTTGCGAGCCGGAGCCGACAGGGTGCCGGCGACCACTTCGCGCAGCCGGTCGTGCTGGGTGTCGAGCAGGACGACCTGCCCCGTGCGCTCCTCACGCACCCAGTGCTCGCGCATCAGCAGCGCGATCGAGTCGTCGGCGGTCGCTTCGCCCTGGGCGAGTCGCGCGACCCGCAGGGGCAGCGGACCTTCGGACACGGCCACCAATTCGAGCACGCGGCGCGCCTCGGCGGGCAACCTCGCGAGGCGGGTCTGGATGGCCTGGTCCACCGACTCCAGCACCTCGACGGTGCGCCCCGCCTCGGCCTCTTCGCGGACCAGCTTGGCCAGCTCCACGATGCCGATGGGGATGCCATCCGTCGCGCGCGCGATCGAGCGCGCCAAGAGGGCGCTGGCCGAACCCGATGCGTCGATCAGCGACTCGGCGAGACCGATGGCGGAGGTGGGGTCCAGCGCGCCGACCTCCAGCTCGAGGGAGTGCCAGCGCAGCGAGGCGTCTGCCATGGCGCGACGCAGCTGCGACGCGAGGCGCGGCGAGGCCTCGTCCGCTTGTCGATAGCAGGCGATCAGCGCCACGCCCGGCAGCGCGTGACCGTTGGCGAGCGCGCCGCACAGAGCCAGGCTGTCCGCGTCGGCCCACTGGACGTCGTCGAGCGCGATGACCAGCGGCCCGTGGGCCGCCAGCGCTCCGAGCAACTTGCGCAACGCATGGAAGGCCAGCTCACGCGCCCGCACCCGCAACGGAGGCGCCAGCGGCTCCTCGTGGCTCTCGGCGCACTCGGGATGGCTTGCCGAGATTCCACCGAGCGCCGGGAAGATGCGCGCGACGGCGACCGACTCGTCGCGGGTGAGCTCCCCGAAGGCCTGCCCCGTGCGCTGGGGCAGCGCCGCCAGCTGGTCGATGACGCGGTCGAACGCGTTGAACGGGACCACCTCGCGCGGGTAGCAGCGACCCGCCAGCACCAGCGCCCCGCTGGATGCGCGAAACGCCTCGAGCCCACGCGCCAGCAGCGCCGACTTTCCTGCGCCGGACACACCGCGCATCAGCGCGATGGCGCCGCGGCCCGCCCCCACACGCGAGAGCAAGCCCTCGATGGCGGCCAGCTCGCTCTCGCGGTGGAGCAACGGTGCCCCTCGCCGTGTCGGCAGCATGGACGGACGCCGGCCCGTGAGCGTGGCGAGGATGGCCGGCGCATCGGGACGGTCCGCTGCGTGGCGCGCCAGCAAGCTCATCGCGAGGTCGGCCAGATCCCGCGGCGCGTCGGGTGTCAGGCTCAGCACGGGGGCCGGCAGAGTGGTCAGCTTGGCGACGATGGTGGCGGTGGGCGACCCCATGAACGGCAGCACGCCGGTGAGCGCCTCGTAGAGCATGACGCCCACGGCGTACCAGTCCGCGGCCGGTCGCAAGTTGGTCTCGCCGCGCGCCTGCTCCGGCGCCATGTAAGCGATGGTCCCCGTGATGCGCCCGGCGCCGTCCTGCGCGTTCTCCACCACCGGCTGCACCAGCCCGAAGTCGAGCAGGACCACGCGCCCGCTGCGCGAGACCATGCAGTTGCTCGGCTTGATGTCCCGGTGGATGAGCCCCTCCGCGTGCAGCGCCGAGAGGCCCCGCACCAACTGCACGAGCGCACCGCGCAGGCGGGCCTCGTCGATGGGGGCAGGCAGGTCGGAGGAAGAACCGTCCAGCGCAAACGCGTCATCGGACTCGTCACGGATGGTCTTCGCCACCACGGTGCTCGAGTGCGGCGACGAGTAGAGCCGCCCGCCCGGCCGACAGAACGACAGGAAGTCGACCCCGTCGATGAGCTCCATGGTGAAGAACGTGCGCTGCGGGCCGACCACGAGGTCCAGCAGGCGGACCAGGTTCGGGTGCTGCAGGTCGGCCAGCACCCGGAACTCCCGCTTGAGTGACAGCACGCCCACGGCGCTCGAGTCCGGAATCACCTTGAGCGCCACGTTGATGCCGCGCGCGGCGTCGTAAGCCTCCATGACGAGGCCCATGCCGCCACGGCCCAGCTCACGAATGACCTCGAAGCGTTCGTCCGCGCGGGGTTGGGAATGCAGGCTCACGGTCGCGACAGGATAGCCGACACGAGCGCCCGCGGACTACTTGCGGCGGGCGTGTCGATCCAGCCAACCCAGCACGCGGCTCGCCACGCGGTCGTCCATGCCGGTGATGCGCTTCACCCGGTCGTAGGCGCGCAGCAGCATCTTGTCCGCCCAGATCAGCGCGCGCTTCGTGCGGCTGTCCGACGGGCGTGCACGGTACTCGGTGGACCGGACGTCGACGGGCTCCCCTTCGGTGAAGTAGTAGAGCGCGATCGAGCGACGCGTCTCGTGCTCGGGGCAGGCGTAGGGGTCGGGATGCCCATGGAAGGTGTCGACGTCCGTGTTGAAGATCACGGCACGGTTGAAGAGCGGTTCGATCGCGACGCAGCGGCGCTCCATGGCACGGTCCCACAGCTCGAGCGCCCCTCCCCACTCCGGCTGGTGGTGGGGGTTGAGGAACACGAGGAGATTGACCCGCCTGCGCCACCCCGGCTGGTGAGGGTGCGACGTGAAGTCGGCGTGGATGTTGAGAAAGCCACCGGGCGGACTCTGATGGAGCCCTCCCCCTTCGAGCGACGGATCGGGGATGAGGTTGGGGATCCCCGTCAGCGCGGAGAGTTCGGCGACGAACGCCGCCGAGTTGAGGTGCTCGACGACACTTCGAACGGGCGCCGGAAACGAGTGGAGCCGGGTGTTCCCGAACTTCTTCTCGTTGAAGTGGGTGTAGGCCGTCCAGTCCTGGTCACCGTGCCGGGGAAACGCGTGGAACGCTTCCCAGGCCACCTCGTCGCGCAGGAACCCGTCGAGGACCACGTGAGGAAAGGCTGGAGCCGCGGCGTAGGCCTCTACGTACTCGCGCAGGTCGACCTCGGAGCGGATGGGTGAGGAGCCGGCCATGTGGGCCGCTACGGTAGCAGCGCGGCCGGGGCGCGTGCACGGTCTCGCAAGTCCCCACGCAGCGCGAGCGCGACCCATGCTAGAGTCCGGCCCCTTGTCGTCGCCTGAACAACGTACGGCGGAGCCAGCGACCCCCCGCTGGGTCCTCGGCCTGCTCGCATGCCTCACGGTTCTCGGCGTGTGGGGCTGCCTGTCGGCGGCGCCGGACCAAATCTTCGGAGACGAGAGCGACCTCATCCGACCCGCTCAGGATCACGCACGGTGGGTCTTCAGTCATCGCGTGAAGTACCCCAGCTTCGCGCTGCACCTGTACGGCCTGTCGTTCTTGGTCACGGGCGTCCTCGACGACCTGGACGCGTGCTTGCGCCAGGCGCGGGCGATCAACGCGGTCTTCTTCGGGCTGGGCATCGTGCTGACGTACGCGGTCACCCGGCGCTTGGTCTCCGCGCAGGGCGCCCTCGTGGCCGCGCTGCTGTTCGCCACCACCCCCGTCATCATGGCGTACGCGCCCTACGTGAAGACCGAGCCGGTCCTGATCGTGGAGACGTTGTTGTGCATGTACGCCGTGCTCCGGATCGAGGACGAGCCCGAGCGGCTCCGCTGGCACGCCCTCGCCGGGCTCTGCGCCGGGCTCGCCATGGCGACGAAGATCAGCGTGTATCCCGGCTTGATGTACGGGGCGTGGCTCGTGGTGAACGTCGTCCGCCGCCGCGCCCCCGGCTTCCGGCCCGTCGCGCTCTTCGCCGTCGTCGCCGTCGGGTCGATGCTGCTCACGTGGACCAACCTCTGGATCCTGCCGCAGATGTGGGACTACTGGCAGGACGACCCCTACTTCCAGCCCAACGCGTCGCCGCTGCGCGCGGTCCCGAGCCTGAGCGCGTTCCCGTGGGATCGGTACACGTCGTTCTTCGTCATCACCCTGCCGTTGAGCATCGGCTGGCCCATGTTCGCGGCCGTCGTCGCGAGCGCGCGCCTGTCGGTGCATCGCGGCGCGTTCGGCTACGCGATCGGCAGCGCCACCCTGCTGGCGCTGGTGCTGTCCCTGCAAGCCACGCTGCTGCGCGTGCCGCACGGCTTCATGACGCTCTATCTGTGGGCGGTGATCACGGCCGCGGTGGTCGTCGAGCGCCTCCGCCTCAGCGACGTGACATGGCATCGCGTGGCGTCGGTCGGGGTGCTCGTCTCGCTTCTTGGGCTGTCGGTCGCCTTCGTGGTGGACCTGACCCAGAGCAACCCGGAGCAAGAGGTCGAGCGCTACATGTCGGGGAGCGACGTGATGCTGGTGCTCTACCCGCGCAGCCGCGAACCGGACGCGGAGACCCTGCGCAGCCAGGTGGAGCGGGCGGCGCCGAGGCGCGTGGTGGTCATGAGCTCGTATCTGCTCAACATGTGCGAGTACCGCGACCACGCGATCTACGAAGACAACTGCCGCTTCTACCGCTCGCTGATCGCGGGCGAGACACCCTATCGTCACGTGGTCGATCTCCCGGTCCACATCCCGCTCGCCTTCCTTAGCTTCGAGGAAGCCATTCGGGATGCTCGCTTCTTGGTCTTCGAGCGGGACGTGGCAGCGGACTCGGCCGCGCCGGCAGCCGAGCAGCCCGCCCGATGATCGGCGGCAAGCGCGTGGGCATCGTGCTGCCGGCCTACAACGCCGCGGCCACCTTGGCGGACGTGATCGCGGGGGTGCCCCCCGGGCTGGCCGACGAGGTGCTGCTGGTCGACGACGCCAGCACGGACGGCACCGCAGACGTCGCGCGGCGGCTCGGCATCGACGTCATCGAGCACACGCACAACCAAGGGTACGGCGCCAACCAGAAGACTTGCTACGACGCGATGCTCGCGCGAGGCGTGGACGTGGTGGCCATGCTGCACCCCGACGACCAGTACCCGGGCGCGCTGTTGCCGCGGCTCATCGCGCCGATCGTGGACGGGGCGTACGACCTGATGTTGGGGTCGCGCTTCTGCGGCTTGGACCCGAGAGATGGCGGGATGCCGGAGTACAAGTTCGTCATGAACCGGCTGCTGACCTGGTCGCAGAACCGCGTCATGGGCACCCGCTTGAGCGAGTTTCATACGGGCTATCGGGTGTTCTCGAGCGCCGCCCTCACGCAGATCCCCTATCACCTCAACCGCAACGACTTCGTCTTCGACGCCGAGATGTTGGCGCAGGCCATCTGCCTCGGGCACCGCATCGGTGAGGTTCCGTCTCCGGCCCGCTACTTCGCGGGCGCGTCGTCCATCGGCTTTCGCGAGAGCGTGAAGTACGGGCTCGGGGTGGTGAGCGTCACCGCGCGAGCGTGGGCCAGCCGGCGCGGCGCCCTCGAAGACACCCGCTTTTCTGCCCGCTGAACGCCCTTCTGGCGAGCGCGGCGGTGGCCGACCGTCGGGCCGTTGCCGTTCTTGTTACGGCTACGAAACACGGTCGAAACACGCGAGTGACACCCCCGGAAACGGAACACTGGAGGTTACTCGTGGAACGGAACTCGATCCGCGGCGCAGCCCTGTCTGCGCTCGCGTGCTTCATCGTGCTCGTGCCCCAAGGGGCGCTGGCGCAAGACCCACCGACCATCGACAAGGGGGACAACGCGTTTCTCTTGGCGTGCACCGGGCTCGTGTTGATGATGACCGGCCCAGGCTTGGCGCTCTTCTACGGCGGCCTCGTGCGGAGCAAGAACGTGCTCAGCACGATGATGCACAGCTTCGTGATGATGAGCGTGGTCTCCATGCTCTGGGTGCTCTACGGCTACGGCATGTGCTTCGGCGAGGGGAACGCCTTCTTCGGGAACCCGGGCAGCGCGTTCTTGTTCTACGGCGTGGATGGCGTGCCGAACGCCGACTACGCGGGCACGGTCCCCGAGCTGACCTTCGCGCTCTATCAGATGATGTTCGCCATCATCACGCCGGCGCTGATCAGCGGCGCGGTGGCCGAGCGCATGAAGTTCACCAGCTACCTGCTCTTCACGGTGCTCTGGTCCACCTTCGTGTACTTCCCGCTGTGCCACATGGTCTGGGGCAAGGGTGGCTTGTTCAACTGGTACTTCGACGCGGCCGTGCCGGTGCTCGACTTCGCGGGCGGCACCGTGGTGCACATCAGCTCGGGTGTGTCGGCGCTGGTGTGCGCGCTGGTGCTCGGCAAGCGCCGCGGCTGGCCGGACCGCCCCATGATCCCGCACAATCTCGTGCTGTCGCTCACGGGCACCGGCTTGCTCTGGTTCGGGTGGTTCGGCTTCAACGGGGGCAGCGCGCTGTCCGCGGGTGAGGTGGCCACGAGCGCCGTGGCCGCGACGCACTTCGCGGGCGCCGCGGGTGGCCTCGGCTGGTGCTTGGTGGAGTGGTCCATCCAGAAGAAGCCGTCCGCGCTCGGCGTTGCCTCCGGCATGGTGGCAGGCCTCGCGACCATCACCCCGGCGTCAGGCTTCGTGAGCGTTGGCTCGGCGCTGCTCATCGGCTTCTGCGGCGGCTGCGTCTGCTACGTGGCCGTGGCCAAGGTGAAGGCGAAGCTCCAGTACGACGACTCGCTCGACGCCTTCGGCGTGCACGGCATCGGCAGCACCACCGGCATGCTGCTGTGCGGCCTGCTGGCGAGCGCGCAGGTGAACCCGAGCATCGCCTCGACCTACCGCCCGGGTGGCGGCGACGTGGTCTCGCTCGAGGGCTCGCTCGGCCAGATGGGCAACCAGGCCATCGGCATCGTCGCCACGGCGGCGCTCGCGGTGGTCATGACCTTCGTGATCCTGAAGGTGGTCGGGCTCGTGACCGGTGGCCTGCGCGTGGACGACGAGGCGGAGGAGCAAGGCCTCGACATCTCGCAGCACGGCGAAGAGGCGTACAACAGCTGAGGCGCGGCGAGCGAGGGCGGAAAGGCGGCGGAAAGAGGGCGGCGAGAGGGCGGCGAAGACAACATCCTGGCCGCTCGCGTCAACGACGGCGCTCGTGGTCCCACGTAGATTCGGAGGTGTTCAGCACCCCCCTCGTTGGACCAGGAGCCCGTCATGGAACGCCCTTCCCTCACCGCACGGTTTCGCAGCATCGACGACATCTCGCCGGGGGACATCCTGGCGATGCACGCGCTCTTCGCGGGGTATTACGAGAACGCCTCCATCGAGACGTTCATCGCGGACCTGAGCAAGAAGTCCGGCGCCATCCTGGTGCACGAGAAGGGCGGCGGGCCGCTGCGCGGGTTCTCCACCGTCACCACCGTGGCGCTGCCGGAAGCGGGCGAGGGCGCCATCGGCGTGTTCAGCGGCGACACCATCCTGCACCACGAGTACTGGGGCGACCGCTCGCTGAAAGACGGCTTCGTGCGCTACCTGCTCAAGCTGAAGCTGAGCAAGCCCATGCGGAAGGTGTACTGGCTGCTGATCTCGAAGGGCTACAAGACCTACCTGCTGATGGCGAAGAACTTCGTCTCGTACTACCCGCGCCACGACAAGCCGAACGACCCGAAGCTCGAGCGCCTGGTGCGCGCGTACTGCGACCAGCTCTTCCCGGGCAAGTACGACCCGAAGGGCAAGGTGCTGGACTTCGGCGAGGTGTCGCAGAAGCTGCGCGGCGAGGTGGCCCCCATCAGCACCCAGGACCGCCTGCGTGAGCCGGCCATCCGCTACTTCGAGGCCCGCAACCCCGAGTGGGAGCGCGGCGTGGAGCTGCCGTGCATCGGCGAGGTGTCGTTCTCCCTGCTGGCCCCGTACCTCGACAAGCAGCGCCGCCGCAGCAGCACCCCGCCCGCGCTCGCCGAGTCGGAGAGCTCCGCCGCGATGGCCCGCATCCCGAGCGCGCGCGACGACGCCCGCAGCGCTGAACGCGTGATGCCGCGCGCCGGCGGCATGAGCTGATCTTTCCCGCGGCCGCGCTCGGCGACGAGCGCGCGCCGCGGGCCCCCTTAGGCCGCCGAGGCCGCAGGCCGTGGCCGGAGGCCGTGGCCGAGTCCCTGGCCGTGACCGTGGCCGAGTCCGAGACCGAGTCCCAGTCCCAGTCCGTGGCCGAGACCCAGGCCGAGACCGAGTCCCAGTCCGAGACCGAGTCCCAGTCCGAGACCGAGTCCCAGTCCGTGGCCGAGACCCAGTCCGAGGCCGAGACCGAGTCCCAGTCCGAGACCGAGACCCAGGCCGAGACCGAGTCCCAGGCCGAGACCGAGTCCCAGGCCGAGACCGAGTCCCCGTCCGAGACCGAGACCCCGTCCGAGACCGAGGCCGAGACCCCGTCCGAGACCGAGACCCAGTCCGAGACCGAGGCCGAGACCCCGTCCGTGGCCGAGTCCGAGACCCCGTCCGTGGCCGAGTCCGAGTCCGAGTCCGTGACCGAGGACCGAAAACGAGTCCCCACTCGAGGCCTCAGTAATTTTGCCCTTGAGCGAGGTGACTCCACCGAGTGACTCGCGAAAATCCGAACGCGGTGGTCACGACTGATCGGAGCCCGACTTGTCTGACAGGGACGGGCAGATAAGGACTTGAGCTCGGCGATGGGCTCGGTCTCGGCCTAAGGACTCCGCCTCGGGCTCGGTCTCCGGCTCGGTCTCCGCCTCCGCCTCGGTCTCCGCCTCCGCCTCGGTCTCGGTCTCCGCCTCGGTCTCGGTCTCGGCCTCGGTCTCCGCCTCGGTCTGGGACTCGGTCTCCGCCTCGGTCTGGGACTCGGCCTCCGCCTCCGCCTCGGTCTGGGACTCGGCCTCCGCCTCCGCCTCGGTCTCCGCCTCCGCCTCGGCCTGTCAGTTCACCGCGGACATCTGGAACTCGCGCGGGGTCACGCCCATCCAGCGCTTGAACGCGCGGTGGAAGGCGGACGGCTCGGCAAAGCCGAGGGCGTAGGCGACTTCCTTGATGGAGCACTGCGGGCGTTGCAGGGCGTCGCACGCGAGCTCCTGACGGGCCTCGTCCACCAGGTCGCTGAAGGTGCAGCCAAGCTCGGCGAGGCGGCGGCGCAGGGTGCGCGAGCTGAGGCCGAGCGTGGAGGCCACGGCTTCGTTGTCCGGGCGGCCCAGCTGGATGTTGTACTTGAACGAGTCCTTCACGCGCAGGCGCAGGCGGTCCTCGGACTGGCGCTCGCCCAGCAGGCGCTCGGCCTTCTCGCACATCATCTGGCAGACCCAGGGGTCCGCGTGGCGCTGGCCCACGTCGAGGGCCTTCTGGTCGAACACCAGCTCGTTGCGCGCGGCGCCCCAGGCGAGCGGCATGCCCATGAACTCCTGGACGTCGCTCGCATCGGCCGGCCGCGGCCCCGTGAGGCGCAGCGCGCGGATGCGCGCGTCGCCGCCGAAGAAGTGCGCGTTGAGTCGCGAGGCCACGTAGCCCAGCAGCAGCTCCGTCGCGAAGCGGCTGGCCTGGGGCTGGAGCTCCGGCTGCACGAAGCCGAAGCGGGCTTCGTCGCCGGCCTCCACCAGCTGCCACTCGACGCCGTCCACGACCAGGGACGCATAGCGCTGGAAGAGGGTGAGCGCGTCACGCAGGGTGCGGCTGTTCACCAGCACGAAGCCCACCAGGTGCGCGGCGCCGGCGGGGGCGTGGTAGCCGGCGTGGAGCCCGGCCGACGGGTCGTCCAGCAGGTCGAGGGCCGCGAGGATGAGCCGCTCGTAGTCCGGGAGGGCCAGCTCGCCACGCGGGTCGTCGAAGCGAGAAGCGGGGAGCGCCGCGCGGTGGAGCAGCTGATCCACGGCTTTGCCGCGGCGTTCGACTTCACTGACCACGGCTCGTGCGAGTGCGATGGAGACGTACATGGATAACCTCTCCCCATCGATGACCGCTGGGGGTGGAACCGGCTCAAAAAAAATCTCCTCACAAAAAGTGAGCCGCTTTTGGAGCACCGCGTCATTAACCGAACGTGCCCCAGTTCCCGACGCAGCTGCGCGTGGTCCCGGCGTCCCGCGGGGACGCAGGCGCCTCGCGCGTGCCGGAGGTCCCGCCGCAGGGCGACCTGGGGGCGCTGTACACGCGCTATGCGGCCTACGTGGGGGCCATCGCGCTGCGCCTGACCGGGCGCCCGGACGAGGTGGACGACTTGGTGCAGGACGTGTTCTTGGCAGCCCATCGCGGGCTCAAGCGCCGCGACAGCGACGCCGAGGTGAAGGGTTGGCTGGCCACCGTGACCGTGCGCATGGCGCAGCGGCGGCTGCGGCGGCTGCGGTTGCGGGGGTTCTTCGGGCAGGACGACGGAGCGCGCTTCGACGACCTGGCCGCGCCGGGGGCCACCCCCGAGCAGAAGGTGCTGGTGGCGCGCATCTATCGAGTGCTGGAGCGGGAACCCGTGGCCAACCGGGTGGCGTGGCTGCTGCGTCGCGTGGACGGACACAGCGTGGCGGAGGTGGCAGCGCTGTGCGACTGCTCGCCGGCCACCGCCAAGCGGCGCATCGCGGCCGCATCGATCGCGATAGAGGAGGTGCTGGGCCGTGACTGAAGCCAAGACCAACCTCACCGAGGCCCTCGAGTGGGTGCAGGAAGACTGGAGTGACGAGCGTCTGCGCCGTGGACGCGTGGCGCTCGAGCGCGCGGCCGCCCGCCAGCGCATGACCCGTCAGGCCGTGGCCGCCAGCGGAGCGGCGTTGGTCGCCGCCGCGGCGATCACCATGGCGTTCACGTGGCCGCGCGGCGAGGGCGACCTGCTCGCGGGCTTCTCGCCCATCGGACTCTCCGTCTCGGACATCGAGATGGACGCCGACGTGCCCGGCGCCCTGCACTTCCACGACGGCTCCATGGCCATCCCGCTCGACACCGACACGGCCATGGCCACCAGCCTGGACGAGCCGAACCGCGCCGGGCTCGAGCTGCTGGGCGGCTCCGCGCGCTTCGACGTGGTCCCTCGCCCGTCGCGCTCGTTCGACGTGCAGGTGGGCACCGTGCGCGTGAGCGTGCTGGGCACGCGCTTCGACGTGCGGCGTCAGGCGCGCCACGTGATGGTGCACGTCCAGCGGGGGCGCGTGCGCGTTCAGTGGCTGGGCGGCGAGCGCATCCTCACGGCGAGCCAGAGCGGCGTGTTCCCGCTGGAGCTCCCCGTGGCGGGAGCCGACGCGGGCGCGGCCGACGAGCCAGAGACAGTGGTGCCGGAAGAAGCCGTGATGGAGTTCGATCTCGACTTCACGCTCGACCCGCCGGAGGAGCTGCTGGGCGAGGAAGGCGGCGACACGGAGCGCGACGGTTCGGCCGCTCGTCCCGGGCCCCGCGACTGGCGCACGCTGGCGCGCGCCGGCAGCTACGACGACGCGTACGAGGCCTCGCGCGGCGTGACCGTGGGCGACTCCATGACCGACCTGATGCTAGCTGCCGACACAGCGCGCCTGACGGGCCACTTGGCCGAGGCCGTCGTGCACCTGCAGCGCGCCATCGGCCTGCACCCCAGTGACCGGCGCGCGCACCTCGCGGCGTTCACCCTGGGGCGGGTGCAGCTGCAACAAGGACAGCCCGCCAACGCCGCCCGCGCCTTCTTGCGCGCGCAGCAGCTCGACACGGGGGGCGTGATGCGCGAGGCCGCGCTGGCGCGTGAGGTCCAGGCCCTGGCGCGCGCCGGCAATCGTGACGCGGCGCGTCGTCGTGCTCAGGCGTACCTCACCCAATTTCCCACCGGACGACACGCCGGCAGTGTGAGACCCTATGCTGACGTTCCGTGATCCCTCCCCCCGTGATGCCCTCGAGGCGAGCGCACCTTCGTAGCCTCGCCATCGGCTTCGTGCTCATGATGAGCAGGCCCGCGTCTGCACAGGTCCCGGATTCGCCACGCGGTGACACCGTGGACCTCGAGATCAACGTGGCCCCCTGCGTCGCGCACCTCGAGACGCGCTTGCGGGAGATCATCGCCATCGAGCTGCGCACCAGCGCCCGCGTGGACGAGCACGCCTCGCGCGCGCGCTTCCACGCCTGGGTCCGCTGCGTGCGAGGGGGCGTGCTGCTGGAGGTGCGCTCGGAGGAGGGCGAGGCCGAGGCGGCACAGCGGTTGAGCGCCGCGGCCATGCGTGGGCCAGACCCCGCACGCACGATCGCGCTCTCGCTGGTGGAGCTGCTGGAGCCCGCACTCGAAGAGGCCGAGGCGGCTGCCATGGCGAGCGCGGCCGACGCCGAGGCCCGCGCCGCTGAAGCTCGCGCTGCTGAAGCTCGCGCCGCTGAAGCTCGCGCTGCTGAAGCCCGCGCCGCCGAAGCCCGCGCCGCCGAAGCCCGCGCCGCCGAAGCCCGCGCCGCCGAAG
>CAZEAA010000033.1:20365-25726 GCA_964510015.1 uncultured Sandaracinaceae bacterium
GCCGCCGAAGCCCGCGCCGCCGAAGCCCGCGCCGCCGAAGCCCGCGCCGCCGAAGCCCGCGCCGCCGAAGACGCATCCCCGGATTCCGAGGGTTCCGAGGCGGAGCCGCGCGGTCTGCACACCTGGGGCATCGCGGGTGAGCTGGTTTGGCGACCGCCCCTCGGCCATCACCCCCACATGGGCGGTGTGCGTGTGCGAGGCCTGCGCGCGCTGACACGCCGCGTCCGCTTGGAGTTCGGTGGCCAGCTGGAGCGCGGGGGTCGGCACGTGCGGCTCGGACGGGCCGTGGTCACGTCGTTCGCGCTCGATGTCAGCGCGCTGGGATCGCTGTGGCAGAGCTCGGCTGTCGACCTCGCCGTGGGCGGGGGCACGCGCGTGGGGGGTCTCTTCTGGCGCGGGAAGCCGAACGCCGACGACGTCGAGGCCACGCGTCTGCGCTCGCCGCACGTGGACCTCTTCGCGCGCGCGGTCGCCAGCTGGTTCGTGGTGGACCGCTGGGCGCTGCGCGTGGACCTCGAGCTGGGCGGCGTGCTCGTCGGGAGCCGCGCCGAGGCGGTCGACAACACCGACTCCACGAGTGTCGCTGTGTCCGGATTTCGTGCGGCGCTTGCGCTGGGGGTGGTCCATGCCTTCTGAACGTCTCGCCGCACGGCAGCGAGAGCAGCTCACCCACCGCCCACTGGCACGGGTGGCTCGGGTGGCGATGCTCGCGATGACGGCTCGGGTGGCAGTGATGGCCGTCGCGTCTCTCGGCCTCGCGGGCTGCATCGAGGGCGGCGTGGTGCTCGAGCGCGGGAGCCTCGACGGGGCCGTCACGGATCAAGGCACGGACCAGGCGGTGATGGACGGCGACGTGACTGACGCGCCACTCGTGGACGACGGCGTGGACGTGGACGCAGGGCCCACGGGCAACGTGACCATCCACCTCACGGGCTTCGACGACTACGCGGGCATGACGATCCGCGCGCGGCTGGGTGCGCTGTCGGGAACCGTGGTGAGCGCGGTCATCCAAGCGGACGGCACCGCCACCATCATCCTCAACCAGATCTTCACCATCCTGAACTCCACTTACTTCGAGTCGTACGTGGACGTGGACGGGTCGGGCTCGTGCAGCCCGGTGAACGACCACCTGGCCGCCGCCAACGTGATCCTGGACCGCAACGGAGACGACTACGAAGTGGAGCTCGACGAGTCGGACACCAGCTCGGGGCTGCTGGGGTGCTTGGTGCTGAACTGACCGGCCCCCCACGAAATCGCGGTTTGGGGTTGGCGCTCTGGCGCTATTGACCTACAGTCAATAGCACTCGCATGACGTACGACTACATCATCATCGGCTCTGGGTTCGGGGGCAGCGTCTCGGCGCATCGGCTCACGCAGAAGGGCTACCGCGTGCTGGTGCTCGAGAAGGGCAAGCGCTTCGGAAGGGGCGACTTCCCGAAGGACAACCGCGACCTCAAGCGCTGGATGTGGAAGCCATCGGCCGGCCTCCACGGCATCTTCCAGATGTCGTTCTTCGACCACGTCACGGTCATGCACGGCGTGGGCGTGGGCGGCGGCTCGCTGACCTACGCGAACACCCTGCCCACCCCGCAGGCCGCCTTCTTCGAGAGCAAGTCGTGGGCACACCTGGCCGACTGGCAGACCGAGCTCCGGCCGCACTACGCCACGGCCAAGCGCATGCTGGGCGCCACGCCGTATCCGCTGGTCACCTACCAGGACACCATCATCAAGCAGATCGCGGCGGACATGGGGCGCGAGGACCACTATGGACCCACCGAGGTGGCCGTGTACTTCGGCGAGCCGGGCAAGAAGGCGAAGGACCCGTACTTCGATGGCGCCGGCCCCGACCGGGTGGGCTGCACGCAGTGCGGCGCGTGCATGACCGGCTGCCGCGTGGGCGCGAAGAACACGCTCGACCAGAACTACCTCTACCTGGCCGAGAAGGCCGGCGCGGTGGTGATGCCCGAGCGCGAGGTGACGGCCGTGCGCCCCAAGACGGGCGGCGGCTATCGCGTGGAGACCACGCCGTCGATCACCAAGGGGCCCGACGAGGTCTTCGAGGCGACGAACGTGATCTTCTCGGGCGGCGTGCTCGGCACCGTCCCGCTGCTGCTCAAGATGAAGGAAGACCCGAAGGGCCTGCCGCGCCTCTCGGACCGCCTCGGCTCCGCGGTGCGCACCAACAGCGAGGCGCTCTTCGGCGTGGTGGCCCCCGAGCTGGACGGCAACATGGCCGAGGGCATCGCCATCACGTCCATCCTGCACACCGACGACCACAGCCACATCGAGCCGGTGCGCTACGGCCACGGCAGCGACTTCTTCCGCTGGATGGTGCTGCCGCACGCGCCCGGCAAGAACTTCGTCACGCGCCTGGGCGGGGCGCTCAAGCAGTTCGCAGAGCGCCCGGGCTTCATCAAGCGTGCGTACAGCATCCCGCGCGAAGAGTTCGCCGAGAAGACGGCCACGCTGCTCTTCATGCGCACGCTCGACGGGACGCTCTCGCTCAAGTTCGGGCGCAGCGCGCTGAACGGCTTCACGCGCCAGCTGGTCAGCGTGCTGGACGACCCGAAGGACGCCCCGCAGGCGTTCATGACCGACGCCACGGAGCTCGCGCAGCGCTTCGCGGAGAAGGTGAAGGGCATCGCGGTCAGCATGGTGAGCGAGACGCTCTTTGGGTCTCCGTCCACCGCGCACATCCTCGGCGGCGCGTGCATGGGCCGCTCCGCGAGCGACGGCGTGATCGACGCGCAGCACCGCGTGTTCGGCTACGACGGCCTCTACGTGATCGACGGCGCCGCCGTGTCCGCGAACCCGGGCGTGAACCCCTCGCTGACCATCACGGCGCTGGCAGAGCGCGCCATGAGCTTCATCCCGGCGCGCAGCGAAGTCTCGGCCACCGCCTGAGCTTCGGTGCGACCACGGGTCAGCGCGCTTCGCTGCGCTCTTCGAGGAAGCTATCCCGGTGCTGCGGCGCCGGCAGCAGCGCGTGGAGCGCCTCACGCAGCTGGTCCATGTCGTAGGGCTTGCTGAGGAACGCCACGTTGGACCCCTCCATGCGCGCGCGCAGCGTGGGGCTCTCGTGGTAGCCCGACACGAAGAGGAACGGGATCGAGGCGCCGCGGGCGCGCAGCGCGTCCAGGATCTCCACACCCTGCATGCCCGGCAAGACCACGTCGCTCAGCACCAGGGACACCTCGCGCTCGTGCGCCTCGAACAGCTGGAGCGCCTGCTCGCCCGAAGCCGCCTCCAGCACCGTGTAGCCGAAGCGCCTCAGGATCTCGACGCCGCTGCGGCGCACCGCGTCTTCGTCTTCGACGTACAGCAGGGTCTGACGTCGGCCCGCGCCCCGGATCAGCGTGATGGGCGCGGCCAGCGCCGCCTCGGTCTCGAGCTCGTTCGCGACGGCCTCCACGTCCAGCGGCAGCTCCACGGTGAAGCGTGCGCCGTGCCCGAGCTCGCTGTGCGCCTCGATGGTTCCGTCGTGCTGCCGCACGATGCCGTGACAGCTGGCGAGGCCGAGCCCGGTGCCCTCGGTCGGCCCCTTGGTGGTGAAGAACGGGTCGAAGATGCGGTCCATGATGTCGGGGTGGATGCCCGTGCCGCTGTCCTCCACGATCAGCTGCGCGCGCTGGTCACGGACCTGCAGCTCGACGCGGATCTGGCCCTGTCCGTCCACCAGCGCGTCGCGCGCGTTCGACACCAAGTTGAGCAGCAGCTGCTCCAGCTGCGTCGGGTTGCCGCGCACCATCACCGACGACTGCGGCAAGATCAGCTCGAGGTTCACACGCTCGTCCACGAGCCGCCGCATCAGGGGCTCGGCGCTGGCCATGAGGTCGCGCCACGAGAGGCTGTGCACCGCCATCGGGCGCGCGCTCGCGAACTGCAGCAGGCGCGACACCAGGCTGGCGGAGCGCTTGCTCGCCTCGAGGATCATCTGGAAGTCCTGGAACGCGGGGTGCTCCTTCGGGACGTGGCGCTTGCCCAGCTCGGCGCCGGCCATGATGGCCGTCAGCATGTTGTTGAAGTCGTGCGCGATGCCGCCCGCCAGGCGCCCCACGCTCTGCATGCGCTGCGCGGCCATGGCCTTGGCCTGCATCGCCCGCTGCTCGGTGACGTCGCGCGCGGTCACCAACAAGAGGTGCGACGACGCCGGGACGGGCAAGCGGCTGAGCGTCAGCTCCACCTCGATGGGCTCGCCCGCGCAGGTCAGCACCTCGAGGCTCTCGGTCACCCCGCCCTGCGACGTGTAGCCGCAGGCCATCAGGTGGGCCACGCTCTCCGTGCCCCCCGGGCCCACGAACTGCTGCAGCGTGAGCGCGGGGTACTTGGCGGGGTCCCAACCGAAGTGGCGCTGCAGCGAGCCGTTCGCGTAGAGGAAGCGCCCGTCCGGCGCCAGCAGCGCGAGCAGGTCGTGTCCGTGGTTGATCATCGCGCGCAGCGCGTCGTCGCGGTCGCGTGTGCGCGACATCACCCGGGCTGCCCCACCGATGGAGAGCAAGACCAGCAGCGCCGCGGCGATCAGCACGCTGGACTGCACCATCCCGCGGATGCGGCGGGAGCCGGCGTTGAGGCTGGCCGAGAACTGGACCCCCAAGCCGTCGAGGCGCGCGCTGAGCGACTCGAGCTGGTGGTACTCCTCGTCGAAGTCGTCCCACTGTGCACCGGCCAGGCGCCGCTCGCGCACGCGCTCGGCGAGCACCACCAGCCGCGCCACCTCGGCGTCGCCCGCCTCCCAGATCTCGATGGCGCGGGCCATCTCGTCGATCACGCTCGAGTAGGGGAAGAGCGTGACCATCGCCACCGCGTCGTCCGGGTGATTGAGCGCCTCCTCGAAGGCCGCAGCAGCGACGTCGGGCTGGGGCGGGTGGCTCTGCAGCGCCTCACGCGCGCGCCGGTCCGCGAGCGGGACGGCGACGCGCCGCTCGTAGGCACGCCACTGGTGCTCGTCGCCCGTGCGGATGTAGCGCTCGAGGTAGCGCACCGCGTCCTTCTGGGCCTTGATGTAGTGGCCCTCGGCCGTGATGTAGGCCTGCGTCGACACCATCATCTGCGCGCCCAGGTGGATGAGCACGAGCAGGGCACCCACCACCGCCACCAAGACGACCGCGAGCAGCGCCAGATGCCGGGGAGGCGCGGGGCGGGCGACGAGATGTTGGCTCCATTCCTTCACTGACCCTCCACGACGAGATGCCTCGCTGCTGCGCCACCACGCAGCCTCGTGGCCAACAATGGCATGAGCGGCCAAGCGAACACCAGTCCCGGAGGTGGGAGGGGTCGCAGCGCAGCCCGCGCGTCAGCTCTTGCCAGCGACCTTCGCCCAGGAGTCCTTGAGGGCGATGGTGCGGTTCAACACGAGGGCGC